>NZ_JBEXVF010000013.1:0-191963 GCF_040629235.1 Amycolatopsis sp. NPDC005961 | reverse complement strand
GCTCGAACTCGGCTGGCTGAGTGACGGCTGGGAGACTCCCGAAGAGTCAGCGGGGCGTCCACCTCGCCGGTACTACCTCGTGACCGACGACGGAGTTCGCGAACTTGGCGCACTACTGGGTCGGGCTCAGTTCGATCCGCGGTTCCGCGGCGTCGACTTCAACCTCGGGACGGCGTGATGGGCGAGGTCTTAGGCGATATCGCCACCTACGGCCTGGGTGCCGTCGTCGGCGCAGCCGTCTTGTGCGGCCTGTGTCCACGATTGATTCTGCGCCTAATCCTGCTTGTCTATCCTCGTGACGATGAACGACGACCGGAGCTGATTGGCGAACTTGAACGCGTGCCGTACCGCGAACGTCTGATCTGGGTCGCGGACCAGACGGTTACCGCCGTCTTCGACGGTATAGCTGCGCGCTTCCGCTCACGCAAGCGACACAAATCTAATAATGATTGGACTGCGACTAGCGCGTACACTGCGCTACTTAGCGACATGAACAAGCTCAAATCCGCAGCAAGTCCAGGGGTCGTTATCACCGTCAACCTGGGCGGCGATTTGGAACCTGATAAAGTGGTTTACTACCTCGAACAATCAGGAATAAATGTTGATCGCATCCGACGTCTCAACAAAGACGAAGCTACGTATCGCGTCCGCTCAGTCGGGCCCAGCAAGTGGTAACAACCTCACACGCTCGCCGGGTCAACGGAGACGTAGCCACGTGGGTAGTACGGGTCAAGCCGCGCGCACGGCAGCCCTTGCACGCACGCGCAGTCCTCGGCGGCCAGGCCGCGCAACCTGTTCGACCGCGCGGTATTGCACGATCGATGCGCCAAGCGAGCTAGACCGCGGTCGAGCGGTGGACCACCATGGTCAAGTTGGATCAGGTGGTCCACCGTCTTCGACAGTCGGTGTCGCTGGTCTAGTTGCTGGTCGACTGGTTCGCCGCACAGCCAGCACAGCCGCTCTTCCCGGTACACCCGCAACTGCAGCTGACGCCACCGGTATCCCGACCGCCCTAGCCGACTGTCAGGGCGTCGCTGAGAACTGGCGCTCATCGAGCTCACCCAGCATGTAGAGCGCCTGGCATCGCCCGCACAGCGGGCGGTAGTGGCTCAGGTTGTAGCTGTAGGGACCGTTGGGACTGGGCCGCTGGTCGGGCGCCTTGCCGTCGTAGCACCACCACCGCGCCGGCAGACCGCAAGCACGGCAGGGGTAGTCGGTCGCCGGACCGCGCTCCGCCCGGATACGTTCATGGACGCTGCCATACCCGGCGTCATCGCCGGCCCACTGAGGATGCTCGGCACCACTGCAGACGTTCGGCCAGACGATCGTGGGGTCGCCGTGCGAGCGCACCCGCTGATAGTGCATGTTGCAGAGCCCGTGACCGCCGCCGATGGCATCGCGGCCGCACTCGTCGAAGAGGCGGCAGGGCTGGACCTTGCGGTCCCAGATCTCCGCCGGCCCGGTCTTGCCGGTGCGCCGCACGCGGAAGTAATGGGCCGAGCAGAGCTCGGCCGTCCTCGAGCGAGGCTCACGGCCGCAGCCGTCGACGCTGCAGCGGCGCTGTCCCTGCCCGCTCATTCGCCCTCGACAGGCTTCGCGGCATCAGGCTGGCGCTTCGGGCCGAAGCGGTGGGCTACCCAGCCGACTGCGCCGATCAGGCCGACCGCGATGGTCACCGCGACTTCAGCCGGAACCGGGATGCCGAACAGGCCGAGCAGCCAGACGACCACGATGGTCACGCCGCCGGCCGCCGTGGAGCTCTTGGCCGGCGTGCCGCCGGGCAGCGAGGGAAGGCTAGGCATCGCTGCTCTCCCTGCCTCGCAGGTACTCGGCGTACAGGTTGGTGACGTCCTCTTCGGACAAGGCGACGCCGAGCAGCGCTGCGTCCCGCGCAGCCTCATGAACCGTCGCGATCCACTCCGGGTCAGTGCTCGATCCGATCACGCCGCCCCCGGACAGTCGGCGAAGATCCTGTCGGCCAGCTTCTCCGGGTCGTCGGCGTGCGCGCAGCAGATGACTTCGTTGCACGTCGGGCACTGGGGGCCGTAGCAGTCCTCGCCCCATTCGGCCGCGAAGGTGTCGACTTCGCCTTCGTCGTCGAGCAGCCAGTTGTGCGCCGCCATCAGTCCTCGCTCTCGAGCAGGGTCAGCGCCTTTCGGAGCTGCCTGCGCCAGTCGGTGAGCTCGATGAACTCCGCGACGTCCTCGGTTTCCAAAGCCATGTCGATGCCGTCTTCGGCGGCGTGGATAGCCACGCGGATCGACTCGGCATCAATGGGCACATCTCGCGGCGGCCCCGTCGCCTCGGGGGCGCTCACAAGCCTCGCCAGTTCAGCGTCACGTGGCCGACCAGCCAGACGAAGAAGCCGGCGAAGACCGCGCCACACGCCCATCGACGCCGCCTCTGCTCGCCGGGACGGGTGCCAAGGACGCCGCGCAGCCAGTGGGACAAGGTGTCGTCGCCCTTGCCGGGCTGACGCCGGCCGCGGATGAGCGCCGGAACCTCGAGGGCGAGGAAGCTGCCGACGACGGCGAGCACCCAGGCTGTCCAGACTCGATCCGACCTCATGCGCGCCCCCGCAAGCGTGACTGACCGCCGGGTCGCCCAGTGTTGGAGTGATGGGCGACCCGGCGGCCAAGCTCTCTTTGGTTTCGTCCGCGAGCGCGGCCCTTGACTGCCTCGAATTGAGTCGATCAGTGGCGCAGAATCGGCGCGCGGGTACGGACGAGTTATTGAGAGGCGAGGAATCCCGGGCGCGTCCCTCAACAGTCCGGGATTCCTCGCCTGAAGGGGAGCCCGCTGGACGACGAGGCCGCGGCTCACCCTGACCTGGAAGAAGGCGTGACAGGTCGAAGCTCTTCAAGTCTCTCATTACTCTTTACCCAGTGTCAATAGCTGAGCGAGAATTTCTAGATTTTCTGCTGACCATGACTGCTTGCAGTTGCGACACTCCGCACCGTTCACCGTGTCGGCAACCAGTGCGGGCATTCGGACTTTCTCCCCGAGCTCATCATCACGGACTATTGAATCCGCATCGCACATCGGACAGATGGCACCGTGAAGCGGGACTTTCTTCACCGGCGCGAACAGGCGCTCAATGGACGCCTCGAGCTTCTGCAGCATCCGCAGTCCGCGGGTCAGAACCGCGATGTCCTCGATGCCGGCCAGGGTCGCCGGGATCGCCTCGATTGACTGTTTGAGCGTGAAGCCAGGTGCCCGGAAGTCGTCGAACGCTTCGGCGTACAAGTCGACGGCCGCGACGCAGATCGGCAGGCCAGGGCCGCCGCTACGCCGGCCGCCGCCACGCTCGAGGCCGGTGGCGACCGCCTCGGTTAACTGGTCGATGAGCGACACGTTCACGCCCTTCACCCAGCTGCCATCGTCGCGGGGAAGCGTGACCGTCACCGGCTCGACCAGATCCGCCACCGCCTTGCGCACACGGTCGCGAAGATCGTCTAGAAGAAGCATGAGGGTACCTCGATTACATAAATGTGAATTCGACGCGGAAGATGTGTTGCTGTTCCGTCCGGCGTGCAAGTTCGCGGCGGCTTCGCTTGTCACATATCTGCAAGATGTCGTCATGCCGAAATCGGACTGGCGGACCTGGCGGCAGCCAGGGGCCGCTAGGCCGTGCTTTTATTAGAAGTCTCCGTCAATCTGAAGCGCAAAGATGACGGTCAATGAGGCTTACCTAACCTCTAAACCAGGCCGGAACGATGGGAACCCAGATCGCTGACTTCGAGCCGCCGCGGCCGCCATAGCCGTAGTCGATCCGTCGGAAGAAGCCAAGCCGCACGACTTGATCCATCGCCCGCCGGGCAGTTGAAACGCCGACGCCGGCATCCTCGGCAATGAGCGTCAAGGCGAACTCGAGTGGCTTGCCGAAGTCGTGGTTCGGCGCCCGGCCCATCGCGTCACTGAGTGCCAGCGCGCATATCGGCCCATTCGGGACACCCTTCAGGTCTTTCGAGTGCCAGATGGCCCGCCGGTGCCTGTACTCGTCGCTGCACGCCCTGTAGCTGACGGCGGGGGTGACAGTCCGGCCTCGCCTCGCGGACGCCTCGATGGTCGCGGCGGGCGGCGTGACCACCTCGGGCAGCTCCGGACCGCCCGAGGTGGACGGAGACGCCTCGCCAGCCCGGACGATCCAGCCGTCGACGCGCTCGGCCCGTCCGTCGTCGAGGACAAGCGCCAGCGCTTCCCGGTACTCGAGGTCTACCGGGTCGTCATCGCGGCGCGGCAGCGCCCGCGTGAGCACGACGTCGCAGAGCAGTTCTGGCCGCATCAGTACCCCCGCGGGTGCGACGGCGCCTGATGGCTGACCAGGATGGCGGACGGGGCGTTGGGTGCGTCGTACAAGTCGTATAGGCCGACCACGCCTTCCTCTCCGTCCTTTTGCTTCACGACTGTCACGACGATCGGTTCGCCGGGAGCCTCGCGCGTCACTGAGATCATCGTGTCCGCCGCTGCCTTGAGGGCCGTGCTGCCGCGGTACTGGCCACCCTTCCCCGCGTGGTGCACGGCGAGCAGCGTGCAGGGCTCGTAGCCGCTCCGGATGCGGTCCAGGGCCGCGACGGCGACGCCTTGGTCCTGTGCCGAGTTCTCGTCGGCCCCGACGTTCGAGCGGGCCAAGGTGTCCACGATGACCAGGTCGATTTCGTGCATCTCGACGAACCTCCGCAGCTGTTCGACGGCCGCCGTGTCAACCAGTTGTGGCGACGCCTGTACCAGACGCAAGGCTCCGGGTTCCAAGGTCTCGTTCATCGCGCTCAGCCAGGATTGGATGCGCAGGCGCAGGCCCTTCTGCCCCTCGCCCGCGATGTAGAGCACCCGACCCTTCCTATTAGCCTGCCTGTTCAGGGCCATCCGTCCCGTCGCCACCGCCAGGCCGATCGCGGTAGCGACGAAGGATTTTCCCGCGCCGGACTCACCCACCAGGAACGTCGTCGCCGACTCGGGCAACAAGTCGGCGACCAAGTAAGGCAGCTCCTCGATGACGTCGAGGTCCGCGGCGTCGATCATGACGCTCTCCAGATCGAACCGGCCTTCGAGTTGCTTCGCGAGCATCCGGCGCTTCGCGCGTTCCTTGGCCTCGAGCCTCCGCAGCTCCTCTTCGGCGCGTCGCTCGATATCGCGTTCGCGCGCCTCTCCTGGCGACAGCTGCTGCTCGGCCGCGGACGCCTCCCCCGTCGCCGGCTGCTCCGCGGACTGCGTGGACGGCGCGACGAACTCGCTGAAGTCCTTGTAGCCGGGCAGGGGGTCCCGCGACAGCGGCCGGTCGGCTCCGTAGCCCTGTTGCTTCAAGGCGGACGCCGCCGCCGAGAAGTCCCCGCCGTGGTTCAAGATGGCGTAGACGCGCCACTTCGACAGCCCCGTGTTGTCGGGCAGCTCGGACGACGTAGTCCAGCAGGTCATGAAGTCGCCGAGATCTCCGCCGGTTACCGCGGAGACACCGCGACGCTTTCCCGGTCGACGCCAGAGCGTCCGATTCTGAAGGTGCACGACTGCAACCCAGCCGTGAGGTTCCAAGATCTCGGCCCACGACGCGCGGGCAGAGAAGTCGTCGCCCGGCTTGAGATCGTCCCCGACTGACGCAGGCGGCCGCGGCCGCTGTGGAATAGGCTCTGGTGCCGGAATCTGGTCGTACGCGCGCAGTACGCCGAATAGAAGCTCTCGCTCATCCGCCGTGATGATCGCCGGGTGGATGCCGTCGCGGTTTGCCGACACGTTGATCCAGGGCCGTCCGGTCTCGTGCACCGTCCCGCCGGATGGAGCGACGACCACGAAACCACCAGTTCCGCGGCTCTCGATGAGCACCCGCCTCGCCCGCACGCCCGTCCTTGCGAGCCGGGCGACCTCGTCCGATGTCAGCTCTTCGTCTGCGGCGAAGCGCTGAGCAAGCTTTGTATTGCCGGGGACTTCCATGCCCTCGATGCGGTAGATGAAGTGGACGCCGCCGCCAGGGCTGGCTTCCAAATATCCGGCAGTCAAGCGGTTCCAGATACTGCCGAGCTCTTCGTGGTTCGACAACTCGGCGGCAACGCCGATTGCCCTGCCTTCCGCCTCGAGCATTTCCAGGCCGCCGCTGACAGCGCCGGTGATCACGCCGAGCCCGTAGTTCGCGCCATCCCGAAACCACTCGCGAAGCTGCGCTTCGTCGGCCCGCTCCGTCTGGAATGCCTTCCAGTCGACCGCCGGTGCCTTCGAGCCGTCCGCGCGTACCGGGACCAGCGAGGCGCCTGCAGCGTGCCACGCCAGCGCGGCTCGCAGAATGTCGTTCAACTCTGTCGTCTCCTCGGTGGTCACGCAAGCCCTGCCCAAGCCATCGCCCGCTCCGCCTGCTCGACGGTCATGCCGTCGTCGTGGAGCTTCGCCGTTAGGGCCGACTGGAAGGCTTTCCGGCCGCGGCGCCCCGTCTCGGCTGGGATGGTCTCCGCGAGCTCCCGGCAGCGGAGGTCGCGCCAGCGCGCGGCGGCGTTGGAATCGTCGGTCACGTCAGGCTTGAGCCCGTCGGTCCAGTCAGGCTCCGGCATGGCGGCCAGTTGGTCGCGCGTCAAGAGCTGATCGGCGAACCGGCTGCCCGGATCGTTGTCCGCGATCGTGCCGCCGGGCATCAGGGGTCGCCCGCCGGTGAGCGCGTTGCGCATCTGGCAGGGGCGGCAGCCTTCGACGGTCGTGGGCGTGTCGACGCCAGCTCGCGGGGGCGCGATGCGCCCGGTTGGTCGTGGCAGGCACATGGCGGGCACGCTCAGCTGTAGGATGATCTTGTTCCCGAACTGGGCGACGACGATCAGCCAGCCCTGTTCGATCAGCGCGGTTCGACTCTTGATCAGGTCCGACTTCGATCGGTGCAGTATCCTTGCCAGCTCGCTGGCAGCGACGGATACCTGTGGCGACAGCGGCTTGACTCGCCGAGAGAGTGCCAGTCCGAGGATCTTCTGCCCCGGCGTGACGCTGTGGCACGCGGAGAGCGCGTCTTCCCAGGTGTTCCGCCAGTGCGCGGCTGCAGCATGGCCTGCTGTCGTCGGAGGGAACTCGATTAGCTTCGTCGACGTTCGGCCCGGCCAGTTCTTTTGGTCCGTGGCTGCGTCGATGAAGTCCAGTGCACCCGTTTTGCCGGTGTTCGCAGTAGACATGAAGAAGCCTTCTACTTGAGGGATTCGCGTGTGGCTCCGCCGGACGCTTTCGTGTGGCGGTGCCGTCCACTTAAGTAGACGGCCAGCCGAAAGCAATAGCAATGCCGAGTTTCAAAAGTACATATAACTCAGTCGGCTTTACACGGTCGGATAATGATCAGAGCAGGCAAATCACAAATCAGTGGTGACGACAATTACCCGCGTTTCATTTCTATCATTAGCGATCGGAGGGGCGCCGAGGCAGCGCAAAGCGACCGCCCCGACCCTGACGGCCGGGGCGGTCGCGTGCTTCTCGGGGGTTTCAGTTCAGTCCGTACCGCGCCTGCCAGCGGCAGTGACGCGCGTATCCCTCCGCCGCGTCGCCGTCGCCGATCAGCGGGGCGATCACGCGCAGCCAGCCCACCCATGCGAACAGGTCGAGTCGATCGCCGGGGTACAAGTTGCCAGCGGCCACGGTGACGATCGCTTCCAGCTCGCCCGGGGCCGCCCCCCGGAGCGCGGCCGCGTGCAGTCGGTCCCAGACGTCGAGAACCGCGATCAGTCGAGCCAGGTCCGGCACCCAGACGTCCGCGTCGTCGGCCCGTCGGTATGCCCGACGCGCAACGAGGTCCCACAGGCCGGAGCCGCCCGTCTCCAGGACCTCCCGAGCCAGGGTCGCGAAGGCTTGCCAGTCGCCGAGGGTCACCCAGAAGCGGTCGGCGAAGGTGTCCATCTTGGCCGCGAAGTCGATCACCTCGGCGGACGGCTTCACGTGGCGAACACCGGTCTCGTCGGCGGGCTTGAACACCTGTTCGATCAGGGCGTCTGCGGCCGCTTCAATTTCGGCGGCGTCCATGCCGCTCCAGTCCGGGTGAACGGTGGTGGTCGGCGCGGCAATGCCAGCCCGGTCGAGCAACTTCTGCAGGGTCCGTGCATCCTTGTTCATGACGGTCGGAGCTCCGTTCCGATCTGAGGCCTCCGGCCGGTGTGGTAGCACCGCCGGGGGCCGCCTTGCTTATTGAGGAGATGTGGGCAACTAGCTCGCGTCAGGCAGCCTTGCGTGTCGAGGGTGCTTCCCCCCTGATCCAGGCGTCGAGATCGCGGGGGTATATGCGCCAGACGCAGCCGGCGCGGCGCTGGTATCCCTGACACTCCCTACGTCGTAGCGCAGCGAGCATGGTCTTCGAGTGGCAGCCAGCATAGGAGGCCGCTTCTGCCACGCTCATCGGTCGTTCGTTGTCTGTCACCATGGTTGGCCTCTCGGATACCACCGACTCCCCGTCGCGGTCATACGAGGTAAACAGGCGGACCCAGCTTGAGGCAATAGTTTCTACACATCTGTATCCAACAACTGGGTAACATTCACCCATTCGGCCCAATCGAGCTGACTACTCTCCGGTACCTACCCAGAGAGTCCTAGACATACCCATCCGCTCTGTGTCACGGTAGCGGCCGTGACCGAGCATGTTGATGACGTCAATGCTGAAGGTGTCTACGACAGCGGGCCGGATCCGAACGAGGTTGAGTTCGGTCAAGCCATCCAGCGACAACGGGTTCGCCTCAGGCTGAGCGCGGTTCAAGCGGCGAAGAAGGCCGGCCTGGCTTACAAGACTTATCTGCGCGTCGAGGCAGGGATGCCGGTGCGGGGCACGACCTGGTCGAAGCTCGACAGGCTGTTCGACCTGCCGGATGGAACGATGTTCGATGCCCACGCCAGGCTTGACGACCTTGAAAGCCTGCTCGGACAAGCGCAGTTCCACGCGTCCCCTCTGAGCATGAAGGGGGCGAACACGCTCGGCGACACCATTCGAGATCAGCGGAAGCAACTCTCCGATCGAGAACTGATGATCTCTCTGATTACCCGCCTGTCACCCTTCACCCAAGATAGCCGCATCAACGATGCGGTCGGGATTCTTGTTAAACTGGCGTTCTCCGGATCCGCCAACGATTGGGTGATTTTCGATGAGCAGGGAAATGTAAACGTCGACAAGTCTCCGCGCTTCGCCGGCGTGGAAATTGATTCGGAGGCAGGCGATGCCAAGCACGGAAAAACTTCCAAGCGGTAGATACCGTGGTCTTTTTGTCGATGCGGACGGAAAGAAACAACGTGTACCCGGCACGTTTCCCCGCAAATCCGACGCCAAGGAAGCAGCGGTAGACGCCGAGGCAAAAGCGAAGCGCCGGGCCGCTACCTCGGACGGCACGCTTTCGGCTGGCACACTGTTCCGTGATTGGTGGGAGCAGTTGCGCGAAGACCGCACATTCCAGTCCGACACTCCCGAAAAGGAGGCCAGCCTCTACCGGTTGTACCTCGAGCCGAAATGGGGCGGTCAGAGCCTGAACGGAATTAAGCGGCTCGAGGTAAAGCAATGGGTCGCCACAGACTTGAAGGTGCGACCAGGCATGGGGCCGGCGTACGTGCGCAAGATCTTCGGGCTGTTCCGGCTGATCATGAATGCCGCAGTCGATCACGAAATCCTCGACGCGAGCCCATGCGTGCGGATCAAGCTTCCGGAGGTCCCGAAGAGGGCGAAGCCCTTTGTCACGGCCGCCGAGGTCGGCGAGATGCGCGGCAAGTACTCGAAGCGCGGCAGCGTCTACGCGGACATGATGACCTTCGGCTTGGAAGTCGGCATGCGCCCCGGCGAACTAGCCGGCTTGCATGTCACCCGGGTCGATCGGAAGCGCCGGAAGATTCACGTGGTCGACGTGTACGTCGAGCGCGCCAAGCGAATCCGCCCCATCCCGAAGGACAACGAGTTCCGGACAGTGCCTATGACGGACCTGGCCTGCGAAATCTACGACCGGCGGACCGCGGACCGCGACCTGAAGGCGGGCTGCGGATGCGAGCACTACGACGGAAAGTCGTGCTCGAGCGTGTTGCTGTTCGTCAACATCGATGGTCGGCCCGCAACCCAGAGCGGACTGCGAAGGCACATGCAGCGCGCCGGCGCCAAGGTCGATATCGACGTGACGGGCGGCTACGAGTTGCGCCGCGGCTACGCCACGCGAGCTGTCGAAGGCGGCGCCGATGTGCTCCTGGTTCAGCGGAAGATGGGCCACGCTGATCTTGAGGAGCTGGCCGCGTACGTCCAGGAGACCGAGGCCTCAGACGCCCAACTGCTCGCCGCTCTCGGTGAGCCGAGGCAACTGAAGGCCGTGGGACCGCGTGGGACGAAACGTGGGACGAAGTCGCGCAACCAGGCACTACCAAAAGCTACCGGAGGTGACGCGACAAAGACCAGCTGACCTGCGAAAACAGTCACCAAGATTCCTCTTGGTTACCAGATGCGTCCAAACGCGTTTCCCCAGGTCGGGCATGGGACGTCACCGCAGGAAGGTGACGCCGTCCCGGGGACGCTCGTCCACGGTCAGCGCGAAGACGTCCGGCCGTGCGTAGTGACCCGAGACGTCGAGGCTCTTCCTCGCCGTCACGATCTCCCCCAGGCCGATCGATGCCGTGATCAGGCCTTCGGCGTCGCGCAGCGGGCCCGCCAGCACGTCTCCCAGCGGGCCGACGATCACGCTCCCGCCGCGGAAGGGATCCGCACCGGACGACTCGTACGGGCAGGCCGAGATCACGAAACACCGGCCCTCGTCGGCGATGTGGCGCATCGACGCCTGCCAGACGTCGCGGTCGTCCGCCGTCGGGGCGCACCAGATCTCCACGCCCTTCGCGTACATCGCCGCGCGCAGCAGCGGCATGTGGTTCTCCCAGCAGATCGCCGCGCCCGCCAGGCCCGCCGCCGTCGGCACCGCCGGGAGCGTCGAGCCGTCGCCGCGGCCCCAGAAGAGCCGTTCGCGTTCGGTCGGGACCAGCTTCCGGTGCTTCGCGACGAGCCCGAGCGAGGGGTCGAGGAACACCGCCGTGCTGTACAGCGTCGAGCCGTCCCGCTCGATGACGCCGACGACGAGCGACGCCCCGGTCCGCGCCGCCAGACCGGCCAGCGCTCTCGTCTCGGGCCCCGGGACCGCCACCGCCGCGCGGAAGTACTCCGGGAACGGCACCCGGCCCGGGTACCCGCCGAGCACGGCTTCGGGCAGCACGACCAGGGAGGCGCCGCGGATTTCGGCTTCGAACTCCAGGATCCGCTCCACGCCGGTGCCGGCGCCGATCTGGAGCGCCGCGACGACCGTCACGAGCGGGCGGGGTCGCGCTTCGGCGGCCACGGCACCACCGGGGACGTCCGGCGCTGGTAGTCCGCGTACTCCGGGTACCGCGACCGGGTGATGCTCTCGGTGAACTTCGTCGAGCCGACGAACAGCAGCGTGAGGAGCACCGCGCCGGCGACCGTCCACTGCAGACCGCCCGCGACGACGCCGAACGCCGCGACCGCCCACCACTGCGCCTGCTCGAAGAAGAAGTTCGGGTGCCGCGACCAGCGGAACAGCCCCTCCTGCAGGAACCGCGTCGAAGCGCGGCCCGCGTGCTTCTCCCGGTGGAACACCCACTGCTGCTGGTCCGCGACGGTCTCGCCGACGAGGAACGCGGCGAAGACCACCGCGACGACGACGTCCGCCACGCCGAACGAGCCCCGGTGCTCCAAGGACGTGTACGCGGGCAACGTGATCAGCAGCAGGATCGCGTTCTGGTAGAGCGAGATGAAGAAGAAGTTGAACACCTGGAACTGCCACGGCGCCATCCGCTCGCGCAGCACCGCCCACCGGTAGTCCTCGCCGCCGCGGGCGTAACCACCCTTCCGGGCGAAGTTGAACGTCAGCCGGATCCCCCACAGGGTGACCAGCGCGAACATCACGTCGAGCCGGGCGTCGGCGAACCCGGCCGCGCCGGCGAAGATCGCCACGTAGACGACCGGGACGATCGACCAGATCCGGTCGACCCAGGAATACTCCCTGGTCAGCACCGACATGACCCAGGTGCCGAGCGTCACTCCGGCGAAGACGTACAGGCAGACCCGCAGCGCGTCCATCCGCTCACAATAGGACCTAGGATCGCGTTCATGAACCTGCCGCTGCGGGACCGGAAGATCGACGTCTTCTTCGCGGTGCTGTTCTCGGCCTTCACGGTGACGTCGCTGATCAGCGACCTGCTGCCGACCGTCGGCGTCGACTTCTCGAAGCCGTCGGACAACTTCTTCGTGAACTCGAACTACTGGTACGCCCACGACGCCGACGCGCTGTTCATGCACCCGCCGGACTGGATGCGGATCGTCACCGGGCTCTCGGCGTTCGTCTACATGCCGTTCTACGTCGTGCTCGTCTTCGCGCTGCTGACCGGGCGCAACTGGATCCAGCTGCCGTCGGTGATCTACGCGACGATGATCGTCACGCTGACCGGGGTCGTCGTGTTCGGCGTCGAGTTCTTCGGCGACCCGGCGTTCCGCACCGGCAACCCGGCGAAGTTCCTCGCGTTCAACCTGCCCTACGTCCTGGTACCGCTCCTGCTGCTGGTCCGGATGCGCAAGCCACTCCCGTTCACCCGCCGTTTCTGACCGGAGGCGCCGTGCCGTACTCGTTCCTCAGCCACCTCGAATGCTCCCGGACCGGCGAGCGCTTCGAGGCCGACGCCGTCCAGGGACTCTCGCCGTCCGGTGCCCCGCTGCTGGCTCGCTACGACCTCGACGGCGTCCGCGAAGCCGTGACGCCGAAAGAGATCTCCGGGCGCGAGCCGACGCTGTGGCGCTACCACGAGGTGCTGCCGGTGCGCTCCCCCGAGCGGGTCGTGAGCCTGGGCGAGGGCATGACGCCGTTGCTGCGCCTGCCGCGCTACGGCCGCGAGCTGGGGCTTTCGCGGCTGTGGATGAAGGACGAGGGCCTGGTCCCGACCGGCACGTTCAAGGCGCGGGGCGCCGCGGTCGGCGTCTCGCGGGCGGCGGAGCTGGGTGTCGGCGGGATCGCGATGCCGACGAACGGCAACGCGGGCGCGGCGTGGGCGCTGTACGCGGCGCGCGCGGGCCTGTCGAGCCTGATCGCGATGCCGGACGACGCCCCGGCGATCACCATGCGCGAGTGCGTCGCGGCCGGGGCCGAGCTGTACCGGGTGGACGGTCTCATCGGCGACGCGGGGAAGCTCGTGGCCGCGGCGGTTCCGCGGCGTCCGGGTGTGCAGGACGTCTCGACGCTGAAGGAGCCGTACCGCATCGAGGGCAAGAAGACGATGGGGTACGAGATCGCCGAGCAGTTCGGCTGGCGGCTGCCCGACGTCATCCTCTACCCCACCGGCGGCGGGGTCGGGATCATCGGGATCTACAAGGCTTTGCTGGAAATGCGCGAGCTGGGCTGGGTTTCCGGTCCGCTGCCGCGGCTCGTCGCCGTCCAGGCGACCGGGTGCGCGCCGATCGTCACCGCGTTCGAGCGGGGCGACCGGGAGAGCGTGCCGTTCCCGGACGCCCGGACCGTCGCGTTCGGTATCACCGTGCCCAAGGCGCTGGGCGACTTCCTGGTGCTCGACGCCGTTTACGCCACGGACGGGACCGCCGTGGCCGTCACCGACGAGGAACTGCTCGCGGCGCAACGGGAACTGACGACCTTCGAGGGCACGTTCATCTGTCCCGAGGGCGGGGCGTGCTTCGCCGCGCTGCGGCACCTGCGCTCGTCGGGATGGCTTTCCGGCGACGAGGACGTCGTGGTCTTGAACACCGGCGCCGGGATCAAGTACCCGGAGACGGTGCCCCTCGACGTCCCGCTGCTGCCCCGGGACGGCCGCATTCCTTAGAGGACCGAGCGCACCGTTTCGGGGTCGCGGGCGACGACCGTCGTGCCGTCGTCGGCCGTGATGATCGGGCGCTGGATCAGCTTCGGGTGCTCGCTGAGCGCCTCGATCCAGCGTGCGCGGTCGGCCGGGGTGCGGCCCCACGTCTTGAGGCCCAGCTCCTTCGCGATCGGCTCGGCGGTGCGCGTGATGTCCCACGGCTCCAGCCCGAGCCGGTTCAGGACGGCTTTCAGTTCCTTCGCGGTCGGCGGGTCCTCGAGGTAGCGGCGCACGGTGTACTGCGCACCGGCTTCGTCCAACAGCGACACGGCGGACCGGCACTTCGCGCACGCCGGGTTGACCCAGATCTCCACGGCGGCAGCTTACCGCCCTGGTTTTGGAGCACGTGTTCTGTTACGGTCGCGGCATGCCCCGCCCCCGCGTCCACGACCTCGACGCGCTGCTCGACGTCGCCGAACGGCTGGTCGCGTCGTCGGGAGAGGTCACCGTGCGTGGCCTGGCCACCGCCGCGGGCGTGCCGAACGGGACGATCTACCACGCGTTCGGGTCGCTCAGCGCGGTGCTGGCCCAGGTCTGGCTGCGCGCGGCGACCGCGTTCCTGGACCTGCAGACCTCGCGGGTGGACGCCGCTACCTCACCGGAAGACGCCGTCGTCGCGGCCGCGGACACCCCGGCGGAGTTCGCGTTGCTGCGTCCCGACGGGGCCCGGATGCTGCTGCGGGTGCGGGGCGACCGGTTGTTCGGACCCGAACTGCCGGACGAGCTGGCGGAGGCGTTGCACGCGCTGGACAAACGCCTGGTCGCGCTGCTCGTGCGGCTGGCGCGCCGGGTGTGGGACCGCGGCGACGGACTGGCCGTCGAGGTGATCACCACCTGCGTCGTCGACCTGCCGACCGCGTTCTTCCGGCGGGACATCACCGACCCACTGGTGCGGGAGCGGCTGGCCGCCGCCGTGCGAGCCGTGCTGACCGTGCCCCCTCGAGAGAAGGACCGACCTTGACCGTTCTGCACTTGGGCGACGACGAAAACCGCTTCTCACCGGACTGGCTGCAGCGCGTCCATTCCACTTTGGACGATGTGGACGACGTGCTGGTGACCACCGGCGGCGGCAAGTTCTACTCGAACGGCCTCGACCTCGACTGGCTCATGGCCAACGGGGACAAGGCGGCCGAGTACGTCGCCGAGGTGCAGGAGCTGTTCGCGCGCGTGCTGACGCTGCCGGTGCCGACGGTCGCGGCGGTCAACGGCCACGCGTTCGGCGCGGGCGCGATGCTGGCGATGGCGCACGACTTCCGCGTGATGCGCGGCGATCGGGGCTACTTCTGCTTTCCCGAGGCGGACATCAACATCCCGTTCACGCCGGGGATGGCGGCGTTGATCCAGGGCAAGCTGACGCCGGCGGCGGCGATCGCGTCGATGACGACGGGACGCCGGTTCGGCGGCGCGGACGCCTTGTCCTTGGGGCTGGTGGACGAGATCGCCGCCGAGGGTGACGTGGTGAAGGTGGCTTCCGAGCGGGTCGAAGCGTTGGCGGGCAAGGACAAGGGCACGCTGGGCGCGATCAAGGCGACGATGTTCGCCCCGGCGGTCGCGGCGCTGCGCGCACCCGCGTAGGCCTCCGGCCCCCGGTTTCCAGCTTACCGGGGGCCACCGACAGTTCCGGGTGACCGCACGCCCGGGCCGGATGCCGCGAAGGCACCCTCGGCCCTCAAGTCCGTGAATGGCCCATCAAAGGACTCTGGGTCCCCCAATGGCCATTCACGGCTTCGGGCACTCGGCCAGGCGGCGGCGCAGGTGGGCGCGCTCCGGTTCCGTGCCCGCCAACGCCAGCGCCTCTTCGTACGCGGCCGCCGCTTCGGTGTGGTGGCCCGCTCGGGCGAGGAGGTCTCCCCGGGCCGCCGGGAACGGGCTGTACTCGCGCAGCCGGGGCTCCTCCGCCAGCGATTCGAGCAGGACCAGCCCCGCTGCCGGGCCGTCGCGCATCGCCACCGCCACCGCTCGGTTCAGGTCCACCACCGGGGACGGTGCCAGCCCGCGCAGGACGTCGTACAGCGCCACGATCTGCGGCCAGTCCGTCCGGGAAACGTCCGGTGCCTCGTCGTGCAGGGCCGCGATCGCTGCCTGGACGCCGTACAGCCCCGGGGGCCCGCCGGTCAGCGCGACCTCGACCAGGGACGTCCCCTCCGAGATCATCGCGCCGTCCCAGCGGCCGCGGTCCTGGTCGTCGAGGAGCACCAGGTCGCCGTCCGGACCCGTGCGGGCGTCGCGGCGCGCGTGGATCAGGAGCATCAGCGCCAGCAGGCCTGCGACCTCCCGCTCCCCCGGCAGGAGCCGCCGCAGGATCCGGGCCAGCCGGATCGCCTCCTCCGCCAGGTCGAGCCGCTGCAGGTCCGGGCCGGAACTGGCCGCGTACCCCTCGGTGAAGATCGAGTAGACGACCTGGAGCACGCCCGGCAGCCGGCCGGGCAGCTCGGCGGCGTCCGGCACCCGGAACGGGATCCGGGCCGCCCGGATCCGGTTCTTCGCCCGCACGATCCGCTTGCCCATCGTCGCGCTGGGCACCAGGAACGCGCGCGCCACCTCCGGTGTCGTCAGCCCGGCCAGGCAGCGCAGGGTCAGCGCCGTCCGGTCCTCCGCGGGCAACGCGGGGTGGGCGCACGTGAAGAACAGCTGGAGCCGCTCGTCGGGCAGGCCGCCGTCGGACGGCGGGGCGGGCGCCGCGCGGTCGGCCTCGACCTGAAGCACCGCGAGCCGGGCCGCGTAGGCCTGGTCGCGGCGCAGCCGGTCCACGGCCTTGCGCCGCGCGGTCGTCATCAGCCAGGCGCCCGGATTCGGCGGCACGCCGTCGACGGGCCAGTGCACCAGCGCGGCCTCGATGGCTTCCGACGTCACCTCTTCGGCCAGGTCGAGGTCGCCGAACCGGCGCACGAGCGCGGCGAGCAGCAGCCCGCGCTCCTCCCGGAACACGGCTTCGACCGCCGCCCGCCCCTCCACCGCCGTCAGTCCCCGTACGAAGCGAGCGGCCGGACGACGATGTGCCCGCCGTCGCGGGCGCCCGGGCAGCGCGCCGCCCAGTCGAGCGCGACGTCGAAGTCCGGGACGTCGACGACGAAGTAGCCGCCGAGCACCTCGCGGGATTCGGCGAACGGCCCGTCGGTGACGATCCGCTCGCCGCTCTCGTCGACGCGGACCGCGGCGGCCGTGGTGAAGTCGGCGAGCGAGTTCCCGCCGACGTGGACGCCGGCGTCCTTCATGGCCTTGTCGAACAGCATCCAGTCCTCGGGCGTGCTGCAGCCGGTGGGCGCGCCGTCCGCGTCGAGCGAGGCGTTGATCAGCATCAGGTACTTCACGGGATCCTCCGGTGGCTCGGTTGTCGTACGCGGTGACTACGAACGGCCGACGCCGCCTTGGACACCCTCGCCGAAGATTTTCTCATGTCAAGAAACTTTGACACGATGTCTGTTTTGCTTTACCTTGGGGATGTCAAAGTTGCTTTACACGGGAGCGAGCCGTGCCCCACGAAGAGAAACGCGCCTGGATCCTCGGGATCTGCGCGATAGCGAGCTACGCGGTCTACGTCGTCCTGATCCTCGGCCGGGCCGGCGGGCGGCCACTGGCCGAAGTCCCCTACATCGCGCCCATGCTGGGGACGATCGGCGCGTCCATCGCGGCGGCGATCGTCGCGAGCATCCTCGCCGCGATGATCTCCCGCGACGGCGGGAAGGACCAGCGCGATCGCGAGATCGGCCGGTTCGGCGAGTACGTCGGCCATTCGTTCGTCGTCATCGGCGCCGTGGCGGCCCTGCTGCTGGCCATGGCCGAGGCGCCGTACTTCTGGATCGCCAACGCCGTCCACCTGGCCTTCACGCTCTCGGCGATCCTCGGGTCGATCGCCCGGATCTTCGCCTACCGCCGAGGTTTCCAGCCGTGGTGACCCGCGTGACCAACTCGCTCCGCGCCCTCCGGTTCGCGCACGGCCAGATGACCCAGGCCGACCTCGCCGCCCGGATCGGCGTCACCCGCCAGACCGTCATCGCGATCGAGCAGGGCCGCTATTCGCCGTCGCTCGAGACGGCGTTCCAGATCGCGCACGTGTTCGGAGTCCCGCTCGAAGAAGTGTTCCAGTACCCGGAGGAGTCACCATGAAAGCGATCGTCCAAGACCGCTACGGCAGCCCGGACGTCCTCGAGTTCCGCGACACCGCCAGACCGTCGCCCGGTGCCGGCGAGGTCGTCGTGCGCGTGCACGCGGCCGGCGTCGACCCGGGCGTGCGCCACCTGACCACCGGGCACCCGTACCTGCTGCGCCTGCTGGGTTTCGGGCTGCGCCGGCCGAAGCTGCCGGTGCGGGGCCTCGACTTCGCCGGCACCGTCGAGGAAACCGGCGACGGCGTCACGCGGGTCCGCCCGGGCGACGAGGTGTTCGGCGTCTGCGAAGGCGCCTTCGCCGAGTACGCCGTCGCGAAGCAGGACCTCGTCGCGGCGAAACCCGCCCGCCTCTCCTTCGAGCAGGCGGCGGCCGTCCTGGTTTCCGGCGGCACCGCCCTGCAGGCCCTGCGCGACGCCGGCCGCGTGCGGCCCGGGCAGCGCGTCCTGGTCATCGGGGCGGCGGGCGGCATCGGCACCTTCGCGGTGCAGCTGGCCAAGGCCTTCGGCGCGGAGGTCACGGGGGTGTGCAGCACCGCCAAGACGGACCTGGTCCGCACCCTCGGCGCCGAGCACGTCGTCGACTACACGCGCGAGGACATCGCGGCGCGGCGGTACGACCTGATCGTCGACACCGCGGGCCTGCGCTCGCTGACCACCCTGCGCCGGGCGCTGACCCCGCGCGGCACGCTCGTGATCGCCGGCGGCGAAAACGGCGGCCGGTGGCTCGGCGGCATCCAGCGGGTGTTCCGGGCGGCGCTGCTGAACCCGTTCGTCCGGCACCGCTTGTGCGGGCTCGTCTCCCGCGTGCGCGGCGAAGACCTCGAAGTCCTGCGAGACCTGATCGAAGCCGGGAAGCTCACCCCGGTGCTCGACCGGACCTACCCCCTCGCCGACGTCGCCGCCGCCATCGGCCACCTCCACGCGGGCCGCGCGGCCGGCAAAGTCGTGCTCACAGTGCTCATAACCTGACGCCAAGGTCCTTCAGCCGCTTGACCCGGTCGATGTGGGCGGGGTGCCCGGCCATCAACCGGGACCACAGCCGGCGCTCGTCGCCGCGGTCCCGCAGGTTCCACGCCTTGAGCAGCAGCGCCAGCTCCCGGCCGTAGCCCAGCCGCGCCGCCATCCGGTCGGCCCGGTACTCGCCGAGCCGCTTCGACCACGCGAGCACCGGGCCGAGCAACGGCGTCAGCAGCAGCCACGGGTCGAGGAACGCGAGGGCGGTGAGGATGCCCAGGCTGAGCAGCACGGTGACCAGCACCTCGGCCGACCGGCCGAACGAGCGGAACACGCGGCCGACGTGCGGCACCACCCAGGCGAGCAGCCGGATCAGCCGGGCCAGCACCCGGGCCGGCAACCCGAGCCAGTGGACCAGCAGGTTCGCCCGCGTGTGCCCGGACAGGTGGTGGCCCAGCTCGTGGGCGAGGATCGCTTCCAGGCCCGGGCGCTCCAGGTCGAGGGCGGCCCGGGTCACCGCGACGGTCCGGCCCCCGGCGGCGAAGGCGTTCAGCTCGCGCGACGGCTCGACCCACAACCGGTACCGGCCGCCGTCGACGCCGGCCGCGGCGCAGACGGCCGCCCAGCTCGGCGTGAGCCAGGTCAGCTCCCGTTGGCTCGGCTCGCGCATCTTGAGCAGCACGGACAGCACGAGGTGCTCGTAGGCGGGGACGAACGTGATCGCACCGGCCAGCGCCCAGCCGGCCGGGAGCACCCAGAAGTACGCCGGCCAGAGCAGCTTCCCGAGCAGGCCCAGCACCAGCAGGCTGCTGGCGACCACCGGGACGGCGAGCACCACGCCCAGGACCGCGGAAAGATCGATCCGCGCCCGCTCCTTGTCGCTCACGCTTCCCCTCCCGGCCGACGCCGGATCCACCTTGGCGTGGCGCCGGGCGGAGCACAACGGTCCGCCCGAACTGTCCGGGAGCTGTCAGGAAAACGCGTCCGCGTGCGCCTCGGCCCAGTCGGTGAAGGTGCGAGCGGGCCGGCCCGTCACCTCGGCGACCGTCGGGTACACCGTCGCCTCGTCCAGCGTTCCGCCGACGTAGAAGTCCCAGAACGCTTCGACGTACTCGCGCGGCATGCTCGCCGTCAGCTCGGCGCGCGTCTCGTCGTTCGTGAGCCCGACGAACTCCAGCTTCCGGCCGAGCACCTCGGCCAGCACCGCGACCTGGTCGGCGGGCCGCAGCGCCACCGGGCCGGTCAGGTCGTGGATCCGTCCTTCGTGGCCGCCCGCGAGCGCCCGCGCCGCCACCGCGGCGATGTCCGCCGGGTCGACGCAGGCGGCCGCGACGTGCGGGAACTGCGCGCGGACCGTATCGCCCTCCCGCAGCTGCGGGAGCCAGCGCAGCGCGTTCGCCATGAACGCGCGCGGGCGCAGGAAAGTCCAGTCCAGCCCCGATTCCCGGACCGCGCGTTCGGCGAGGGTCATGTACGCCGAGACCGCGTTGTCCAGGTCTTCCAGCGCCGCCGAGCCGCCGGACAGCAGCACGATCCGGCGGACGCCCGCGTCGCGCGCCTTCGCCAGCATGCCGGGCATGTCCTGATAGCCCGGCAGCAAGAAGATCCCGTCGACGCCCTCGAGCGCGTCTCCGAGACTCGCGGGATCGTCGAGATCGCCCACGACGGCTTCGGCGCCGTCCGGGAGCACGGCGTCCGGCCGGCGCACCAGCGCCCGGACCGGATCACCCGCTTCGGCCAGTGCCGCGACCACTTCCGAGCCGACGTTGCCGGTGGCGCCGGTGACCAGGAACATCGCTCCACCCCCAGAGTCGGTTCCCGGGCAGCGTAGCGCCACCGGCGGCCGTCAGTCCTGCGCCGGCAGGTCGTCGAACTCGACGACCTGGCGCACCTCGACCTCGATCTCGAGGTCGAACAGCTCGGTGTACTTCTTCGCGAACTCGACCGCCTCCGCCTGGTCGGCGGCGTTGATCAGGGCGAACCCGCCGATGACCTCCTTGGCCTCGGCGAAGGGCCCGTCGGTGACGCGGATCGCCGCCCCGCGCGGCTTGCGGACCAGCGCGCCCTTGTCCGACCGGTGGACGCCCTCGGCGGTGATCAGGATGCCCTTCTCGGCCGACTCCTGGATGAACCCGCCCATCTTCTGCATGAACTCCGGGCTGGGGTTCCACGCCTGCGGGTCGTTCTCGTCGAGCCGGTGCATCATGAGGAAACGCATGGTCTTTCTCCCTGTTCTCGTCGGCCGGGCCCGGGTTCTCCCGGGTTCGTCGACCGGCCTTCACCCCCGCGTCGATCGGCCGCTTCCGGCGTTCGACATTTTCCCGGAGATCTTTTCCGGGAGAGTACTGTGACACCGGTCACTTCGAGGGAGGGTGCCCGGATGGCTGTCGTGCTCGCGATCGGGACGCGCAAGGGTCTGTGGCTGGTGACCGGCCCGGACGACCGCTCGAGCTGGGAGGTGACCGGCCCCCACCACCCGATGACCGAGGTGTACGCGGTCGGCATCGACACGCGCCGGGCGGCGCCGCGGCTGCTCGCCGGAGTCACCAGCGAGCACTTCGGGCCGAGCGTCGCGACCAGCGACGACCTGGGCGCCACCTGGCAGGAACCCGACCACGCTCCCATCGCCTTCCCGCCGGACACCGCCGAGTCACTCGTGCGGGCCTGGCAGCTCGTGCCCGGGCCGGCGAGCGAACCGGACGTCGTCTACGCCGGCACCGAGCCGTCCGCGCTGTTCCGGTCGGAGGACGGCGGCCGCACCTACGAGCTGGTCCGCGGCCTGTGGGACCACCCGCACCGCGAGCACTGGACGCCCGGGGGCGGCGGCAAGGCGATCCACACGGTGCTCCCGGACCCGGTCGAGCCGGGCCGCGTCACCGTGGCGATGTCGACCGGCGGCGTCTACCGCACCGACGACGGCGGCGCGTCCTGGCGGGCGAGCAACACCGGCATCAAGGCCGTGCACGTGCCCGACCCGTACCCCGAGTACGGCCACTGCGTGCACAAGGTCGCGATGCACCCGAGCGCGCCGGACCGGTTCTTCGCGCAGGTGCACCACGGCGTCTACCGCAGCGACGACGCCGGCGCGAGCTGGCAGTCCATCGCCGACGGACTGCCCAGCGACTTCGGCTTCCCGATGGTCGTCCACCCGCACCGGCCCGAGGTGATCTACACGTTCCCGCTGACCGCCGACGTCATGCGGTTCCCGCCCGAAGGCCGGTGCCGGGTGTACCGCAGCGAAGACGCCGGGAAGTCGTGGGAGGCCATGGGCGCCGGCCTGCCGGACGGGTACTGGGCCGGGGTCATGCGCGACGCGATGTGCGCCGACGACGCCGACCCGGCCGGGGTGTACTTCGGCTCGCGGACCGGCGACGTCTACGCCAGCCGGGACGACGGCGACAGCTGGGAGCTGGTCGTCTCGCACCTGCCGGACGTGCTGAGCGTCCGCGCCGCGACGGTGTGACCGTGCTGATCACCGTGCTGGTGCCCGGTCCCCTGCGGGCGAAGACCGGCGGCGAGTCCCGGCTGGAGGTCGAGCTCGGCGAGGCGGCCACGCTCGGGGCGCTGCTCGACGAGCTCGCGCGGCGGTACCCGGCGCTGGAACGGCGGCTGCGCGACGAGCAAGCGGGCCTGCGCCGGTACGTCAACTTCTACGTCGACGGCGAGGAGTGCCGCCGGCTCGACGGCCCGTCGACGGCGTTGCGCGACCGCGGCGAGGTGCAGATCATCCCGTCGGTCGCCGGCGGCTGACTCCTTCCACCTCGGCGAACAGCTCCGCGGCGCGCCGGCCGGTGGCGGCCGCCCGCTCGCCGGTGCTGACGAGGGCGAGGACGAGGACACCCGCGCCCAGGGCGGTGACCAGCCACCACACGCCGGGTCCCGCCCCGACCGTCCCGGCGAGCGCGACGCCCAGGGTCGTGCCGGTCTGCCGGCCGGCCGAGGCCAGCGACCCGGCCACGCCGGCCATCGAGCCCGGCATCCCGGAGACGGCGGTGTTGGTGATCGGCGGGTTGACTGTGCCGAGGAAGACGCCGAACAGCAGGGAGACCACCAGCACGAGCGGCAGCGGCGTCGCCGGGCCGAGCCACCCCGCCGTCACGCCGCCGAGGGCGAGCGCGATCCCGGCGACGACCAGCGGCAGCCGTGGGCCGCGCGTGCCGACCAGCCGTCCGGTCCGCGGGGACAAGACCACAACGAGCACGCCGACCGGGAGCAGGCAGAGCCCGGCCGTCAACGCCGTCAGGCCGCGGGTGTCCTGCAGGTACTGCGTGGTGACGAAGAGGAAGGCGCCGAACCCGCAGAGCGCGAACAGCGCCGTGACGATCGCGCCGCTGAACGCCACGCTGCGGAAGAGGCGCAGTTCGAGCAGCGGATCGGCGCGGCGCGGCTCGTGACGCAGGAGTGCGGCCACGGCGAGCGCGGCGAAGGCCAGCAGGCCGAGGATCACCGGCGACGTCCAGCCCAGCGCGCGGGCCTCGATGATGGCGGCCACGACGCAGCCGAGCACGAGGACGACGAGCACCTGGCCGAGCGGGTCGAACCGGCGCGGGCGGGCCGCCCGGGATTCGGGGACGAATTTCAGGGTGGCCGCGATGGCGGCGGCGATGATCGGGACGTTGACCCAGAAGACGGCCCGCCAGCCCAGTCCGTCGACGAGCGCGCCGCCGAGGATCGGCCCGAGCGCGAGCGCCAGGCCGGACATCGCCCCGAACACGCCGATCGCGCGGGCGCGTTCGGCCGGGGCGGGGAAGGTGGTGACGACGATGGCCAGTGCGACCGGGTTGAGCATGGTCCCCCCGGCCGCTTGGACGGCGCGGGCGGCGATCAGCCAGTCGATGCCGGGCGCCAGGCTGCAGAGCAGCGACCCGATCCCGAAGACGGCGAGACCGGTGAGGAAGACGCGCTTGCGCCCGAACCGGTCGGCGGTGGACCCGGCGAGCACGAGGAACCCGGCCAGCACCAGCGTGTAGGCGTCGACTGTCCACTGCAGACCTTCGACGGACGCGCCGAGGTCCCGGCGGATCGACGGCAGGGCGACGGTGACGATCGAGATGTCCATGACGGCGACGACGATGCTGGTGCAGCAGATGGCCAGCACGAGCGCGGGAGACTTCATGCCGCCGACGGTAGGATTTAGAGCGTGCTCGAAGTCAAACCGATCCCCGAGGCCGGGCTGACCATCGCCGAGGCGGCGCGCCGCTCCGGGGTCAGCGCGCACACGCTGCGCTACTACGAACGAGCCGGCCTGGTGGTCACGCGGGTCGACCGCACTTCGGGCGGCCGGCGCCGGTACCGGAAGCTCGACCTGGACTGGATCAGGATCTACACCAAGCTGCGGGCCACCGGCATGCCGATCAAGGTGATCCGCCGCTACGCGGAGCTGGTCGGCGCGGGCCACGGGAACGAGCAGGAGCGGTTGGCACTGCTGGAGTCCCACCGCGACGACGTCCTGGCCCGGCTGGCGGAGCTGGAGGAGAACCTGCGGCTGATCGACCGGAAGATCGGGGTTTACCGGGGACGTCTGGCCGCCGGGGACGCCGACGGCCTGTGGGCGCCGGGCGGTGCCCGGTAGTCAGAACAGCGTGGCCTGGGCCGGTTCTTCCTGCGGTGGCCGACCCCGCCGGCCGTTCAACGCGAACTTGTCCTCGATCTCCTTGCTGGGCTCCGGGAACCCGTACTTCGCGATCAGCGGCCGGATCCGGGCGCCGATCTCATGCCGGTAGGACGTCTCCGACCCGGACGAGTACAGCTTCGTGTACTCCCCCACCAACGCCGGGTACGCCCGCCGCAGCCAAGCGAAGAACACGTCCTTGACGCCCGAAGACAAGTACAGCGGGTGGTACAGCACGTCCGTCGCCCCGGCGGCGGCCACCGCCGCCACCAAGGACTCCAGCTGCGAGACCGAATCCGACAGGTGCGGCAGGATCGGCGACAGGAACACCGTGCACTCCAGCCCCGCGTCGCGGATCGCGCGGACCGTCGCCAGCCGGGCCGTCGTCGTCGCCGTGCCGAACTCCACCGACTGCTGGAGCTCCTCGTCCAGCATCGACAGCGACACGCCCAGGTGCACCGTCGTCCGCCCGGCGGCCCGGGCCAGGTGATCGAGGTCCCGGCGGATCAGCGGCCCCTTGGTCAGGATCGAGAACGGCACCCGGTGCCCCGCCAGGGCGTCGATGATGCCCGGCATCAACTCGTACCGGCCCTCCGCGCGCTGGTAGACGTCCGTGTTCGTGCCGAACGCCACGCGCGGCGGGAGCTTGCGCTTGCGGGCCAGCTCGCCCCGCAGCACCTCCACGATGTTCGTCTTGACGATGATCTCGTTGTCGAAGTCGCCGGCGATGTTCAGGCCGAGACGCGTGTGCGTGTTGCGCGCGAAGCAGTACTGACACGCGTGGGTGCAGCCGCGGTACGGGTTGATCGTGTACTCGCCCGGCAGCATGCGCGCGTCCGCCGGGACGTGGTTCAACGCGCTCTTCGCGAGCACCTCGTGGAACGTCACGTCCCGGAACTCCGGCGTGCGGACGCTGCGCACGAACCCGGTCAGCCGGGCCAGGCCCGGCAGCGTTCCTTCGTCGACCCGGTCCGTGCGCTGGCCGCTCCAGCGCATCGCTTCTCCACTCACTCCGCCGAGCATGCCCGGCCCGGCGAGGCCGGGCTAGCCAGATTCGGACACGACCCCTACAGCGCTTCGCCCCACTGGCCCGGCCCGGAAACGGCGCGCGGATCGGTGACCGCGTGGTAGCCGCCGTGCACGAACACCAGCGCCGGCGCGTGCCGGTCGTGGCCCGTGGCCAGCACCTCGCCGACGACCAGGGTGTGGTCGCCCAGGTCGATCTTCTCGGCCAGGGCGCACTCCAGCCAGCTCGCGCCCTCGAGCACCAGCGCCCCGGTGAGCGACCCCGGCTTCGCTTCCAGGACGGCGATTTCGGACGCCCGCGCCGCACGCGGGCCGGCGAACCGGCGGGCCACGTCGCGGGCGTCCGCCGGCAGGATCGACACCACCCAGCGGCCGGCGTCCAGCAGGTCCGCCAGGAACGCCGACTCCTTGCGGAAGGACAGCGAAACCAGCGGCGGGTCGAGGGAGATCGACCCCAGGGAGTTGACGGTGACGGCGTCGTGCCGCCGGCCGCCGGAGGTGTCGCGGTACGTCGTGGCGACGCACACGCCGGTCGCGAAGGTGCGCATCGCGCCACGGAGATCGGGAGCCATCACAACCCCTGCGGGTGCGAGAAGAACCGGTCCGGGTCGTACCGGCGCTTGACCTCGGCGAGCCGGGCGGCGTTCGCGCCGTAGTAGGCGCCGCGCCAGTCCTCGAGGTCCGGATCGGTGAAGTTGACGTACGACGCGTCCGGCGCGAACTCGCCCGTCTCGGCGTGCAGTGCGTGCAGCCAGTCCAGGTTCGCCGCGACGACGCCGGGCGCGTCCCGCTCGGTCCACGAAGTGTCCAGGCTGAGCAGGAACTTCGTGTCGCGGTGCGGGAAAGCGGTGTCCGCCACCGGGACGCGGCCGATCGCCCCGCCCCACGCGAACAACGCGGCCCCGGCGCCGTCGGGGTTGCCGCTGCCGGGCCACTTCTCGACGGCCCGGACGAGCGCCTCCAGCCCGGCGTCCGCGATCGCGTGCGGGGTGCAGCGCGTGCGGACGGCGAACGCGCCGCCTTCGCTGCTGTGGTGCAGGAAGGACGCCGCGTCCCAGAAGTCCCGGTCTTCGATGTCGACGCGGTCGGGAGCCGCGACGGCGAAGGCCGGCGCCAGCAGCTCCCCCAGCTCCGAGGCCGGGCCGAGGTGGTGGCCCACCACGGAAACGACGCCGTCCTCACCCGCCGAGCGCGCGATGCCGATCCGCGCGGAGAACTCCTCGGGCGCGGCGAGCATGATCTCCTGCATCACCGCGAGGACCTCGACCGCGTGCGGCCACGCCCAGAGCACGACGCACGTCGAGCCGGACGGCGCGGGGCGCGCCTGGAACGTGAAGCTCGTGTTGACGCCGAAGGTGCCGCCCCCGCCGCCTCGGCAGGCCCAGAACAGGTCCGGGTTCTCCGTGGCCGACGCCGTGACCAGCGAGCCGTCAGCGAGCACGACGTCGGTCGAGACCAGCGCGTCGCACGTCAGGCCGTGCGCGCGGGAGATCGTCGTGACGCCGCCGCCGAGGGTCAGGCCGCCGATGCCGACGGTGTCGGAGTTGCCGAGCGGGAAGGTCAGGTCCCACGGCCGCAACCCGGCGTAGAGCGCCTTCATCGGCGTCGCGCCGCCGACGGTGACCAGCCCGGTGCCGCGGTCGACGCGGATCCCGGACAGCCGCCCGAGGTCGAGCACCAGGCCGGGGCCCGCCGAGTGGCCCGCGTAGCTGTGCCCGCCGCCGCGGACCGCGAGCGGCACGGACTCCGCGCGGGCCCACTCGACGGCCCGGGCGACGCCGGCCGCGCTCGTCACGGTCAGCACCGCCGCGGGCCGGGTGGCGGCGAACCGCCGGTTCACCGGCGCCGCGGCGGCGAAGCCGGGGTCGCCGGGGAACCGGAGTTCGCCCAGGCCGCGCAGGCCGTCCCACGTCGTCATGACGCGCGGCTTTCGAGCGCGACCTCTTCGAGGTAGGAGACGCCGGTGGCCGCGTGCTCGCCGTGGCGTTCCCAGACTTCGCGCAGCACCAGGGTGCCGCCGTGCCACTGCGGGGTGTTCACGCTGTTCCCCGCGATCACCTCGCCGCTCTCGAGCACCATCGTGTAGGCCAGCCGCAGGACGCCGGCGGCGTCGCAGGTGCCGGTCACCGTGCCGCGCCGGACGTGGCCGCCCTCGAACTCGGCCCACACCAGGTCGCCGTGCTGGCGGTACTCCGCGTACGTGCCGTCGCCGCCGCCCAGCGCGCGGAACCGGCGGCCGTCGTAGTGGATGCTCATTCGTCCACGTCCAGGAGTCCGGCCGGCATCGCCAGGGTGGTGCCGGCGGGCGGCGGCTCGATCTCGACGGCGTCCACCTCGACCAGCGAGGCCGCGTGCGCCAGCCGCTGACGGCACGTCTCGGCGTCGCCCGCCTCGCACGCGACGAACGAGTGCCGCGCGATGTACCCGCCCGGCGGCAGCCGCAGCGTGGTGCCCGGCTCGACCATGGGCGAGGCCATGACCAGGCCGGGGGCGTCCCACGGCACCTCGACCGAGTGCACGACGCAGTCGTGGTCCGGGTAGCCGAACCGGATGCCGGCGACCCCGGACCGCGTCGGGGTGACGTCCGGGCGCTGGCCGGTGGCGACGTCGAACAGCACGCTGCCCGGGTCGATGCCGGTGGCCGTCTTGCCGAGCAACGGGATGAGGTCGCCGCCGAGGCGCCCGTTGACCTCGATGATCACCGGGCCGTTCGTCGTGAGCCGGACTTCGGTGTGGGTGATGCCGTTCTCGACGCCGAGCACGCGATGCGCTTCGGTCAGGACGCGCAGCAGCTCTTCGTCGCGCAGCAGCGGGTCGCCCGCGTCGACGAGGTGACCGGTCTCCTCGAAGAACGGCGGCATCCCGGTGCTCTTGCGGGCGATGAACATCGGCAGGTACTCGCCCTTGTGGACGGCGCCGTCGATGCTGATCTCGGGACCGTCGGCGAAGCCCTCGATGATCGCGCCGCCGCGGTAGGGCTCGTCGCCGACGAGGCTGGCCTCGTGCGCGACGCGGTAGGCGGCGTCGAACTCCCCCGCGTCGCGGGCGAGGGAGACGCCCATGCTGGCGCCGAGCGCGCGGGGCTTGACGACCACCGGGAAGCCGATGCGGGTGACCGCCGCGCGGGCGTCGTGGAGGTCGACGGCCAGGTGGAAGCCGGGCTGCGGCAGGCCGGCGGCGGTGAGCCGGACGCGGCAGCTGTGCTTGTCGCGGCAGCCGTGCACGCCGGGGATGCTGAGGCCGGGCACGCCGAACTCGGCGGCCAGCTCGGCCGCGGGCATGACCAGCGGCTCGTCCCAGCAGAGCACGCCGGCCACGCTGTAGTGCGTCGCCAGCTCGCGCGCGGTCTCGGTGAGCAGCACGTGGTCGAAGACGTTGACCACGGTGATGTCGTCGAAGTACTCGTGCTGCCAGGTCGGCTTGAGGTTGTTGATCAGGACCAGCCGCAGCCCGGCTTCGCGGGCGCGGGCGGCGACGGATCGGACGAGGTATTCGCGGTAGAGCTTGAGGCCGCTGCCGATGACGAGCAGCGCGCCCGGGTTCGGGTTCATCGAAGGTCCTTTCGGATCGAGGGAACGAGGGCTTCGCCGGCGAGCTCGGCGACGACGGCGTCCGCGGCCTGCGGAGCGGTGCGGAAGCCGTCGGGGCCGCTGGCCGGGCGGGCCCAGGCGGCGGGCCCGACGCGGACGAAGCCCGTGTCGCCGCCTTCGGCGGTGGCGTAGTGGCAGTGCTTGACGCGCACGACGTCGTAACCGTCCACATCGGACACGACGCCGGCCGCGAGGACGCGTGCCGCCCAGCCCGCGTCGTCGTCGGGGCCGGCGAGGGTGGTCACCTCGCGCCGGACGGCGTCGGTGCTCACCTTGAGCAGCGTGCCCGCCACCGAAGGCAGCAGCCACGCCCGCCCGTCGGCGCCGAGCCCGCCCGCGGTGGGCGTCGCCGCCCAGGCGTGGGCGAGCGCGGTGGGCGGGCGCAGGTAGACCATCGTCTGCCGGTGCAGCGCGACCGGCCGGTCGACCAGCGCCGCGGTCCACGGCCCGGCGGCGACGAGGACGACGTCACCGGGCACGGTCGTGCCGTCGGCCAGGTGGACTTTCGCCTGGTCCGGGTCGACGGCGACGGCTTCCCGGCCGGGCCGCAGCTCGGCGTCCGGGTGGTGCCGCAGCCAGCGGGCGGCGGCGTGCAGCACGCGGTCGGCGAGCAGCGTCCCGGCGTGCGGCTCGAACACGGCACCGCTGCCCCGCGGGAACCCGATGAGGGGGTAGGCGGACGGGTGGACGATCCGCAGCGGAACGCCGGCGGCGCTCGCGGTGGCGACGGCCGCGGGGATGAGCCCGGGCGGCAGGGCCTGAAGCACCCCGACGCGCCGGTAGAGCCCGGCACCCGGCAGGTGATCGCAGAGCAGCGCATCGAGCTCCCGCCACCGCCGGTGCAGCTCGGCGGCCCGCCGCGTGGCGGCCCGATCCCCGACGACGAGCGCCCGCAGCGCCCGGTGCTGGTCGAAGGAGGTGGCCCCGGGATGCGGCACGGGCCCGCGTTCGAGGAGGACGACGCGATGCCCGGCGAGCACGCACCGGATGGAGGTGAGCAGCCCGCTGATCCCCCCACCGACGACGACGACCCGCAGGCCGTCGCGCCGCACCCCGGCCGGAGCTTTCACGTGCAAGCTCCGGCCCAGGTGGCCGCTTTCCCGGGAAAGCGGCGACGCCGCACCATCCACCGCGACGGCCGCGCTTCGCTGCCGGATGCCGGTGCTCATCTCCCGGCCTCCGCTTCCCGCAGCCGGGGCAGCGCGACGGGGGTGAACGACTCCGCGTCCACCCCCGCGTCCGCCCCCAGGACCTGCGATGCCAGGTCCACCAGGATCGGCGCGGCTCCCCGCACCAGGCGGTCGACCTCGAAGCAGAAGTCGCCCGCGTCCGCGCCCGTCACCGTGCGGCCGTCCAGGCGGCCCAGCTGCTCCGCGATCGTCTCCGCCGCGCGGTTCAGGCTGAACCCCGCCAGCTCGTACGACTCCGCGAACCGCGAAGCCATCCGCGAAGCCGCGCGACGCGAGCGTGACGACACCGGCAGCGGGCCGAGGCCGACCCACCGGTTGACCTTGTCGGCCACCCGGTTCCACGGCGCGACGAGCCGCGCGGAAGTCACCCGCGCCAGCGCGTCCCGGCTGAAGCTCGTCCGCTGGTGCTCCGGGCTGGTCGCCGCCAGGTGGAAGCGGATCAGGTCGCGCGGCACCTCGGCGGCCAGGTCGCGGCTCCACACCACGTGCCCGCGGCTGGTCGAGAACTTCCGGTGGTCCAGCTCGTAGAACTCGTTGGTGAGGTAGCGCGTCGGCAGGTCGTAGCGGCCGTCCAGCGCCAGCAGCATGGCCGGGCCGGCGATCGCGAACGGGTAGATGTTGTCGAACCCGAGGAAGTACACGATCTCCGAACCCGCGCCGGCCAGCCACAAGGCGTCTTCCGACGACACCGGGCCCGAACGCTTCTCCGCGGACAGCGCGGAACAGTGCATGCTCCACGCCATCGGCTCGGCGTTGGGGTTGACGCGCTGCCCCGCGACCTCCGGGAAGGGCACCTCGATGCCCCACGAGGTCGGGTACGTCACCGGGAAGTCCGGCAACGGCCGCGCCAGCATGGCCGCCATCGCCTGCGCCATGTGCGGCCGCATCCCCGAAGCGTGCGCGGCGAAATGCGCCCGCAGCCGGGACCGGTACCGCTCGACCGGCAGCACGAGCACGTCGGCTTCGCGCAGCACCACCGGGTCCGACGGGTCCAAAGTGGACCGGACGTCCAGCAGGTCCCCGGCGGCGACCAGCTGCCCGCAGCTCTCGCAGAGCCCCGCGCAGCATTCGGCGAGGCACTCCGGGCAGCTGCCGGACGCGAAGCCGTCCACCAGGAACTCGCCCGAACGCGACGAGTACGGGAACTTCATCGTGCGCAGTTCCAGCTTGCCCGCCGAGTGCAGCCGGGCGACGAAGTCGACGACCCACTTGGTGAACCGGTCGTCGTCGCCGGTGTAGCCGTCGACGCCGATGCCCATCGCCTCGAGGCTGGCGGAAATCTGCGCGGCCGACGTGGAGACCAGCTCCGCCGGGGTGACGCCGCGGCGGTGCGCGGTCGTCACCACGAACGTCGACGTGTCCTGGAAACCCGTGCCCAGCAACACTTCCCGGCCCTGGGACCGGGCGTAGCGGGTGTGCACGTCGGCGGCCAGGAACGGCCCGGCGATGTGCCCGAGGTGCAGGTCGCCGTTCGCCGTCGGGGCGGGCGAGATGACGACCGTCCGGGCGCTCATGACACGCCCGCTTCGTGGCGGGCCGTGAACTGCGCCGACATCTCGGTGTCCCACCAGACGCCGTAGTACTCGAAGTCCTTGTCGCCTTCGTTGGTGACGCAGTGGTTCGAGCCGGGCGGCAGCCGGACGATGTCGCCGGCGGAGAACAGGTGCCGGACGCCGTCGACGACCAGCGTGGCGACGCCGGCCAGGGCGATGAAGATCTCGTACTCGTGGTGGGAGTGCGCGGTGGACGTCGTGTGCGGGCGCAGGACGCACCAGGCGCCTTCGAACGGGGCGTTGAGCTCCGGCCAGGGCAGCAGCCGCTGCGAGTCGAGCCCGTACGCGCGTTCCAGGTTGGTGCGGTCGAGGGGGCGGATGTCGATCATACCGCCACCACCACGGACTCGCCGGTGCGGCGGAGGTCGTCGTCCGGGCCCGCGCCCGTGACGCGGCGTTCGACCATGTCCCCGGCGATCTCGGCCGACCGCTGGGCCAGCACGCTGATCAGCGAGTCCGAGATGCCGTGCGTCGCCTCGTTGACGCCCTGCAGGTACAGCGCCCCGTAGGCGCCGGCGCCGAGGTCGGCGCGGTACCGCCGGTTCACGGAGACCGCGTCCAGCCCGATCGCGTCGGCCAGGCCGCGGACCATCGACGGCATCCGCGGGTCGAAGCCCGTGCCGAGGAACACCGCGTCGCAGCGGATCTGCTCGACCGTGTCGTGCTTGAGGTCGCGGACGTCGAGCACGAGCTCGTCACCCTCGGCCCGGGCGCCGACGACGTCGGCGGACCCGCGGATCGTGGAGACCGGCTGGCCGAGCATCTTCTGCTTGTAGAGCATGGTGTAGAGCTCTTCGAGGAACGGCGCGGCCAGGCCGCCGTAGTTGGTCAGGTGCATCTCGGCGAGCACCTTCTCCCGCGCCGCGTCGGACATCGTGAAGAACTCGTCGACGAAGGACGGGAAGAACAGCTCGTTGACGAACTTGCTGGTCTGGTAGTCCTTGAGGGCGATCGCGCGTAGCAGCAGCGTCGGGGACGAGCCCGGCGCCTCCTGGTGCAGGGCCATGAACATCTCGGCCGCGCTCTGCGCGCCGCCGACCACGACCGGCCGCAGCGGCTTGCCCGGGCGGGCGAGCGCGGTGGTCTCGGCGACGCGGGTGCTGAACTCGGTGCTGTGCACGACCCGCTCGGCCGGCAGCCCGCGGAACACCTCGGGCACGTGGGCGTCCCGGCCCCCGCCGACGACCAGGTCGCGGCAGAGGATCGTGTCGCCGTCGGACAGCGGGACGGTGAAGCCGAGCACCTGGCCCGACTCCGAGTGGATCGGCAGGACCCGCTCGGCGCGGGCGTTGTACCGGATCCGGACCTGCTCCAGCGAGTCGGCCACCCACTGCAGATAGGCGGAGATCTGCCAGCGGAAGGGGTTGAAGGTGCCGAGGTTGACGAACTCGTCGAGCTCGCCACGCTCGTGCATGAAGTTGAGGAAGGAGAAGCGGCTGCGCGGGTTGCGCAGGGTCACCAGGTCCTTGACGTACGACACCTGGCTGCGCGCCCACGGCAGCATCAGGTTCCGCTGCCACTTCACGTCTTCGTGCTGTTCGAGGATCATCGCACCGCGGGCCACCCCGGCCCGGCCGCACTCCTCGAGGGCCACGGCCAGCGCGAGGTTCGCCGGGCCGGCCCCGATCATCAGGACATCCACTTCGTGGACAGTCATCTCTGTACTTCTTTCCTGATCGACGTGCGCGCGCCGGGTCGCGGCGCGCCGCACGGAGCTACTTGCTGACGGTGACGCTGAAGAGGTCGAGCTCGCGGAACTGGGTCGGCTGGACGTTGCGCAGCCGGGACGCCCAGGCGGCGGTGCCGGACTGCCACCAGATGGGGATGGTCGGCATGTCCTGCAGGACGAGCTTCTCGGCCTGCTGGTAGAGCGCCTGGCCCTGCTGCTGCGACGGCGCCGCGTCGGCCTGCTTGAGCAGGTCGTCGACCTTCGGGTTCGAGTACTGGCCGACGTTCGAGGCCGCCCCGGTGCGGAACAGCGGGTTGAGGAAGTTCTCGATGGACGGGTAGTCCGCGACCCACGCCGAGCGGTAGATGCCGGTGACGGTCCGGTTGTTCAGCTGCTTGCGGAAGTCGCCCAGGGTCGTCTGCGGAGTGAACTTGCAGGTGTGGCCCAGCGAAGCCTGGATCTGCTTGCAGATGACCTCCATCCACTCCTGGTTGCCGGAGTCGATGTTCGACGTCAGCTCGATGTCACCCTGGAAGCCCGACGCGTCGAACAGCTGCTTGGCCTTCTGCGGCTGGTAGGTGCGCAGCTCGCCGCACTGGTTGTCCAGGTGGCCCTGGACGTTCGGGGCGACCAGGCCGTCGGCCGGCGTGCGGCCGCCGTTGAACACCTGCTGGATCAGCGCCTTCCGGTCGATGGCCATGGAGATGGACTGGCGGAACTGCGGGCTCTCGTAGCGCTTGTCGAACAGCGGGAACGCGATCGCCTGGTAGCCGAGGTAGGTGTAGGTCTTGCGCCGGTCGTCGGGCAGGTCCTTCTTGATCTTGCCGCCCTGGGTCGACGTCCACGGCGTGAAGGAGAGGAAGTCGAGCTTGTTCGCGAGGACGTCGGCGTAGGCCTTGTCCAGGTCGGTGTAGAAGCGGAAGTCGATGCCGCCGATGTTCGGCTTCTGCGCGCCGGAGAAGCCGTCGAACCGCTTGACGACGAGGTCCTTGCCCGGCGTGTACGAGTCGAACTTGAACGGCCCGTTGCCGACGGGGTGCGCCTCGAACGCCTTGCGGTCGGCGAAGAAGCTCGCGGGCATCGGGAAGAACGCCGCGTAGCCGAGCTGGACGCCGAACTCCGAGAACGGCGCGTCGAGCGTGACGGTGAACGTCCTGTCGTCGACGACCTTCAGGCCCGACAGCGTCTTGGCGGCCGGCAGGGCCGCCGGCTGCTTGCCGTCCGCGGTCGCGTTGTTGACCTGGGAGAAGCCCACGACGTGCGAGAAGTAGCTGGCGCCGGCCATCAGGTTCGGGGAATACGCGGTGTAGTTCCACGCGTCGACGAAGCTCTTCGCGGTGACGGACGTGCCGTCGTGGAACGTCCAGCCGTCCTTCAGCTTGATCGTCCACACCTTGGAGTCGGTGGTGGTGACCGAGTCCGCGACGGCGTTGTGCGGGGCGGCCGTCTTGGCGTCGTACTCGATGAGACCGCGGAACAGGGTGCCCAGCACGCTGATCCCGCCGACCTCGGTCGTGTTGCCCGGCACGAGCGGGCTGGCCGGTTCGGTCTCGCTGTAGCTGATGACCGCGTCGCGGTCGATGTTCGCCGCGCCGGCGGGCGCGGCGGCGCCGTCCGGCGCGGGAGCGGCGGTGGTGCCGCTCGGGGTGCTGCACGCGCTGAGCGTGACGGCCAGCACGGCGGCCGCGCACACGGCGGCCCGGAGCTTTCGCATGGGTGTCTTCCTTCTTCGGTGGGGTGGGGGTGGAGTCAGCGCCGGCTGGAGGTGATGCCGAGGGCCAGCGGGAACGCGGGGCGGCCACCGAGGAGGTGGGCGCCGGCGGTCTGCAGGATCCGGTCCTGCGCCACGATGTGCTGGCACATCGTGGTGGTGTCGCGCAGCCACCGGTCCAGCGGCGAGGGCCGGTAGATCGCGGTGGTCTGCACGAGGTCGTAGAGGCGGGTGACGATCGCCCGGGCGGTGCGGAACGCGTGCCGCCGCGACAGCGGGAGCGCGGCCCGCTCGCGCGGGGTCAGGTCGTCGAGGCAGCCGCCCGCGGACAGGACTTCGTGCTGGCGCCGCAGAGCGCCGTAGACGCCCTCGCGAGCCGCGGCGAAGTCGCCTTCGCAGTCGGCGATCGTGGTCTGCGTGCGGTAGTCGTCTTCGCGACCCGCGGAGACGGCGGCGTCCGTGGCGTGGTCGAGTGCGGCGCGGGCGACGCCGAGCGCGACGCCCGGCATGTTCCGCATGTGCACCTCGGGCTGGGCCAGCGGGCCCGTGCCGCCGCGGACCTCGGCGAACGTCAACGTGTGCTCGGCCGGGACGAACACGTCGGTGATCGTGTAGTCGCAGCTGCCGCTGCCCGCCAGGCCGGTGGTGTGCCAGGTGTCGAGGACCTCGACGTCCGCCTTCGGCACCATGAGCAGGATCGAGTCGTGCACGGGCCCGCCGTCGCGGTACAGGAACGCTCCGGAGACGACCCAGTCGGCGTGGGTGACGCCGCTGCCGAACTGCCAGCGGCCGGTCAAGCGGTAGCCGCCCGGGACGATTTCCGCCCGGCCGTTGGGAAAGAGCAGCCCCGCGGTCGCCATGTCCAGGCTGGGGAACATCTCTTCGGCGACGGCGTGGTCCAGGAACGAGGCGTAGAGGCCGGTGTCCGACCCGATCATCGCGCACCACGCGGCCCCGGCGTCGCCGTAGGCCAGTGCCTCGATCACCTCGGTCTGCTCGATCGACGTCAGCTCGGGTCCGCCGTGAGCGCGGGAGAACCCCATCCGGAACACTCCGGTGCCGCGCAGCAGATCCACGACGTCCGCGGGCAGCCGCCGGGCCCGTTCGATCTCCTCGGCGCGTTCGCGCAGCACCGGGGCGAGGGCCTGGGCCCGGGCGAGGATCTCCACCGCGGTTTCCGGCGGACGCACCGGCAGCGGCTCGACTACGGTCATCACATCACTTCCCTCGAGGTCTTCTTCTCGGTCGTGGAAGTGATTGAAGCCAGCGGTTTAATTGATGGAAACGGTTGTCCACCAAGGAAAATCAACGGGGTGCACCGCGGAAGTAGACAGGGCCGCGACGAAGATCCGTCGCGGCCCTGTCCGGGGGAAGATCAGGCGGTCACGGCGCTGTTGAGGGCGCCGAAGTCCAGGCCGCCCTCCAGCGCGGTGTACGTCCCGTGCTCCAGCAGCTCCACCGCGGCGCGCTGGGCGACCGCGTAGGCGCCCTGCGCGATCGCCGTGCCGACGCTGATGCGGCGGACGCCGACCGCTTCCAGCTCCGCCACGGTCGGGGCGCCCGGCCACACCATCACGTTGACCGGCAGCGGGCTCTCCTTGACCAGGACGCGCAGCGTCTCCAGGTCGATCAGGCCGGGCACGAACAGGCTGTCCGCGCCCGCCGCGGCGTACGCGCCCGCCCGCGTCAGGACGTCGTCCAGGCGGCCTTCGGGCTCGCCGACGCCGAAGAGGTAGACGTCGGTGCGGATGTTGATCCACAGCTCGGGCAGGCCGGCCGCGGTCGCCGCGTCACGGGCCGCGCGGACCCGCCCGACCTGGGCCGGGACGTCGAACAGCGGGCCGCCGGGGGCCGTCGAGTCCTCGAGGTTGATCCCGACCGCGCCCGCCTCGATGATCGCGCGGACGGTCGCCGCGACGTCGGCTTCGGACGGGCCGTAGCCGCCTTCGATGTCGGCGGTCACCGGGACGTCGACCACGCGGACGATCCGCGCGACCAGCTCGGCCATCTCCTCGCGCGTGAGGCCGTGCCCGTCGGGGCGCCCGGCGGACCAGGCGACCCCGCCGCTGGTGGTGGCGATCGCCGGGGCGCCGGCCCGCGCGATGAGGGCCGCGCTGGCGGCGTCCCAGGCGTTCGGCAGCACCAAGGTGTGGTCGGTGTGCAGGGCGCGCAGCCGTTCGGCGAGCCGGGTGGCAGACATCCGTTCTCCTTCTGGGTGTTCAGGCGGCCGATGTCGGTACACCGGCGGCGATCAGGTGGGTGGCGGCGAAGGCGCGCCACGGGTGCCAGGCGGCGGCCAGGCGGCCGGCGGCGGCGAAGACGTCGTGGTCGAGCAGCATGGCCTCGACCGTGCGCTCGGCGGCCGGGAAAGCGTCGGCGTGCCCCAGCCGCAGCGCGATCTGCTGGGCGGTGCTCTGCTCGATGCCGGGCAACGCCGTCAACGCGGCGGTGCAGTCGGCCAGGCTCGCCCCGGGGTCGAGCAGGGTCTCGTCCGCGGCCACGGCGGAGGCGAACGCGCGCAGCGTCCGCGCGGTCGCGGCGGGCAGCCGGGCCCCCTCCAGGTCCGCCTGCGCCAGGGTCTCGGCCGAGGGGAACAGGTGGGTCAGGCCGTGCTCGAGGCCCGGCACCCGCTGGCCCGCCGCTTCGACGAGCGCGGCCAGCTGCCGCCGCACGCGCGTGCGGACGCCGTACTGGCTGAGCACGGCTTCCACCGCGACCTCGAAGAAGCCCCAGGCGCCCGGCACCCGCAGGCCAGGCCGCTTGCGCAGCAGCGGGCCCAGGACCGGATCGTCGGCGAAGGCGGCTTCGGCGGGCGCGGTGTCGGCGTCGACCCCGACCATCCGCCCGACGCGGTCGACGACGTGGATCAGGCCCTCCCAGAACGGAATGTGCGCGGTCAGCAGCAGGTGGTCCTCGCCCCCGCGGCGCACCTCGATGACGCCGGCCTCGCCGTCGAGGCTGATCGTGCGCCGGTAGACGCCGTCCTGCACCGACTCGACGCCGGGGACCGCGCGTTCGGCGAGGAACGCGCTGAGCGCCTCCCAGTGCAGCGGCGGCGCGAACGGCAGCCGCATCATCAGGCCGCCGTCCGCGGCGAGCCGGTCGGTCCGCCGCCGCCGGTTGCGCAGCTCCACCGGCGCAGCGCGGAAGACCAGCTTCATGTCCCGGTTGAACTGGCGCAGGCTGCCGAACCCGGCGGCGAACGCGACGTCCGCGACGGTCAGGTCGGAGTCGTCGAGCAGGCGGCGGGCGAAGTGGGCGCGACGGGAGCGGGCGAGCTGGTCCGGCGTCACGCCGAGGTGGTCGTGGAAGAGCCGGCGCAGGTGCCGCGGGGACACCGCCAGCCGCCGGCCCAGCTCCGCTTCGGTGCCGGTGTCCAGTGCCCCGGCGATGATCAGCTGCACCGCGCGGCAGACGAGCTCCGGCGCGTCCGCGCCGACCGGGCCGGCGACGCGGTAGGGACGGCAGCGCAGGCACGCCCGGAACCCGGCCGCCTCGGCCTCCGCGGCCAGCTCGAACGTCTTCACGTTCTCCGCGAGCGGCTTCGCCCCGCACCCGGGACGACAGTAGATGCCGGTCGTGACCACGGCCGAAAAAGTCGTCATGTCCCAGGTGTAGGGGATCAGCCCCGGCCGGCGCTAGCCACATCCGGACATGACCGCGCAGGTCCGCACCCCGGGAGAAGACTTTCCCGCGGGGGCCGGGTGACGAAGCCCCGAGTCAGCAGAGACGTGTCCGGATCTGGCCGGACGCGAGCGCGCGCGCTCGGCAGAGTGGTCGCCGGACAAGCACCGCACTACCGAGAGGTTTCCCATGCTGGCGAAGGTGTTCCCCATCCCCCTCAAGCCGGGCAAGCAGGCCGAGGCCGAGCGGCTCGTGCACGAGTTCGCGCCGCTCGGCCCCGGGCAGGAGGACGGCACCCTGTCCTTCCGCGTGTACCGCGACCCCGCCAAGCCGGACTTCCTGCTGTTCGTCGAGCACTTCGCCGACCAGGCCGCCTACGACGCGCACACCGGCTCGGCCGCCTACAAGGAACTGATCTCCGGCAAGTTCGCCGACCTGATCACCGAGTTCGTCGAAATCGACCACGAACTGGTCGTCGGGCTCTGATTTCCCCGCTTACCGGCCGGATGCAGCAATCGCCGCGTCCGGCCGGGCGCGGGTAAGACGAATTCCGCGACAACGGCGTTACGCTCCGATTACCGGCGTAGTCCACGTCACGCGGGAATTGATTTTCCGGTGGAAACAACTCTGCCGGTCAACCGGCCAGGCCGCTGCAATGGAGAAGCCGGCACCCGACCGAGGTGCGGCACCCCCCTTCGCACGCCCTGGAGGCTCGGCCGTGACCACCACCGAAAAACCCGCCGGCGTACTGGCCGTCCTGCGCCGGACACCGACGCCCGTCCGCTACCTGCTGGGCGGTGTGCTGGTCAACCAGCTCGGCGCGTTCGTCCAGACGTTCATGGTGCTGTACCTGGTCTTCCGCGGCTTCTCCGCGGGACAGGCCGGCATCGCCATCGCCGCGTACAGCATCGGTTCGGTGCTCGGCGGCCTGGCCGGCGGCGAGCTGGTGCACCGCATCGGCCCGCGCGCCACCATCACCGCCGCGATGTCCGGTTCGGCCGTGATCCTCGCTCTCGTCCCGTTCTTCGGCCGTCCCGGCCTCTTCGTCCCGTTGCTGGCCGCATTGCTGCTCGCGGGCCTCGCGACCCAGAGCTACCGGCCCGCGGCCGCCGTCCTGCTCAGCGAGCTGTTGCCCGATTCCGACCGCGTCATGGGCTTCTCGATGATGCGGATCGCCCTCAACCTCGGCGCGGCGCTCAGCCCGCTGATCGCGGCGGGGCTGATCCTGCTCGACTGGAACCTCCTGCTGTGGTTCGACGCCGCGACCGCGCTGCTCTACGCGGTGCTGGCCGGCCGGCTACTGCCCGACCTCCGCGTCGGCCGTGAAGCGCAGGCGCCGGCGGAGAGCGGAACCCGGGCCGCGTACGGGGCCCTGCTGCGCGACGGACGCTTCTGGTTCTTCCTGGCCTCGGTGCTGATCGGGTCGGTCATCTACGTCCAGTACACGGTTTCGCTGCCGCTGAAGATCACCTCCGAGGGCCACTCCGCCGGCCTCTACAGCGTCGTGCTCGTGACCGCGTCGGCCGTGCTGATCCTGTGCGAGCTGAAGATCACCTCCTTCGTCACGCGCTGGCCGGGCCACGTCGCCGCCACCGCCGGGACCGTGCTGATGGGCCTGGGCGTCGCGGGTTTCGGCCTCAGCGGCGGCTCGGCGGTCGCGCTCGTCGCGTGCACGGTGGTGTTCGTGTTCGGGATCATGGTCAATGGACCGACGATGTTCGCCTACCCCTCGACGTTCCCGGCCGCGGTCAAAGCGCGCTACATCAGTGCCCACCAGGCGACTTTCGGCCTCGGCATGGCACTCGGCCCGCTGTTCGGCGTCGCCGCGTGGGTCGCGCTCGGCAACGGCGTCTGGTGGCTGTGCGGCGCGCTCGGCCTGGTCGCGGCGCTGTGCGCCCTGCTCGGCATGACGGCCCGCCCCGCCACCCCCTGAGCTCCGCCACCCCGACGGCCGTCCGCTGCACGCGGGCGGCCGTCGAGTGTTGCCGCAATTCACCTGAATGACGTAAATAAGCACCGGTAATGATCCACGAAGCGTCAGAGCAATGCACGAACGGGCTAACAAGACCGCCAGACAGCGGAAGAGACACCGGGCGCGAAGAGCGACGCTGAGTAAGTGAGGGGAAGGGGAATCACATGGGCAGACCAGAAAAGCCCGTCAACACGTCCGGTGGCATCGCGACCCAGTTCGCCCGGGAATTGCGGGAACTGCGGGCCCGGGCCGGCAACCCGACCTACCGGGAAATGGCCCGGTCGGCGATGTTCTCGTCGTCGGTGCTCTCGAGCGCCGCGAGCGGCAACCGGATGCCGTCGCTGCAGGTGACGCTCGCGTTCGTCGCCGCGTGCGGCGGCGACGACGAGGCGTGGCGCCGGCACTGGCACGTCGCGACGAGCGGCTATACGCAGTCTCCGTTCGGGGGGCGCAAGAGAAGACCGACCCTGTTCCAGCGACGGGGCGGCGCACCGCACCCGGCGCAGCTACCGCAACGACCACGGGGGTTCACCGGCCGCACGGCCGAGCTGGCCTGGCTGCGGTCGCCCCGTGACACCCCGCTGGTGATCAGCGGCCCGGCCGGCGTCGGGAAGAGCGACCTCGCGCTGCATTACGCGCACTCGATCGCCGCGGAGGAAACCGACGGGCAGCTCTACGCCGACCTAGGCGGCCTGCGCCACAGCGGCGGGGCTCCACCCGCACCGGCGCCCACCGACGTCCTCGACGGCTTCCTGCGGGCGCTCGGCGTCGACGACGACCAGCTGGCGGGCACCTTCGACCACCGGGCGGGGCTGTACCGCACGCTGCTGGCCGAACGCCGGCTCGTGGTCGTGCTGGACAACGTCCAGGACGAGCAGCAGGTGCGCCCGCTGCTTGCCGAGACCACCACGAGCACGACGCTGCTGGTCAGCCGCAAGCGGTTGCTGGGCCTGCGCGACGTCCACCGCCTGCAGCTGACCCCGTTGCCGCGCGGCGACTCGATCGCGATGATCACCACGGCGCTCCCGCACGTCGCCGTCTCCGCGGGTCCCGACTGCGACCGCCTCGCCGAGCTGTGCGGCGACCTGCCGCTCGCGCTCGACCTGGCGCTGCGCAAGATCGCCTCGCGGCCGCGGCTGACGCTGCGGCGGGTCGTCGAAGAGTGGCGCCTGAACGGCAACAGCGCGGACTGGCTGAGCGTCGGGGACCTTTCCCTGCGCGACTCCTTCGAGTCGGCTTACCGCACGCTCAGCGCGCCCGCGCGGGAACTGCTGGAGCAGCTGGCGCGGACGCCTCCCGGCGGGTTCGACGCGGTGACCGCGGCACTGGACGAGCTCGTCGAGGAGATCGCCGACGCGGGCCTGCTCACCCACGCCGACCCGTACCTCGACGGTCGCGGGGTGCCCCCGCCGGTGCGCGACTTCGTGCTCAGCACCGCCGAAGCCGGCGGACACGACCTTTCGGCCCTCGCGGGGCCCGTGTCCGCCTAGCCCGGGACGGCCCGGCAACGGCGCCGCCGCCCCTGTCTTCTCCCCGAAAGACCGGGATTGATTGTCCTTTGCGGACAACGCTCCCAGCCAAGTCCGCGATGGCCTGTAATCAGCACAGCACGGGTTTCCCGCTGACGCAGGCAGGTCGGACGCACCGGTCGTTCCGGCGGAACCCGTTCCCCCACGGATTTCCCGGAAGGACAGGTCATGCTCGACAACGGCATCCCGGTACGGATCCCGCCCGCCCCGCGTCCGCCGGGGCTCGGTGTTCACCGACGCTACGCGGCCTATTACGCCATGTCTGCTTCGATCATGCTCCTCGCCGGCGCGATCTGGCTGTCGACGCGGCTGCGGCCGAACACGGCGTGGCACGACATCGCGCTGTTCGCGCACCTCGCGTCCCTCGTGCTGGGCTTCGGCGCGGTCCTCGTCGCGGACTACCTCTTCGCCCTGTGGGCACTCGGGCGCGTGCCGTTCGCCGAGGCCGTCCGCAGCGCGTCCCGGCTGCACCTGCTGGTGTGGGGCGGGCTGACGGGCCTGGTGGCGAGCGGCGCGCTGCTCTCCCCCGACCTCGGTTCCGCCGCGACGATCGTGAAGCTGTGCCTCGTCGGCGTCCTCGCCGTCAACGGCGTGCACGCGACGGTGCTGGGCCACCGCATGGCGCTCGTCGACGGCCCGGTCCCCGTGCGCCTGCTCGTGCGGGGCGGGCTCACCACGGCGGTTTCGCAGCTGTGCTGGTGGGGCGCGGTCGTCATCGGCTTCCTGAACGCCACCCGATGAAGCTGTCCGGATCTGGCCAGACCGGTGGCCCCGCGCACCGGCACCCTGGGTTTCCCCCGAGTTCCCCGGAGAAAGGAAGAAGCAATGATCACCAAACTGGTGCGCGTGGTGAGCGCGGCCCTGCGTCCGGCCCCGTCGGCCACGACGGTCGCGCAGCGCATCGACGCGGCCCGGTCGCAACCGGACTACCTCATGACGATCGAGCTGTTCCGCCTGCGCGGCCTGGGCTGACCCGGCTCGCTCGCTTCGTCGGCCGCGCGCCTCCCGGGCGGGGTTCTCCCCCGCCCCGGACCGCCCGCCCACTCCGACGAATCGAGTGAACCATGACCCACCAACGACTCCTGATGTGTTCCGCGCGGTATTTCCGCGTGGACTACGAGATCAACCCGTACATGCACGTCGACGTCCAGCCCGACCTCGAAGCCGCCATCGTGGAACACGAGAACATCGTGGAAGCGCACCTGGCGGCGGGCCGCAAGATCGAGTTCGTCGACGCGGACCCGGCGTGCCCCGACATGACCTACACCGCCAACGCGGCCGTGGTGCGGGGAAACCGCGCGGTGCTGGCGACGCTGCCCGCCGAGCGGGCTCCCGAGACGCCGCACCACCGGGCGTGGCTGGAGTCCCACGAGTTCGAAGTGGCTTCGACGCGGTACGCGTTCAGCGGACAGGGTGACGCGCTGGCGTGCGGGCCGTTGCTGCTGGCAGCACACGGACAGCGCACGGACATCCGCGCGTTCCGCACCTTGGCGCGGCACCTGGACTACGAGATCGTGCCGCTGCGCACGACGAGTTCCCAGTGGTACGACCTGGACCTGGCGGTGGCGGTGATCGCTCCGGGCCTGCTGGCCTACAACCCGTGGGCGCTGGACGCACCCAGCCTGCGGACGTTGCGCGGACTGGGCGTGGAGCTGATCGAGGTGGCACCGGCCGAGGCGGCGGCGTTCGCGCTCAACCTGATCAGCGACGGCCGCACGGTGACGATGACCGCGGGAGCACCCCGGCTGGCGGCGGACCTCCGCTCGCTCGGCTTGACGGTGACGGAGCTGGACACAACGGAGCTCCGCAAGGGCGGCGGCGGAATCCGCTGCACGGCGTTGACGCTGGACAACCCCGCCTGACGCACCGATGCCTGGCGAGGGTGACTCTCGCCAGGCATCGCGTTCGTGCGAGTGTGCGCGAAGATCAGCGATCAAGCCACGGAGCGAGCAGCTTCTCCAGATCGGCATCCGACAACGCCCGCGGGCCGCCGTGGAACTCGTGCCACCGCGACGCGTCACACGCCGCCGTGTACTCGACCTCGAACGCCCGCATCAGCACGTACATGAACGTCACCGAGCTGAACCGCTCACCGAGCAGGGTCCGCGCTTCACGGGCGACATCCGTCGCGCCGACGAAGTCCGCCAGCTTCAACGACTCCGCAGCCGGATCCAGCAGGCTGGGGGCATACATCACGACAAACACTCCATCATAGAAACGAAAACTCAGCCTTCGGCAGCCAGCTGACCACAAGCAGCGGCGATCTCCTGGCCACGCGTATCGCGCACGGTGCACGCTACCCCGCCCGCGTTCACCAGCCGCACGAACTCCCGCTCCACCGGCTTCGGCGACGCGTCCCACTTCGAACCCGGCGTCGGGTTCAACGGGATCACGTTCACGTGCACCAACTGCCCCAGATGCTTCCGCAACCGGCGAGCCAGCAGCTCCGCCCGCCACGGCTGGTCGTTGATGTCCCGGATCAAAGCGTACTCAATGGACACCCGACGCCCGGAAGTATCGGCGTAGTACCGAGCCGCGGACAAAACCTCGTCCACCGACCACCGCTCGTTCACCGGCACCAGCGTGTCCCGCAGCTCGTCATCCGGCGTATGCAACGACACCGCCAGCCGAACCTGCATCTTCTCGTCCGCCAGCTTCCGGATCGCCGGCGCCAAACCCACCGTCGACACCGTCACCGACCGCTGACCGATCCCCAAACCACCCGGCGCCGGATCGGTGATCCGCCGGACCGCCGCCACCACACGCTTGTAGTTGGCCAGGGGCTCGCCCATGCCCATGAAGACGATGTTCGACAGCCGCCCGGGACCACCCGGCATCGTGCCGTCGCGCATGACCGCCGCTGCCGAGCGGACCTGGTCCACGATCTCCGCCGTCGACAGGTTGCGGTCGAGACCGCCCTGGCCCGTCGCGCAGAACGGGCATGCCATGCCGCAGCCGGCCTGGCTCGAGATGCACAGCGTCGCGCGGTCCGGGTAGCGCATCAGGACGCTCTCCAGCAACGTGCCGTCGTGCGCGCGCCACAGCGTCTTGCGGGTCGCGCCGTTGTCGGCCTCCAGCGCGCGGACCTCGGTCAGCAGCGTCGGCATCAACGACTCGACGAGGCGCGAGCGGGACGCCGCCGGGATGTCCGTCATCTCCGCGGGGTCGACCGTCAGGCGCGAGAAGTAGTGGTTCGACAGCTGCTTCGCGCGGAACGGCTTCTCCCCCAGCTCGGCGACGGCGGCGGCGCGTTCGGCCACCGTGAGGTCGGCGAGGTGGCGCGGCGGCAGGCCGCGCTTGGGAGCGTCGAAGACGAGCGGGAGGGCAGTCATAACCGAACCAGTGTCCCATGGGCCCGAAGCCGCCGCCCGGGCCGCCCTCGCCGGATGTACGCCAGGTCACCCGCCTGGACGACACCGCGTCCGGACGCCTGGCTAGATTGTCGATCGCCCGGGAAACCGGCCGGGGCGGTCGTGAGTCCAAGAGCGGACGAAAGAGGTGAACCCGTGCGGAGCCGTTTCCTCCTGGCCGTCGCGTTGGTGCTGGGCGCTGCCGCCTGCAGCACCTCCACCGCCGGCCAGGCGCAGCCCGTCCCGACCGTGACCAAGGTCGCCGGGCCGCAGGTCGAGGTCGCGACCATGCGCGTCGCCCTGCCCGCCGGCGCGACGTACACCGGCAAGAGCCAGGACGGCCTGCTCGACGGCTGTGTCGCCGAAGGCAGCGCCGTCTGCCGGGCGCGGCTGCTGGACCTGCGCGAAGCCACTTCGGACCCCAACGCGCCCATCAACCTCCCCAGCGCGAAGCGGCCCTTCGGCTGGTACACCGGCACGGACGTCCCGACGTGCATCACCGCCACCTCGCCGCCCGGGGACGCCCCCGTCGCGACCGGCAGCGACCTGCTCGACTCCGGGTTCAAGCCGATCGGCCCGAAGAAGGCCGAGTACGGCAAGTGGCAGGTCACCTGCGAGGACGCGACCCGGAACAACCAGGTCCGGATGTGGTGGCTGCCGACGAGCAAGATCCTCGTGGTCGAGTACGGGTCCGCGGCCGACTGGGACGCGAAGATGGACGCGATGCTCGCCTCGGCGACGTTCAGCTGACGACGTCCAGCGCGGCCCGGATGATCGCGTCCGCATCGATGCTGTGGTGGCGGTACACGTCCTCCAGCGACCCGGACTGCCCGAAGCCCGTGACGCCCAGCGCGACCGACGGCACCCGGTTGACCCCGGCCAGGAACGCCAGCGTGTGCGGGTGGCCGTCGAGCACCGTGACCAGCGGCTTCGCCCGCGACGCCGGGAACGCCTGGTCGAGGATCCACGACTCCCCGCTGCCCCGGCCCGACCGGGCCTGCAGGGCCTCGAACAGCAGGCCCGGGCTGGTCACGCACACGACGTCGGCCTCGACGCCCACCTGGGCCAGCCGTTCGGCCGCCGCCAGGGTGTCCGGCACCAGCGCGCCCATCGCCACCAGCGTGACCGCCGGGGAAGCCGCGCGACGCAGCAGGTACGCGCCCGCGACGACCTGACGGCGGCGCCGTTCGCGCGCCGCCGGGTCCGTGGGCACGTCGGCCAGGGTCTGGTCGACCGGCCGCGTCGAGAGCCGGAAGTACGACGACGTGCCGCCCGGCTTGCCGAGCCGGCCGAGCGCCGCCAGCAGCGTCCACTCCGTGTCGATCGCGAACGCCGGTTCGTAGCTGACGCAGCCGGGCTGTTCGATGCCGATCGACGGCGTGGTGATCGACTGGTGCGCGCCGCCCTCCGGCGCGAGCGTGACGCCGGACGGCGTGCCGATCAGGATCGACTGGCCGCCCGCGTAGATCCCGAACGACCACGGCTCCAGCGCGCGCTCGACGAATGGGTCGTACATGACGCCGATCGGCAGCAGCGGCTCGCCCCAGCGGCTCCAGGTCGCGCCCAGCTCGCCCAGCAGGCCGACCAGGTTCGTCTCGGCGATGCCCAGCTCGACGTGCTGGCCGGTCGGCTTCTCCCGCCAGTGCATGATCGTCTCGGGATCGTCGTCGAACCAGTCGCGGCGCTCGGTCGCGGACCAGACGCCGACCTTGTTGACCCAGCCGCCGAGGTTGGTGGTCGAGCTGACGTCGGGGCTGACCGTCACGACGCGCTTCGCCGCTTCGGGCGCTTCGCGCGTCAGGTCGAGCAGGACGCGGCCCAGCGCGGCCTGCGTCGTCGCGGTCCCGGACGGCGTCCGGCCGATATCGACCGGCAGCTCCAGCGAAGGCGCCGAAGGGACAGCGGGACGGCGAAGGCGCGAAGCAACTTCAGTGCACAACGCGGCTTCAGGCGAGCCCGATGCGAAGCCCTCCCACGGCGAAGCGAGGTCAGTCCCGAGCGACGTCGCCAGCTCTTCCATCTGCGCGACGGTCAGCAGCGAGGAGTGGTTCTGCGGGTGCCCCTGCGTGGGGAGACCGCGCCCCTTGACGGTGTAGGCGAAGATCACCGTCGGGCGACTGTCCGAAATGGACGCGAAGACCTCGTCGAGCGAACCGAGGTCGTGGCCGCCGAGGTTCCGGATGGCGGCCAGCAGCGTCTCGTCGTCGAGCGAGGCGACCAGCTCGGAGAGAGCCGCGTTCCCCGCGGGCAGCCGGTCGCGCACCTGGGCCGCGTCGCAACGCAGCAGCCGCTGGTACTCGGGGTTCGGCATCGCGTCGATCCGCGCGCGCAGCTCGGCGCCGCCGGGCCGGGTGAACAGCTCTTCCAGCAGCCGCCCGTACTTCAGCGTCAGCACCTGCCAGCCGGCCGCGTCGAACATGCCCTGCAGCCGCCCGGCCGCGATGTTCGGCACGACCCGGTCGAGCGACTGCCGGTTCAGGTCGACGATCCAGACGATTTCGCCCAGCTCCGCGACGCCCGGGTCCAGGATGGCCTCCCAGATCGCGCCCTCGTCCAGCTCGGCGTCGCCGACGAGGGAGTACTGCCGTCCGGTGCCGGCGTTCGAGCCCCGGGTGGTCAGGTAGCGGCGGGCCAGCGCGCCCCAGATCGGGGCGGTCGCGCCGATGCCGACCGAGCCCGTCGAGTAGTCGACCGGGTCGGGGTCCTTGGCGCGGCTCGGGTAGCTCTGCAGGCCGCCGAACTCGCGCAGCGTCGGCAGGTAGGCCTCGTCCAGCTCGCCGAGCAGGTAGTTGATGGCGTGGAGCACGGGCGACGCGTGCGGCTTCACCGAGACGCGGTCCTCGGGACGCAGGTGCCGGAACCACAGGGACGTCATGATCGAGACGAGCGACGCGCACGACGCCTGGTGCCCGCCGACCTTCAGCCCGGACGGGTTGGGCCGGACGCGGTTGGCCTGGTGCACGATCGCCGTCGCGAGCCACAGCACCCGCTGCTCGATGGAGGCGAGCGTGCCCGTCGCCTGAGCCGCCGGGGTGGTCTGGGTCATCGTCGACACCTTTCGTGCAGGAAGCGCACACCAGGACACCACTGGTGGACGCAACGCACAACCGATGCCCCGCCGAGTGCGCAGAATGCACACGGGAATCGGACGGCTCAGGCCTCCGGGTGCGCAGAATGCACGCGCTCAAGCAGGGGCGTCAGGCGGTAGGGAACGAGCTCGCGCATGACGAGCGAGATGTTCGTCCGCTCCACCCCCGGCGAGGCCAGGATCCGCCCGGCGATGCGGTAGAGGTCATCGGCGTCGACGGCCACCACCTGCACCATCAGGTCGCTCGCCCCGGTCAGCCCGCACACCTCGGTGACCTCGGGGATGGTCGAGAGCGCGTCGGCGATCTCCGCCAGCCGCCGCTGGTCGACCTGCGCGTTGACGAACGCCCGCAGCGGGTAGCCCAGCCGCGCCGGGTCGATGCGGCGTTCGAACGACCCGAGGACGCCGCGCTGCTCCAGCCGCGCGAGCCGGGCCTGCACGGTGTTGCGGGACAGGCCCAGCCGCTCGGCCAGCGCGACCGCCGTGGACCGCGGGTCCTCCCCCAGCGCTTCCAGCAGGCGCGCGTCGATCTCGTCGATGGTTTCGGGCACGGCCCGATCTTCTCAGTTCAGGTCCTTCGTCGGGTCGTCGAGGACCTGCCTCGCCCGGATCGGGCCGAGGCCGGGGAACCACGTCGTCGTCGACCGCGATGGCGCGCCGGGCCTTGACCACGCCCAGCCCACAGCTCGCGAAGGCCCGCGCTGTAGCTCGAGCAGAAGACCTGGTCGCCGACGCCGGACGCGCTCGGCCTCTCGGGCCGACCACAGGCGACGAGCAGCGTGCCGGCCGCGAGTGCGCCTCGGGTTCCGTGAGCGGGATCACCGAAGCATGGTTGCAATCCGACTGTTTCCGATATATCGTGAACCAGTCGCAACCGTTCGAGAAAGGAACAACGACATGCGTAGGCAACGACACCCCTTCATGCAAGACCACCCCTTCGCCCAGGAACGCGGACGCGCTCCCTTCGGTGGCTTCGGCGACTTCCCCCCGGGCTTCGGTCCCGGCGGGCGGGGCCGCGGTCGCGGTCACGGGCCGGGCCGGCGGGGTCACGGCGGACGGCGTAGCCGCCGCGGTGACGTCCGCGCCGCGATCCTGGCGCTGCTCGCCGAGCAGCCCCGGCACGGCTACGAGATCATCCGCGAAATCGGCGAGCGCTCCGGCGGCTTCTGGCGCCCGAGCCCCGGCTCGGTCTACCCGACGCTGCAGCTGCTGGCCGACGAAGGCCTGGTCATCAGCAAGGACGAGCACGGCAAGAAGCTCTTCGAGCTGACCGACGCCGGCCGCACCGCCGCGGAAGAGCAAGACAGCACCCCGCCGTGGGAGCACATCGCGCAGGACGTCGACGCGTCCGAGGTCGGGCTCGCGAAGGCGGGCAAGAACCTGGCCGCCGCCGTCGTGCAGATCATGCGCGCGGGCACCGAGAGCCAACAGGCCCGCGCGGCCGAGGTCCTCAACGACGCCCGGCGCTCGCTCTACGGCATCCTCGGCGAAGACGAGGACGAGTCCTCGGCCTCTTCCGAAGAAGCAGCCGAGTGACCTGGCAGGACGAGGCCGGTGGGCTTGACCCGCGCGTGGACGCGGTAGCCCACCGGCAACGTCAGGTCGTGCGCGCGATTCCCATTACGCTGCACCGACTCCGCGATCGCCTGTTCGGCGACGCGCTTGCTGAACTCGATCTTCAGCACCGCTTCGAGGTCCGCCGCCGTCTCGAACCGCCACTCGGTGGTGACCCGGCGGCACCCGAAGCCGGCCCGGGCGAAGAACCGTTCGACGGCGGCCGGGTCGTAGCGCGGTAGGTCGGCGCGCATCCAGGAGCCGTAGGGCTCGCTGGTCACGTCGAGGTCGACGATCAACAGCACCCCGCCCGGCCGCAGCACCCGCTCGGCCTCCGCCAGCCCCGGCTCGCAGCCGGGCCCGAAGAAGTACGCCGTGCGCGCGTGGACGACGTCGACGCTCGCGCTGCGGACCGGCAGCCGCTGGGCCCGGCCCATCTTGACGTCCACGTTCGACAGTCCCGCCACACGCTTCAGCGCGCTTCGCACCAGCGGCTCGTGCGGCTCCACCCCGAGCACCGAACGCGCGTCGCGGGCGAAGCGCGGCAAGTGGAACCCGTCCCCGCAGCCGACGTCCAGCACGTCCCGGCCGGCCCAGTCGCCCTCTTCACGCAGCACGCGCCAGATCTCGCCGCCGCTGTCCTGCGCCCGGTTCTCCAGCTCGTAATCGGCCTGGTAGTACCAGATGTTCGGACTCGGCACGACCTCCGCGCGCCGGGACGACCACCGCACCGCTGCTCCTTTCGGGGCCTTCCCCCGCCGGCAGTGATTTTCCGGCGGCCGAATCTTGGCGGAAACCACACGGTTCACGCATAGAATTCGGTGGGTCTCGGGAGGAGCACCCATGGCGATCGACCCGTCCACCACCGCGTCCCCGATCCCGGCCGGAATCCCGTGCTGGATCGAGCTGGCCTGCCGCGAACAGGCCGTGGCGGAAAGATTCTACGGTGCCCTCTTCGGATGGACCTACGCCACTCAGCGCGACCCGGCGACGTCCGACGGGCGGTACGCCATCGCGACGCTCGGCGCCGTCCCGGTGGGCGGTCTCTACCGCGCCGCCCAGGGCGCGCCGCTGGGCTGGATGCCGCACCTGTCCGTACCGCACACCGCGAGCGCGGCCGAATGGGTCGAGCACCTCGGGGGCCGGCTGACGCTCGGGCCGATGCCGATCCCCGAGCGCGGCACCATCCTGCACGCCTACGACACGAGCGGCGCGCCGGTGGTGTTCTGGGAGGTGCCGCCGGACTGGGAGTTCGTCACCGGGATCCCCAACACCTTCAGCGGGGCGGACCTCAACACCCACGACGGCGTCGCGGCGGATCACTTCTACACCAAGCTCTTCACCTACGGGAGCCACCAGATCGGCGACGGCGAGTCGCTCGACTACGTCGAATGGCTCATCGAGCACGAGCCGGTGCTGTACCGGTACGTGATGGGCTCGGAGTACAGCCTCGACACCCCGCCGCACTGGCTCGTCTACTTCGACATCGACCCGGCCCGCGGTGTCGACGCCGTCGCCGGCGAAGCGCTGATGAACGGCGGCACCGTCGTGATCCAGCCCTACGACACGCCGTTCGGCCGGATGGCGATCCTCGCCGATCCGGAAGGCGCCGTCTTCGCGGTGATCGACCACTCACGCGTCTCCGAAGACTGGGGCCGCGCGGAGGTCGACGACCCCTACGACGACTGACGCTCGACCAGCGCGAGTCCCGCGACGAGCGCGAACCCGCCCGCCACCAGCCACATCCCGGTGGCGGGCAGCAGCGCGCCGACGAGCGCGACCCCGATCGCTCCCCCGGTCTGCCGCGACGCGTTGAGCACGCCCGCGGCCAGCCCGGCCTGGCCCGGCAAGGAGTTCATCGCCAGCGACGTCATCGCGGGCATGGCCAGCGAGCAGCAGCCGTACACCGCCGAGACCACGACGAACAGCACGAGTGCGCGGTCCGCCGGCAGCAGCGCGAAGCCGGCCGAGCCCACGAGCCCGGCCAGCGCGCCCGCGATCATCGGGACGCGCGGGCCGGACCGCCCGGTCAGCCGGCCGCTGAAGAACGCGTTGAGCGCGACCACCACCGTCAGCGGCACCAGGGTCAGCCCGGCCGCGAGCGCGCCGAGCGACCAGGCACGCTGAAGGTACAGCGCGAGGCAGAAGAGCGTGCCGTAGAGGCAGAAGTTGAACAGGCCGCCGATCGCCGTCGCCACCGCGAAGTTCCGGATCTTCAGGATCCCGAGCGGGAGCACGGGTTCCCCGACGCGCCGCTCGACCGCCACGAACACCACGCCGGCCACCACTCCCGCGGCGAGCAGCGCGATCGTCGTCGGCGCGAGCCGGCCGGCGTGCCCGGATTCGATGAACCCGGCGACGAGCCCCGCGAGCGACGCCGTGCCCGTCAGCTGCCCGGCCAGGTCCAGACGGGTCGTCTCGTGCCGGGGCGGCTCGGCGACCGCGCGCCGCGTCAGGACGATCGCGACGATGCCGACCGGGACGTTGACCGCGAAGACGAGCCGCCAGTCGGCGAGGCCGACCGCGAGCCCGCCGAGCACCGGCCCGGCGGCGAGCCCGACGCCGCTCATGCCGCCCCACACGCCGAGGGCGCGGGCGCGCTCCCGCGGGTCCGGGAACTGGTGGACGATCAGCGCGAGCGACGACGGCAGCAGTGCGGCGGCGCCCGCGCCCTGCACCGCCCGGGCGGCGATCAGCCAGGCGGCGTCACCGGCGAGTGCGCAGGCGACACTCGCGACGACGAACAAGGCGACGCCCACTTCGAAGACGCGACGCGAGCCCCACCGGTCACCGGCGGCGCCCCAGGTGAGCAGGAACGCGGCGAGCGTGACGGTGTAGGCGTCGACGATCCACTGCAGCGCCGCCGTCGACGGTTCGCCGAGGTCGGCGCCGATCGCGGGCAGGGCGAGGTTCACGATGGTCGCGTCGAGCGTGATCATCACGAAGCCCAGGCAGACGGCGGCGAGCGCGAGCCGGGCGCGGGATTCGGTGAGCATGCCCCCAGTCAAACCCGGGGAAGCTTCGGTGGTCCACGACGCGTCGTCTAGGTCTGTTAGGCGGAGCCTCGCACCGCAGGTCAGCCGAGCGGCACGAACGCCGAAAGCAGCAGCCAGGACACCACGGCCGACGGCAGCAGCGAGTCGAGGCGGTCCATGATCCCGCCGTGCCCGGGCAGCAGCGTGCCCATGTCCTTGACGCCGAGGTCGCGCTTGATCAGCGACTCGACGAGGTCGCCCAGGGTCGCCGTCAACACGATCGCGACACCGAAGATCACGCCCTGCCAGACGTGGCCGTCCAGCAGCAGGCTGAGGGTCAGCGCCCCGGCCACGACGCCGCCGACGACCGAACCCGCGAAGCCTTCCCAGGTCTTCTTCGGGCTGATGGCGGGCGCCATCGGGTGCTTGCCGCCGAGCACGCCGGCGATGTAGCCGCCGGTGTCCGACGCGACGACGCCGATCAGGAACGTGAGAACGCGCCCGACGCCGTCCGACGGCGGCACGAGCATCGCCGCGAAGGCGCCGAAGAGCGGCAGGTAGGCGGCGGCGAACACCGACGCGCTGATGTCGCGCAGGTAGCCCTTCGCGCCGCCGGGCAGGCGCCACAGCAGGCAGGCGAGCACGGTGAGGACGAACGCGGTGAGCGCGCCTTCGCGGCCGAACGGCCAGGCCAGCCAGATCATCGCCTGCCCGCCGACGAGCACCGGGATCATGGCGACCCGGGTGTCGGCGACCCGGCGCAGCACCCCGGCGAACTCGAAGGTGCCGACGGCGATCGCGACCGCGATGATCCCGATGAACAGGAAGCGCACGGTGAGCAGGGAAACGATGATCGCGGCCCCGAGCAGCAGGGCGACGCCGATGGCCGCGGGCAGGTTCCGGCCGGCCTTGGAGGCCTTCTTGGCCTCGGGCGCCACCGCCGGTCCGGCCGTGGCGCTCCCGGCGGCGGACAACCGGTCCGCTTCGCCGGTTCCCAGCACGGCACCTTCCGGCACGGCATTGCCCGGCACTGTACTTCCCGGCGATGGGGCCGCCACTGGCGTTTCCGCCGCATCGCCGGATATCGCCGGGTTTCCGGCGCCGGAGGTGCCGGAAACCGCGGGAGTCGCCGCACCCGAAGCCGCCGAGCTGCCGCTTCCGGAAGTGCCCGGCACCGCGGGAGTCTCGGCCGAACCCGAGCCCGAACCCGAGGTCGCCGGAACGTCCGGAGTGCGGCCCTCCCCGGTGGTACCCGGGAACTCCGGCGTCGCCGGAGTGCCGGCGTCCGCCGTGCCCGGCGTCCCGGGAGCGGCCGCCGGCTGGTCTCCGGTGGCTTCCACCCGGTCCTCGCGTTCCTCGCTCACCTGTGCCATCAGACCTCGAGCAGCTCGGCTTCCTTGTGCTTGACCAGCTCGTCGACCTTGTGCGAGTAGGTGTCGGTGAGGTTCTGCAGTTCCTTCTCCGCGCGCACGACCTCGTCCTCGCCCGCTTCGCCGTCCTTGCCGATGCGGTCGAGCTCTTCCTTGGCCTTGCGGCGGATGCTGCGGATGGTCACCCGCGCGTCCTCGCCCTTGCTCTTCGCGACCTTGACCATCTCCTTGCGCCGCTCTTCGGTGAGCTGCGGGATGACGATCCGGATCACGTTGCCGTCGTTGCTCGGGTTGACCCCGAGGTCGGACTCGCGGATCGCCTTCTCGATGGCGTTCAGCTGGGTCTGGTCGTAGGGCTTGATCAGCGCCATCCGCGCCTCGGGCACGTTGACGCTGGCCAGCTGGTTCAGCGGGGTCGGCGCGCCGTAGTAGTCGACCACGATGCGCGAGAACATCGACGAAGTGGCCCGGCCGGTACGCACCGACGTCAGGTCGTCCTTCGCGACGGACACCGCTTTTTCCATCTTCTCCTCGGCGTCGAGGAGGGTCTCGTCGATCACGGCTACTCCCGGTGTTGTGATGGTGTGGCGCTTGCTGATCCCAGCAGGTCTAGGCCGGCACCCCGTCGGCGGGGGTGCTGACCAACGTGCCGATTCTTTCACCACTCACCGCGCGGGCGATGTTCCCCTCGGTGAGCAGGTTGAACACGATGATCGGCATGTTGTTGTCCATGCAGAGGCTGAACGCCGTCGCGTCGGCGACCTTGAGGTCCCGCTCCAGCACCTCGCGGTGGGTGATCTCGCGGAACATCTCGGCGGTCGGGTCGGCCTTCGGGTCCGCGGTGTAGACGCCGTCGACGGCCTTCGCCATCAGCACGGCTTCGCAGCCCAGCTCGAGCGCCCGCTGCGCGGCCGCGGTGTCGGTGGAGAAGTACGGCATGCCGACCCCGGCGCCGAAGATCACGACGCGCCCCTTCTCCAGGTGCCGCTCGGCGCGGCGCGGGATGTAGGGCTCGGCGACCTGGCCCATCGTGATGGCGGTCTGCACGCGGGTGGGCAGGCCCTCCTTCTCCAGGAAGTCCTGCAGCGCCAGGCAGTTCATCACGGTGCCCAGCATCGCCATGTAGTCGGCGCGGTCGCGGTCCATGCCGCGCTGCGAGAGCTCCGCGCCCCGGAAGTAGTTGCCGCCGCCGATCACGACCGCGACCTGGACGCCGGTGCGGGCGACGTCGGCGATCTGCTGCGCGACCGAGTGGACGACATCCGGATCGACGCCGATCGAACCACCGCCGAACATCTCGCCGCCCAGCTTCAGCAGCACCCGCCGGTAGCCACCTTCGACCCGGTCACCCATCTATGTCGCCTCCTAGGTCCTTGGACCCTCAAGAATCTTCTTCTGGACCTGACAGTGCCCCGTCCCCGATGGACGGAGACGGGGCACTGGGGGTGAAACCTATACCCGGACCTGGCCTCAGGCCTGGCCGACCTCGAAGCGCGCGAACTTCGTGATCGTCACGCCGGCCGCGTCGAGCAGGGCCTTGACGGTCTTCTTGTTGTCCTTGACCGACGGCTGCTCGAGCAGGACGTTGTCCTTGTAGTAAGCGTTGACCTTGCCCTCGATGATCTTCGAGAGGGCCTGCTCCGGCTTGCCCTCTTCACGAGCGGTCTTCTCCGCGATGGAGCGCTCGTTCTCGACGATCTCGGCGGGCACCTCGTCGCGGGTCAGGTACTTCGCGCGCAGCGCGGCGACCTGCATGGCGGCGGCGCGGGCGGCCTCGGTGTCGTCACCGGTGAACTCGATGAGCACACCGACGGCCGGCGGCAGGTCCGAGCCGCGGCGGTGCAGGTAGTTCGTGGTCTGGCCCTCGAAGGACACGACCCGGCGCAGCTCGAGCTTCTCGCCGATGCGGGCGGACAGCTCCTGCACGACCTCGTTGACGGTCTTGCCGTCCAGCTCGGCGCCCTTGAGGGCGTCCACGTCGCTGGTCTTGACGGTCTTCGCGACCTCGACGATCTTCGCGGCGAGCGCCTGGAAGTCGGCGTTCTTGGCGACGAAGTCGGTCTCGGAGTCGAGCTCGATCAGGACGCCGCCGTCGCCGGCGACCAGGCCCTCGGCCGTGGCGCGCTCGGCGCGCTTGCCGACGTCCTTGGCGCCCTTGATGCGGAGGAACTCGACGGCCTTGTCGAAGTCGCCGTCGTTCTCCTCCATCGCCTTCTTGCAGTCCATGAAGCCGGCGCCGGTCATCTCGCGCAGGCGCTTCACGTCAGCGGCGGTGTAGTTCGCCATTCTGCTAAATCCGTCCTTTTCAGGTACGTGAAATCTTTGGGGGGTGCTACACCCGTGCGGCCGGGCCGGGAACCGGGCCGGCCGCACGGGCAGCGGTGCATCAGGAGGAGGCGGTCGCCTGCTCGGCGGGGGCCTCGGCCGGCGTCTCGACCGGAGCGTCGACGGCCGCGGCGGCCTCGGTCGCGTCGGCGGCGGCGGTCTCGGAGCCGGCGAGCAGCTCCTTCTCCCACTCGGCCAGCGGCTCGTCGGTGGCGACGCCCGGCTCCGGCTTGGAGTCGGCCGACGCACCGTTGCGGCTGGAGCGCTGCATGAGACCGGCGGCCGCGGCCTCGGCGACGACCTTGGTCAGCAGCGCGGCCGACCGGATGGCGTCGTCGTTGCCCGGGATCGGGTAGTCGACCTCGTCCGGGTCGCAGTTGGTGTCCAGGATCGCGACGACCGGGATGTTCAGCTTGCGAGCCTCGCCGACGGCGATGTGCTCCTTCTTCGTGTCGACGATCCACACGATGCTCGGCACCTTGGCCATGTCGCGGATACCGCCGAGGGTCTTCTCGAGCTTGTCCTTCTCGCGGGTCAGCGTCAGGATCTCGCGCTTGGTGAGACCTTCGAAGCCGCCGGTCTGCTCACGCGACTCGAGCTCCTTGAGGCGCAGGAGACGCTTGTGCACGGTCTGGAAGTTGGTCAGCATGCCGCCGAGCCAGCGCTGGTTGACGTAGGGCATGCCCACGCGCGAGGCTTCGGCCGCGATGGCTTCCTGAGCCTGCTTCTTGGTGCCGACGAACATGATCGTGCCACCGTGCGCGACGGTTTCCTTGATGAACTCGAAGGCACGGTCGATGTAGGTCAGCGTCTGCTGCAGGTCGATGATGTAGATGCCGTTGCGCTCGGTGAAGATGTAGCGCTTCATCTTCGGGTTCCACCGACGGGTCTGGTGCCCGAAGTGCACGCCGCTGTCGAGCAGCTGCTTCATGGTGACGACGGCCATTGCCGGAATCAACCTCTTCTGTGTCGTGCGCGCTCGCGGCGGTTCGCCGGTCACGCGCTACTCGGTTTTGTCGCTCGCGGCCGGGTGGCCGCTCGCCCTGGTGCCCGCGGCGGTGTCCGGACCCCGAGGAGTGAGGAACCCCAGGGACCGCCGGACGCCGTGCGACTCGCCCGGCCAGGTGGTGCGAAAGCCGGGGGATCGCGCACGTGCACGCGAAGTCAGCCCGCTCACGCGGACCGCGGAAAAGATTCTACCCCCTGCCACCAGCCCCTCCCCCACCGGCGGCCGCGGACGGACGCAGTTGTCCACATCGGGTCCGGTTGTCCACAGATTCCGCTGCGGGTCCCCACGGCAGCCGACGGTGCCGCAGGCTGGAGAGATGGAGTTGATCAATGCTTTCCGGCGGTGGGTCATGGGGCGTGGTTTGGTCGTGATCACCCTGGTCACGGCCGGTTTTGTCGGAGTGGGTGGAGCTTGTGCTTGGGCTTCGGCGCCAGGTGGCGGGTCGGTCGCAACGGCCGTGGCAGTCAGGCTGCCGCCGACCGAAGCGCGGGCCGTCGCACCCATGGCGATCCCGGTCAGGCCGGGCACCTCGGCCGACCGCTGGATCCCGGCAGCCGATCCGCGAGCCGTGCCGCAGGCGCGGCTGTCCTGGCCACTTTCACCCGTTCCAGTGGTCATGAAGTACTTCGACGCCCCGGAAACGCCCTACGGTCCCGGCCACCGCGGCGTCGACCTGGCCGCCGCGCCCGGCCAGGACGTGCTGGCCGCCGATGCCGGTGTCGTCGTCTTCGCCGGGCTTGTGGCCGGGCGCCCCGTGATCTCCGTCGACCACGACGGCGGCCTGCGCACCACCTACGAGCCCGTCGAGCCGAAGGTGGCCGTCGGCGACCAGGTCTACCGGGGGCAGGTGCTCGGGTCCGTCCTCGCCGGGCACCCCGGCTGCACGATCGCCGCCTGCCTGCACTGGGGCGTGCGCCGGGGCGACGAGTACGTCGATCCCCTCGCCCTGACCGGTGAGGTGGGCGAGTTCCGGCTCAAGCCGTGGGGAGGTGGTCCTTGATCAGGAGCCGGTCTGCTCGACCAGCTTGGCGCGCAGCCGCATGACCGCCCGCGTGTGCAGCTGGCTGACCCGCGACTCGGTGACGCCGAGGACCTTGCCGATCTCGGCGAGCGTCAGGCTCTCGAAGTAGTAGAGGCTGACCACGATCTTGTCGCGCTCGGTCAGCTGCGCGATGGCCTGCGCGAGCTGACGGCGGTTGTCCTGGTCGACGAGCACCGCGACCGGGTCGACGGCGTCGTCGTCGGGCAGCGTGTCGACCAGCGAGCCGCTGTCCTTGCCCGCGGCCACCAGGTCCTCCAGCGCGACGACGCTGGTCAGCTGCAGCTGGCCGTAGAAGTCGCGCAGGTCGTCGAGGCCGATGCCCAGCTCGGCGGCGAGTTCGGCGTCGGTCGGGGTGCGGTTCAGACGGGCGCCCAGCCGCTCCATCGCACGCTCGGCCTCCTTGGCCTTGCTGCGGACCGCGCGCGGCACCCAGTCCTGCGAACGGAGGTCGTCGAGGATCGCGCCGCGGATGCGCTGCATCGCGTACGTCTCGAAGCGCAGGCCGCGCTCGGGGTCGAACTTCTCGATCGCGTCGACGAGCCCGAAGATGCCGGACTGCACGAGGTCACCCACGTCCACGTGGGTCGGCAGACCGGTGCCGACCCGGCCCGCGACGTACTTGACCAGCGGGGCGTAGTGCAGCACGAGCCGATCGCGCGACGCCTGGTCGGGGCTGTCGGCGAACTGCCGCCACAGCGCCGCGATCCCGGCGTCGACGTCGTTGCCGGCCCGTGCTTCCGCGGACACGGCGGCGTCACCGTGAGTGGTCACTCCGGTGGCGTCGGTCACGTGCGGTCCTGCGGTCATTGCACAGTCGTTCTCGGCATGCGGCTCAGTGTCGTCTCCGTGCTCGTGCGGATGCGCGTGCGCCGCCGGACCCGCTGGCGACGACCCCGGCGAGACTCCCCGGGCCGCCTCAGGCCCTGGGGTGCGCTCGGTCATGGATCGCTTTCAACCGGTCGACGGTCACATGAGTGTAGAGCTGCGTCGTGGCAAGCGTAGCGTGACCAAGCAGTTCCTGAACGCTCCTGAGATCGGCACCCCCCTCCAGCAGATGCGTCGCCGCCGAATGCCGCAGGCCATGGGGCCCCATGTCGGCCGCTCCGGGCACCGCCGTGACGGCGTCATGAACGACACGCCGTACCGCGCGCGGGTCGACGCGTTTCCCTCGGACACCGAGGAAAAGCGCGGGCTCGACGCCGTCACCGGCGGATTCCGCGACGATCTTCGGCCGCCCACCGGTGATCCAGTCGTCCAGCGCTTCCGCCGCCGGAACGCCGAACGGCACCACGCGTTCCTTGCCGCCCTTGCCGAGCACCGTCACGACACGACGGGAGAAATCGGCCTCGCCGACGTCCAACCCGCACAACTCGGACACGCGGATGCCGGTGGCGTAGAGCAGCTCGACCATCGCGCGATCACGCAGTGCGACAGGATCGCGCTGGGCCGCGCCGGCCGCCGACGCCTGCATGACCTCCCCCGCCTGCGCCGCCCGCAGCACCCCGGGCAGGGTGCGGTGCGCCCGCGGGGCGGCGAGCCGCCCGCCCGGGTCGGTCGCGAGGACGCCAGTGCGGTGCGCCCAGGCGGTGAACGTCCGCGCCGAGGCGGCGCGCCGCGCGAGCGTCGTCCGGCTCGCCCCACCGGACTGCTGGGCGGCGAGCCACGCCCGCAACCGGGCGAGGTCCAGCTCCGCGAGCCCGCCACCGCCGTCCACGACGAACCCCAGCAGCGCCACCGCATCGCCGACGTACGCCCGGACGGTGTGCGCGGACAGCCCCCGCTCCAGCCCGAGGTGCCGTTCGTAGCCGGTGACGACGTCCTGGACCGGCGCGGGCAACGCGGCCCGGAGCGCGCGCAGGTCCGGGCGGCGCTCCCGGCCGGAGCGTGATGGCGGCGGCATGGCTGTCACGCTGCGCGAACAACCGCCATCGGTCAAGGATCGCCACGCGGGCCCACCGGACCGGCCGAACACTTTCGACGATTTCGCCCGGATTTCGTGGTGTTCACGCGCTTTCCCTCCGTCGTCGCCACCCCGCTTCCCCGCGGACGGCGAATCCGTCGATCTCCAGCGCGGGCAGCAGGGCCCGCACTTTCCGCAGCGGAAGCCCGGATTCGGCCGCGATTTCGGTGTCCGACCGGTCGGAACGTGCGGTCAGCGCCTCAAACGCCCGCAACGCCTCGGGTCCCAGCCGGTCCGTCGGGCGTTTCGGCCGCGCGGCCTGGTCTTCGGCGATGCCGAAGCGGCCCACGGTCTCGAGGACCTCGTCGACCGTCGAGACAAGTGTCGCCCGGGCGTCGCGGATCAGTTCGTGGCAGCCGACGGACATCCCGGACGAGACGGGCCCCGGCACCGCCATCACCACCTTGCCGAGGGCGCCGGCGGTGCCGGCGGTGTTGCGGGCCCCGCTGCGGCGCCCGGCCTCGACGACCAGCGTCCCCTCGGTGAGGGCGGCGATGAGCCGGTTGCGGACGAGGAAGCGGTGCCGGGCCGGCGGGGTGCCGGGCGGGTATTCGCTGACGACCGCACCGCCGTTGCGGACGATCCGGTTCAGCAGCCCGACGTGCCCCGCCGGATAGCCCGCGTCGACGGCGCAGCCGAGCACCGCGACGGTGACCCCTCCGGCGGCGAGCGCACCTCGGTGAGCGGCGCCGTCGATTCCGTAGGCCGCACCCGAGAACACGGGGACGCCCCGGGTGGCGAGACCGTAGGACAGCTCGGCGGCGTGGTGTTCGCCGTACTCGGTGGCCGCCCGCGCCCCGACGACAGCGACGGCGCGATCGGCGGCGGTGCCGAGCGCGACCTCACCGGAGACCCAGAGCGCCAGCGGAGGCACGGCTTCGGTCACTCCGCGCCGGGCCGCGAGTTCGAGGGCGAGCAGCGGCCAGGCGGGCCACTCGTCGTCTTCGGGAACGACCAGCCGGGCCCCGGCCGCGGCGGCCCGCGCGAAGTCTTGGCCGACGAGGTCGTACTCGCGGCGGGCTTCGGTCGCCTTGAGCACATCCGGCGGACAGTCGCCGCGACGGACCCGGGCGGCGGCGTCGATCGGACCGTGCCGGGCCACGAAGGCGACCAGCGCGGGGGCCGGGGGTTCGGCCACCCGCAGGAGGTAGGCGCGGGCTCGGCGCAACTCGTCGACTGCCGCGGTTGCGGTAGGGAGCGACTTGGGCTGCCCGTCCGGGCTCTTACCGCCACTTGCCTCAAGGCGCGACTCGTCGGGATTCGCGCCGATACGCGCGGCGTGGCGCGGCTGGTCGGCACTCGTGCCGCCGCCTACGGCAGCTCGTGACTCGTCGGAACTCGTGCTGCCGCAAGCAGCATGGCGTGACTCGTCCGGGCTCATTTCCCCACCTGCGGCAGGGCGTTGCTCGCAGGGATTCAGGCCACCACACGCAGCACTACGCGACTCGTCGGAAGCCGTGCCGCCTCTCGCGGCGGGGCGCGGCCGGTCGGGACTCCTGCCGCCACCTGCGGCAGGGTGTGACTCCTCTGGGCGCGCGCCCACGGCTGCAGCAGTGCGGAAATCCCCAAGGCTCATGTCGCAAACCGCGGAGCACGGCTCCGCCGGGAACGTGTCGCCGCCCGAAGTCGGGGTTGGTTCGTCGGGACTCGTACCGCCACCTGCGGCACGGCCCGACTCCACCGGGCTGGTGCCACCCGAAGCGGGGTATGGCTCGTCCAGACTCGTACCGCCACCTGCGCCACGGCACGACTCCGCCAGGCTCATGCCACCGGCTGCAGCAGGGTGCGCTCCAAAGAGGCTCATTTCCACGCCTGCGGCGAGGTGCGGCTCGTCGGGGTTCATGCCACCACCCGCTCGCGGAAGGCCAGGGCCGAGCCGACCTGGTCTGGGCCTGGGCGTGGCTCTCCGTCCAGGTCGGCCAGGGTCCAGGCGATGCGCAAGCAGCGGTCTGCTCCGCGGCCGCTCAGGGCTCCGCGGTCCATTGCCCGGTCCAGTGGCTGCGTCGCTGCCGGTGAGAGCGTGAACTCGCGCCGCAGAGCTGGGCCGGGGACCTCCGAGTTCGACCGCCAGCCGTGGGCCTGCCAGCGGTGGGCTGCCCGGTCGCGGGCCTGCAAGACCCGGGTGCGAACCGTCTCCGACGACTCCGTCGCTCCCGTGTCGTGAGCGTTGATCGCGCTCAGGGGCCTCAGGCGGACGCGGAGGTCGACGCGGTCGAGCAGCGGGCCGGACAGGCGGCCGAGGTAGCGGCGGCGGGCCGCCGGGGAGCACACGCAGTCGACTTCCTTCGGGGGCGCGCACGCGCACGGGTTCGTCGCCAGGATCAGCTGGAACCGCGCCGGGTACGTGATCGAGCCCTTCACCCGCGCGATGCGGACCTCGCCCTCCTCCAGGACCGTGCGCAGCGACTCCAGGCGCTGGCCGCCGAACTCGCAGACCTCGTCCAAGAACAAGACCCCACGGTGGGCACGGCTGATCGCCCCCGGGGTGGCCAGGCCGCTGCCGCCGCCGATCAGTGCCGCCACCGTGATCGAGTGGTGCGGGGCCACGAACGGCGGCACCGTGACCAAGGGCGACGACCTCGACAGCGACCCGTCGACCGAATGCACCGCCGTCACCTCCAAGGATTCTTCGTGGGACAGCGGCGGCAGGAGACCGGGCAACCGCCGCGCCAGCATCGTCTTGCCGACGCCCGGTGGGCCCGTGAGCAGGAGGTGGTGCCCGCCTGCGGCCGCGACCTCCAGCGCCCAGCGCGCCTCCGGCTGGCCGACGACGTCGGCGAGGTCCGGTACCGCCGGCGGTACGGGCTGTACCGGGGGCTCCGGCGCCACGAGGTCGGCCTCCCTCTTCAGCCACGCCACCAGATCGCGCAGGTGGGCCGCGCCCGCCACGTCGATGCCGTCCACCAGCCCCGCCTCGACCAGCGAGTCCGCCGGGACGACGGCTCGTTCGTAGCCGGCCGCGCGGGCCGCCAGGAGACCCGGGAGGACGCCGCGGACCGGACGGACGCGGCCGTCGAGAGCCAGCTCGCCCAGCAGCACCGTGCCGAGCAGCCGCGTCGCCGGGACCGAGCCCGTCGCCGCGAGCACCGCGGCCGCGATGCCGAGGTCGTACGCCGAGCCGACCTTCGGGAGGTTCGCCGGGGACAGGCCAAGCGTCACCTTGCCGTCCGGCCAGGGCTGGCCGGAGTTGCGGACGGCCGAGCGGACGCGGTCCTTGGCCTCGCGCAGCCCGGCGTCGGGGAGACCGACGAGGGTGACGCGGCTCAGGCCGCCACCGAGGTCGGCCTCGATCTCGATGACGCGGCCGTCGATGCCCAGCAAGGCAACGGACCAGGCTTTGGCGATGGGCATCAGAACGCCGCCTCGATGTGCTGGACGCGGGCGCGCGTGCCCGGCTCGGCGAGGATCGTCACCACGTCGTAGCGGACCGGGCACCAGCCGATCCGGAACTCGCGCAGCCAGCGTTGGGCCGCTCGGCGTACGCGGCCGGCCTTCTCCTCCGAGACCGTCTCCGACGGCAGGCCGAACTCGGTGCCGGTGCGGGTCTTGACCTCGCAGAACACGACGCGGGTGCGGTCGGTGAGGATGAGGTCGATCTCGCCTTCGCGGCAGCGCCAGTTGCGGCCGAGCAGGACCAGGCCGCGGTCCTGCAGGTGCCGGGAAGCGAGGTCCTCACCCCACGCGCCCAGGTCGCGGCGGTGTCTTGCGAGCTGGTCGGTGCCCGTCATCGTGGTCGCCCCCTCGTCGGCACGCCCGGTCACCGAGGAGGTCTCGGCGATCACGGTGCGTGTGCGTTCGACGATGCCAGGGAGCGGGGCGGCGAAACCAGAGCAGGATCGCCGGACTGTGGACAACCGGGGGTATGTGGACAACCGGTCCACCGAACGCGCCGGAACGGCCCGAACCGTCGGACTGCTGTGCTAAGGGGGCAACTCACGTGACCGGAGGGTCGACACGCCAAACGCACCGCGCCGGCTCGTCCAGGGACGAACCGGCGCGGGTGGAAGACCGGGCTCAGCCCGAGAACGGGCCGTCTTCGGGCAGCCGGAGGTCCGGCTTGTCGAGCTCCTCGACGTTGACGTCCTTGAACGTGATGACGCGGACGTGCTTGACGAAGCGGGCCGGGCGGTACATGTCCCAGACCCACGCGTCGGACATGCGGACCTCGAAGTACACCTCGCCGCCACCGTCGCGGACCTGGACGTCGACCGCGTTCGCCAGGTAGAACCGCCGCTCGGTCTCCACCACGTACGAGAACTGACCCACTATGTCGCGGTACTCGCGGTACAGCGAGAGCTCCATCTCGGTCTCGTACTTCTCGAGATCCTCTGCGCTCATGAAATCCGCGCCCCTCCTCGGGATCGTGCTGCTGCTCCGCCGGCGGAGCGTTCATTGTGACCCACACCCGCGGCCGGGGCATGCAGCGGCAGGCTGAGTTGTGGCTCGAGTGCCTCGTCGAGGACCGCGGCGAGCTCCGCGCCGGCCCCGCCCTCCATGGCCTTTTCCAGCGCCGCGTAGGTCAGCAGGACCGGTCGTGCGGGCCGCACGCCGTGCTTGACGGCCACCGTCGCGACGTTCGTGTACGACCAGCGGTGGACGTCGCTGGGGCCGTGCTCGCGCAGCGCCGCCAGGTGGTCGGACGTGCTGTAACCCTTGTGCACGTCGAAACCGTAGTGCGGCAGGTCGTCGTGGTAGCCCGCCATGATGCGGTCGCGCGTCACCTTCGCGAGCACCGACGCGGCCGCGATGCACGCCACCGAGCGGTCGCCCTTGATCACCGCCGCGTTCGGGGCCGTGAGGCCCGGGGCGCGGAAACCGTCGGTGAGGATGTAGCCCGGGGACACGCGCAACGCCGCCGCGGCGCGCCGCATGCCCTCCAGGTTCATCACCCGGATGCCGTAGAGGTCGACCTCGGCCGTCGGGATGACGATGACCGAATAGTCGACGGCCCGGGCGAGGACCAGGTCGTAGACCCGGTCACGCGCCTTGGCCGTCATCAGCTTGGAGTCCGTCAGCTCGGTGAGCTTCGCCGCGTCGCCCTGCTTGAGCACGCAGGCCGCGACCACCAGCGGCCCCGCGCACGCCCCGGCGCCGGCTTCGTCCACACCGGCGACCGGGCCGAGGCCACGGCGGTCGAGCGCGCCCTGCAGACCCCAGAAGAGGTCGCCGCGCACCACGGCCCGCGGCGGCCGGATCGGCTCGGCCGCGGTGAGGGGAACGGGAAGAGTCAAGGCTGGATCACCCGTCTGCCGGCACGGATCGGGGTGGCTAGCGTTTCCGCCCGGCCGCCCGGCGCAGTCCGGACTTGAGCTTGCGCCCGAGGAAGAGCGCCGGCCAGGCCGCCGCGATGCCGGCTCCGAGCGGGACGCCGCTCTGCCACGCCGGAGCGCCGAGCGCCGCCGGCTGGGCCGCTTCCTGCGGGTTGTGGTCGGTGATCCCGCCCCACCGGCCCGGCGGCAGGACGATGATCCGCGCCTTGCCGATGATGTTGTCCACGGGAACCGCGCCGTTCACGCCGCCGCCGCCCTGGAACCGGGAGTCGTCGGAGTTGTTGCGGTTGTCGCCCATGACCCAGACCGTCCCCGCGGGGACCTTGACCGGCTCGAAGGCGCGCTCGTTCTGGTTGGACGCGTCTTCCCAGTGGACGTACGGCTCGTCGAGCCCCTTGCCGTCCACCACGACGCGACCTTGCGTGTCGCAGCACTGGACGGTCTGGCCGCCGACCGCGATCACGCGCTTGACGAAGTCGCGCTCGTCCGGCGGGGCGAACCCCACCAGCGAGCCGAGACCGCGCAGGCCCTGGACGATGATGTTGCTCGACTCCTGCGGCGCGATCTCGTTGTTGACCCACGCCGGCGGACCCTTGAACACGATCACGTCACCCGGCGAGGGCTCGGTGAAGTCGTAGGTGACCCGATCGACGAGGATCCGGTCACCGGTGCAGCCAGGGCACCCGTGCAAGGTGGCCTCCATGGATCCCGAGGGGATCATGAAGACCTTGGCGAGGAACGTCTGGATCAAGATCGTGAGCACCAGGGCGATCACGAGCAGGATCGGCAGTTCCTTCCAGAACGACCGTTTCTTGGCGGGCTTGGCTCGCCGCCGTCGGGACCCCCCGCGCTCCTCGGAGCGGGACCGCCTCGGCTGGTCCTCCTCGGAGCGATCGGGGTCATCCTCAGGAGCGTTCTGGGACACGGGTTCGGCCACGTCGTCAGGCTACCGGTAACCGGGTTGTGACTCAGTTAGCCGAAGCCGTCTCGCGGTTCTCGCGGCGCTCCTTGATCTTGGCCTTCTTGCCGCGCAGGTCGCGCAGGTAGTACAGCTTCGCGCGCCGCACGTCACCGCGCTTGTGGACCTCGACCTCGGCCACGTTCGGCGAGTGCACCGGGAAGGTGCGCTCGACGCCGACGCCGAAGGAGACCTTGCGAACGGTGAAGGTCTCCCGGATGCCGCCGCCCTGACGGCGGATCACGACGCCCTGGAAGACCTGGTTGCGCTCACGGTTGCCCTCGATGACGCGGACGTGCACCTTGAGCGTGTCGCCCGGGCGGAAGGCCGGGATGTCGGAACGCAGTGACTGCTTGTCCAGCGCGTCCAGGGTGTTCATCGGTGGTCCGTCCTCGTCTTCGTATGGCTTGCGTACACGTCCCCGGGCGCGCAACGGTGCCGCTGCGGGCGACCCAGGGGGCTGCTGGCGGGCTCGTGGACGACGAGGTCCACTCACGCCAACCTGTCAAGTATTACAGACCGGGTTCCGGTGGAGTAACCGGCCCTACGGCTGCGCGGGGTCCAAGCCCTCCAGGACCCCGCGATCATGCTTGTCGAGACTACCTTCCGGCAGCCGCGCCAGGAGATCCGGGCGGCGCTGAGCGGTGCGTTCCAGGGCCTGGTCGCGCCGCCAGCGGTCGATCAGGGCGTGGTTCCCGGACCGCAGCACGTCGGGCACCGGCAGCTCCCGCCACACCTCGGGACGCGTGTAGCTGGGCCCTTCGAGCAGGCCGTCGGAGAACGAGTCTTCGGCCGCGGACCGCGAGTTCCCCAGAACACCGGGCAGCAGCCGGACGACGGCCTCGACCATGACGAGCACCGCCGCCTCGCCGCCGACCAGGACGTAGTCGCCGATCGACACCTCGTCGACCGGCATCCGCTTGGCGGCGTCGTCGACGACGCGCTGGTCGATGCCCTCGTACCGCCCGCAGGCGAAGACCAGGTGCTTTTCCGCGGCGTAGGCGTGGGCCAGCTCCTGGGTGAACGGCCGCCCGGCCGGCGTCGGCACGACCAGCCGGGTCTCCGGACGGCAGACGTCGTCCAGCGCCGGGCCCCAGATCTGCGGTTTCATCACCATGCCCGGGCCGCCGCCGTACGGCGCGTCGTCGACCGCGCGGTGCACGTCGTGGGTCCAGTCGCGCAGGTCGTGCACGCCGACCTCGATCAGGCCGCGGTCGATGGCCCGGCCCAGCAGCGCGGCGCGCAGCGGGTCGAGGTACTCGGGGAAGATCGTGACGACGTCGATGCGCATCTCAGGCGTCCAGGAGCCCTTCCGGCGGGTCGAGCACGACCCGGCCGCCCGCGATGTCGACGGTGGGGACGATCGCGTGGACGAACGGCACCAGGACCTCGCGGCCCTCGACGTCGAGCTGCAGCAGCTCGCCCGCGGGCGAGTGGACGACCTCGACGACCTTGCCGATCACCGTGCCGTCGAGCAGCTCGGCGCGGAGGCCGGCCAGCTCGTGGTCGTAGAACTCGTCGTCGTCGCCGGTCGGGGGCAGGGTGTCGGTGTCGGCGAGCAGAAGGGCGCCCCGCAGCGTCTCGGCGACGTCGCGGGTCGGGACCTCCTCGAAACGCACCAGCAGCCGCCCGCTGTGTTCGCGGGCGGCTGCGATGGTGAGTTCCCTTTTGCTGCCGTCACGCAGCTTGGTCGTCACGGCCGCACCGACCTGGAACCGCTCTTCCGGCGAGTCCGTGCGCACGTCCACCGCGAGTTCCCCGCGGATTCCGTGCGCCTTGGCGATGCGACCGACTACGACGTCCATGACCGTTTCCGAACAGGCTTCAGCGGTCGGTGTCGACGACGTCCACGCGGACGCCGCGGCCACCGATGCCGCCCATGACGGTGCGCAGGGCGGTCGCCGTGCGACCACCCCGGCCGATCACCTTGCCCAGGTCGTCGGGGTGCACGTGCACCTCGAGCGTGCGGCCACGGCGCGTGGTCAGCAGCTCGACCCGGACCTCGTCCGGGTTGTCGACGATCCCGCGCACCAGGTGCTCGAGGGAGTCAGCCAGAAAGCTCACTCGGCCTTCTCACCCTCGGCGGCTTCGGCCTTCTCGGCCTCGGCCTTCTTGGGGGCGGACTTCTTCTTCGGCGTGGTGGCCTCGGTGGAGGGCTCCTCGCCGGCCGCGGCCAGCGCCGCGTTGAACAGGTCCTGCTTGGACGGCTTCGGCTCGGCCACCTTCAGGGTGCCCTCGGCGCCCGGCAGGCCCTTGAACTTCTGCCAGTCACCGGTGATCTCGAGCAGACGCTGGACCGGCTCGGTCGGCTGCGCGCCGACACCCAGCCAGTACTGGGCGCGCTCGGAGACGACCTCGATGAGGCTCGGCTCTTCCTTCGGGTGGTACTTGCCGATCGTCTCGATGGCTTTGCCGTCCCGGCGGGTGCGCGCGTCGGCGACGATGATGCGGTAGTACGGCGCACGGATCTTGCCGAGGCGCTGCAGCTTGATCTTGACGGCCACGGGTGTGGGTACTCCTCGTATCTCTCTGATGCTGGGGTGGGCACTCGCTGTCCGAGTGGGGACACGGACGCGGGCACCCGAAGGTCAGGAGCTTTCGCGCGGTGAGAGGGTCCGGCGGAAGCAAGCAGTGACTCATTCTGCCAGACGGCCCCCGCGCACCGGGACGGAGGCCTGGGAAGAGGCTCAGAAAGAGGCCACTCCGAGCGCACCGAGCAGGATCGTGAGCGCCGGCAGGAAGTTGTTCACCTGGTGCGCGACGATGCTCGCCGGCAGCCGTCCGGTGACGAGCCGCGCCAGCCCGATCGGCACCGCGATGACCAGCAGCAACGTCGTGCGCAGCGGCTCGAGGTGGCTGGCCGCGAACACCGCCGTGCACAGCAGGAACGCCGCGACGCGGCCCCAGCGCTCGCTGCGCCACTGCAGCTGTTCGGCGGCGCCCCAGAGCAGGCCGCGGTAGATGATCTCCTCGCAGATCGGCCCGAGCAGCCACAGGTAGACGAACATCACGATGGCCGCCGAGATCGACATCTTCCGGTCCTCGACCAGCGCGCTGATCGCCGACGTCGCGTTGGCGTTGCCGACCAGCTGCGTCCACAGGTAGGCGCCGAGGGTGGTGAAGACGAGCCCGACGCAGCCGAAGCGGAACCCGGTCTTCACGTCGGCCCAGCGCCACTCGATCCGCAGGTCGATCACGGGCCCGTTGCCACGCACGTACGTGATCAGCACGGCGACGCCGGCCGCGATCATCGTCGGCAGCATGGTGCCGAGCAGCACGACCCGGATCGGCAGCGGGCCGGGGCCGGTGTCGCCGACCAGGACGGACACGAACGCGGCCGAGGACAGCAGCACCGCCTCGACGAGCAGGAAGGCCCCGAAGCCCCACCGGTGCCGCCTTGCGGGCGGCAGGAAGGCAGTCGCGGCGGGTTCCTCGGGCTCGGGGAACGGCGCGGCGTCGGGAGCCGGGTCCCGGGGCTGGGAAGTGGTCACGCGTTGCCCTCCGCGATCGGTCGGCTCCTACGACGAGCCTAGCGGCCGGGAAGTGATCACACAGTATCCGTCCGACTACTGTCCATCGATCATCGCAACACCCTCAGTGCGCGACGAACAGCAGGACCGCCGGCGGCAGGTTGTTGGCCGCGTGCGCGATGACCCCGGCGCTCACCCGGCCGGACAGGTGCCGGGCCAGCCCGATCGCGATGCCCTGGCCGAAGAGGGCGATCGTGCGCGTCGGCTCGCCGTGCAGCTGGGCGAACACCAGCGAGGTGAGCAGGAGCACCACCCACGGCGGGACCCGGTGGAACTGCAGCGCGTTCCACAGCGTGCCGCGGACCAGCAGTTCTTCCGTGATCGGTGCGCCGGCGATGACGATCACCGCGGCGAGCACCAGCCAGACGGTATCGCCGTCGAAGGTGTCGGCGAGGTCGCTCAGCGGGCTGTCGGAGACGTCGTCGGCGCCGTAGACGGCGATCAGCACCAGGTTGAGGCCGTAGCCGACGACCAGCGCGAGCGCGCCGCAGGCGAGGCCGATCCGGACGTCGCGCCAGGTCGGCTTGAGCCCGAAGTCCGCGCGCAGGCCCTCGCCCCAGCGCCACGAGCCCACCGCCGGGCCGAGGCCGAGCAGGAGGTTGGGCACGAACGCCAGGAGCAGCAGCGGGCCGATGTCGTGCAGCTCGAGAGGGTCGAACTCGCCGACGTTGCGGTTGACCGCGGCGGCGATGACGAGGTTGATCAGGTAGTAGCCGGCGATGCCCGTGAAGAACGCCACGAAACACCAGTGCGCCTTGAGCACACGTCGTGCGCCGTCGTCGTCCGTCACGCGCCCCACGCTAAAGTGCCGACCCCGCAAGGAAAACGGCGGGGGTCTACGCGTAGACGACACCGCCGAGCACGATGTGCTCCGGGTGCCGCAGGACGCCCAGGTCCTCCCGCGGGTCGCTCGCGTAGACGAGCAGGTCGGCGGGTGCGCCGTCGGCGATGCCCGGGTGGCCGAGCCAGTCGCGGGCGGCCCAGGACGCGCTCGCCAGGGCCGCCTCGCGGGTCATGCCCGCGCGGTGCAGCGCCTCGATCTCGTCGACGAGCCGGCCGTGCTCGACCATGCCACCGGCGTCACTGCCCGCGAAGACGCGTACACCCGCTTCGATGGCCGTGGCGACCATCTCGCCGACGCCGGCGTGCAGGGCCCGCATATGGTCCGCGTACGCCGGGTACTTGCCCGCCTTGTCCGCGATGCCCGGGAAGTTCTCGATGTTGATCAGGGTCGGCACGAGCGCGACGTCGGTGCGCGCCAGTTCCGCGAGCTGGTCGGCGCTCAGTCCCGTGCCGTGCTCGAGGCAGTCGATGCCGGACGCGATCAGCCCGGGCAGCGCGGCTTCGCCGAACACGTGCGCGGTGACGCGGGCGCCGTGGTCGTGCGCGACCTTGACGGCTTCGGCGAGGACGTCGTCCGGCCACAGCGGCGCCAGGTCGCCCGCACCGCGGTCGATCCAGTCGCCGACCAGCTTGACCCAGCCGTCGCCGTCATGAGCCTGCTCGGCGACCGCCTCGGGCAGCTGCGAGGGATCGTCCAGCTCGATGCCGAGGCCGGGGATGTAGCGCTTGGCCAGCGCGAGGTGCTTCCCGGCGCGGATGATCGTCGGCAGGTCGGCGCGCCGCTGCAGCGGCCGGACGTCGATCGGCAGGCCACAGTCGCGGATGAGCAACGTGCCCGCGGCGCGGTCGGCCAGTGCCTGCTCCGTCGCCTCTTCCAGGGAGACCGGCCCGCCGACGCCGATGCCAGGGTGGCAGTGCGCGTCGACCAGGCCGGGCACCAGGAAGACGTCCCGGCCCAGCGTCTCGGCGTCCGCCACCGGCTCGAAGGAGATCCGGCCGCCGGTGATCCAGAGGTCCCGGGACTCGCCGCCGGGCAGGACCACCCCGGCGGCGTGGAGCGCGGTGCTCAATTGTCCTTGGGGTTCTTCGGCAGCTTGAACTTCGACGGGTCGAAGCCCGGGACGTCGTTCATGCCGCCCAGCTTCGAGAGGTCGGGCATCCCGCCCGGCATTTGCCCGCCGGGAGGCAGCATCGGCATGCCGCCGGGGAAGCCGCCGCGGACCTTGGGCTGCGTCGGGCCGCGCCCCTTCTTGCCCTTCTTGCCCTTGCGCGTCTTGGAGCCGCCGCCCCCGCCGCCGAAGCCGAACCGGCCGGCCATCTGGGCCATCATCTTGCGGGCCTCGAAGAACCGGTTGACCAGGTCGTTGACCTCGCGGACGGAGACGCCCGAGCCGTTGGCGATGCGCAGCCGGCGCGACCCGTTGATCATCTTCGGGTTGTCGCGCTCGGCGGGCGTCATGCCGCGGATGATCGCCTGCAGCTTGTCGAGGTGCTTGTCGTCGACCTGGGCGAGCTGGTCCTTCATCTGGCCGGCGCCCGGGAGCATGCCGAGCAGGTTGCCGATCGGGCCCATCTTGCGGACCGCGAGCATCTGCTCGAGGAAGTCTTCGAGGGTGAGCTGGCCGCTCGACAGCTTCTCCGCGGCCTTCTCGGCCTGGTCCTGGTCGAAGGCCTGCTCGGCCTGCTCGATCAGGGTCAGCACGTCGCCCATGCCGAGGATCCGCGACGCCATCCGGTCCGGGTGGAAGGTGTCGAAGTCCTCGAGCTTCTCGCCGTTGGACGCGAAGAGGATCGGCTGGCCGGTGACCTCGCGGACGCTCAGCGCGGCACCACCGCGGGCGTCACCGTCGAGCTTCGTCAGCACGACACCGGTGAAGCCGACGCCGTCGCGGAACGCCTCCGCCGTGGTCACGGCGTCCTGGCCGATCATCGCGTCGACGACGAACAGCGTCTCGTCCGGCTGGACGGCGTCGCGGATGTCCGCGGCCTGCTTCATCAGCTCTTCGTCGACGCCCAGGCGGCCGGCGGTGTCGACCACGACGATGTCGTGCTGCGCGTGCTTCGCCTCGGCGATGGCGCGGCGGGCGACGTCGACCGGGTCGCCGACGCCGTTGCCGGGCTCCGGCGCGAAGGTGACGACCCCGGCGCGCTCGCCGACGACCTGCAGCTGCGTCACGGCGTTCGGGCGCTGGAGGTCGCAGGCGACCAGCATCGGCGCGTGGCCCTGCTTCTTCAGCCACAGCGCGAGCTTGCCGGCGAGCGTCGTCTTGCCGGCACCCTGCAGGCCCGCGAGCATGATCACGGTGGGCGGGTTCTTCGCCAGGTTCAGGCGGCGCGTCTCGCCGCCGAGGATGCCGACGAGCTCCTCGTTGACGATCTTGATGACCTGCTGGGCGGGGTTGAGCGCCTGGGAGACCTCGGCGCCCTTCGCCCGCTCCTTGATCCGCGCGATGAAGGTCTTGACCACGCCGAGGGCGACGTCGGCCTCCAGCAGCGCGATGCGGATCTCGCGCGCGGTGGCGTCGATGTCGGCGTCGGACAGCTTGCCCTTGCGCGTGAGCGTCTGCAGGGCGGCGGTGAGCCGATCGGACAGGGTGTCGAACACGGGTGTGCACGCTCCAGCTGGGTCGAGAGTGGCGCGCCGGACGAGGCCGGCCCTCCCGAGGGTAGTCGCTCCGGCTCCCCCACCTCACGGGTACGCGAAGTTCGCGCACGCGATTAGTACACATAAATGTACCACTTCACGGGCTAGATCGACGTAAAGTTGCCTTTAATTACGGTAATTCACTGGTGACGATGGCCGCATTAGGTAAACATGCGTGTATGACTTCCGCGACCAGACCCCGGCCGTCGCTCGCCGAACCGGCCGCCGACACCGACGAGCCGGTCCCCCTCCGGCGGATCGCCGGCCTGTTCCGCCCGCACCGCGGGCCGCTCGGCGCACTGTTCGCGCTGATCGTGCTGCAGGCCGGCCTCGGCGTCGTCTCGCCGTTCCTGCTGCGCGAGATCCTCGACGACGCGCTCCCGCACCGCGACACGCTCCTGATCAGCGTCCTGGCGGCGGGGATGATCGCCTGCGCGGTCGGCAGCGGCTCCCTCGGCGTCGCCACGACCGGGCTGTCCAACACCATCGGCCAGCGGGTGATGAACGAGCTGCGCGTCACCGTCTACGGCCACCTGCAGCGGATGTCGCTGGGCTTCTTCACCCGGACGAAGAGCGGCGAAGTGCTCTCGCGGGTGTTCAACGACATCGGCGGCGTCGACAACGTCATCACCACGACCGCCGGGTCGATGGTGCAGAACGCGACCACGACGATCGCCATCACCGCGGCGCTGTTCGCGCTCGACTGGCAGCTCGCGGCGCTCTCGCTGATCGTCGTCCCGCTGTTCCTGCTGTTCACGCTGCGGCTCGGCAAGAAGCGGCGGACGCTGGCCCGCGGCCGGACCCGGCGGATGGCCCGGCTGACGACGATGGTCGAGGAGTCCCTGTCGGTCACCGGCGTGCTGCTCGCCAAGACCATGGGCAACGAACGGGCGATGCGCGAGCGGTTCGGCGCGGAGTCGCGGGAGATCGCGTCGCTGGAACGCGCGGCGGCGCTGGCCGGACGCTGGCAGCTCGCGTCGCGGGCGATGAGCCTGACCGTGATCCCGGCGCTGGTCTACTGGATCGCCGGGCTGGCGCTGGCGGGCGGCGCGTCGCCGTTCTCGCTCGGCACGGTCGTGGCGTTCACCAGCATGCTCAACCGCCTGGTCGCGCCGGCCAGCGCGATGCAGACGATCGGGCAGAACGTGGCGACGTCGAAGGCGCTGTTCGGGCGCATCTTCGAGGTCCTCGACCTGCCGGTGGAGATCAGCGACAAGCCGGGCGCGGGCACGCTGGACGTCCGGCGTGGGGACGTCTCGATGCGCGGCGTCTCCTTCCGCTACGACGACGAAGGCCCGCTGACGCTGCACGACATCGACCTCGACGTCCCGGCCGGGACCACGACGGCGCTGGTCGGCTCGACCGGCTCGGGCAAGACGACGCTCGCGTACCTGGTGGCACGGCTGTACGAGGTGAGCGACGGGTCCGTGGAGATCGACGGCACCGACATCCGCGACGTCACGCTCGCCTCGCTCGCGGCGGGCGTCGGGATGGTGTCGCAGGAGACCTACCTGTTCCACGACACCGTCCGCGAGAACTTGCGCTTCGCGAAACCGGACGCGGCCGACGAGGAGATCGAGGCGGCGGCGAAGGCCGCGCACATCCACGACACCCTGGCCGGGCTGCCCGACGGGTACGACACGGTCGTGGGCCAGCGCGGCTACCGCTTCTCCGGCGGCGAGAAGCAGCGGATGGCGATCGCGCGGATCCTGCTGCGCAACCCGCCGGTGCTCATCCTCGACGAGGCGACCAGCGCGCTCGACACCCGCACCGAACGCTCGGTGCAGGCCGAGCTCGACCGGCTCGCCGCGGGCCGCACGACGCTGACGATCGCGCACCGGCTGTCCACTGTGGAGCACGCCGACCAGATCGTGGTGCTGCACGAGGGCCGGATCGTCGAACGCGGGACGCATGAAGAGCTGCTGGCGCGCGACGGGCGTTATGCCCGGCTGGTCCGGGGAACCGCCTAACCTGGGGCCATGCAGCCCGAACCCGACGCCCCCGGCCGAGTCACCCTGCAGGTCAGCGCGGACGCCGAGCTGGCCGACCTGGCCCGCCGGGTCCGCGAGGGCGTCGGGCGGCTGAACTGGCGGATGCGCGCCGAGCGGGACCCGAACGGCCCGGGCCCGGCGGTGCTGGCGGTGCTGAGCAGGCTCTACCGGGCGGGCACGCACACGCCGACCGAGCTGGCCGAGGCGGAGCGGCTGCAGCCGCAGTCGCTGACCCGGATCCTGGCCTGGGTGACCGAACGCGAGCTGGTGACGCGCTCACCGGATCCGGCGGACGGGCGCCGTTCGCTGGTGAGCATCACGCCGGCGGGGCTGGCCGTGCTGCGCGAGTACAGCATCCGGCGGGAACGCTGGCTGGCCGGCGCGATCGAGTCGACGTTGTCGCCGACCGAGCGGCAGCTGCTGAGCCTGGCTTCGGAGCTGATGCTCCGGGTCGCGGACGCCTGAAAGCCGCCGCGGAGACCCCTCGATCCCTCCACGGCGGCTCCGGGCCATCCCCTCTTCCGCTCCGCCTCCCCGCGGTGCGGCACGGGTTCCGGGAACGGGCCGCTCCTCCGTCGGCCCGCCCCGGAACCCTGGTGCCCGGACGGCTCACCTCCCCAGGGGCCGTCCGGTTTCCTCCCCCTCACCAGCGGTCCGGTACCCGCTGGCAGAACGAAGTTTGCCGCGCCGGGCACCCGGCCAGCAGTGGGAGAACCCTCAATTACCCGTGGGTAGTACTACTCAAGACGTCTTCGCGCGGTTGCGGGCCGCGGCCCGCCTCGCCGTCGTACGCGCCTTCGCCGCCCTCGACGCCGCAGCCTTGGCCTTCGCGACGGACGCGGTGCGCTCGTCTTCGGCTTCGGACGCCGACTCCTGCAGGGCCGCCAGCAGCCGCGTGACGCCCTCCGCCTGCGCGGCGGCCGTCGGCTGGACGACCTCCGCGCCGTCGATCTTCGCCTGGACCAACGCCTGAAAGGCCTCGCGGTAACGGTCGGGATAGCGGCCGGGGTCGAACTCGCCGGTCAGCTCCTCGACGAGGTTCACCGCGCGCCGCAGCTCACCGGGCCGGATGTCGACGTCGGCGTGCCGGAACGGGAAGTCGGGCGTGCGCACCTCGTCGGGCCACAACATCGTCTCCAGCACGATCACCTGGTCGCGCACGCGCAGGGCGCCGAGCGTCTCGCGGCGGCGCAGGGCGACCGTGACCAGCGCGATCCGCCCCGACTGCTGCAGGGCCTCGCTGAACAGCACGTACGGCTTCGTGCCCGCCGGCTCCGGCTCGAGGTAGTAGCTCTTCGCGAACCAGATCGGGTCGACGTCGGCGAGCGGCGCGAACCCGCGGATGGCGATCGTGCGGCCGGGCATCGGGAGCGACGCGAGCTCGTGGTCCGACAGCAGGACGACGTCACCGCCGGGCACGACGTACCCGCGGACCATCTGCTCGGGCGGCACCTCGGCGCCGTCGACCTCGCACACCCGCTTGACCCGGACGCGGCCGCCGTCGGCCTCGTGCACCTGGTGCAGCGGGATCTCGCGGTCCTCGGTCGCGCTGTACGCCTTCACCGGAATGGCGTAACTGCCGAACCCGATCGTGCCCATCCACATCGCGCGCATGCGAGCCACCTCCGCAGCTCCCAGGCTAGACAGGCGCCCGCGCGCCCCGACAGCTACAAACGGGTGTCAGGCGCGACGGATTCGCTCACACATTCGAACGACGGCGTGACCTCGTCGAGCGCTTCGGCCGCGCACCGGGCCGCGATCGCCGCCTCGCGGAGCACCTCGGTGACGACCTCGACGTCGAGGGGCGGGGCCGCGGCGAGCGCGTTCGTGCCGCCTTCGACGCGGGCGGCGAGGCCGGCGAGCGCGTGGGAGATGGCTTCCTGGCCTGCGACCAGGTGCGCGACGACGTCGGTCAGCTCGGTGGTCGTGGCGCCCGGGCCGCCGCAGCGCAGGCTCGCGGCGAGCTCTTCGGCACAGGAGCGCAGGTGGGTGGCGAGGACCGTCGGCGGCAGCGTGAGGTCCTGCATCGCTCACCCCCTCCGGCCGTCAGATCAGCCATCGTGCCACCGCACGGGCCGTCATCGGAGGCGACACACCGCGGCCGGTTTATTTGACCGATCGTTCTGGATATGGCTAGGGTTCGATCATGTCCAGGGTCAAGGAGTTCGACGTCGACGAAGCCTGCGACGCCGCACTCGCGCTCTTCCGGCGTCAAGGCTACGAAGCGACGTCGGTCAGCGACCTCGTCACGCACCTCGGCGTCGCGAAGGCGAGCCTGTACGCGACCTTCGGCACGAAGCACGACTTCTACGTGACGGCGCTGAAGCGCTACGCCGAGCGGACCGACACGCGGGTCATGTCCGAGCTGTCGAAACCGGGCCCGGGCGTCGCTGCGGTCCGGCGGCTTCTCGACGGCTATGTGGCGGATATCCTCGGCGAAGACGGGCCGATCGGCTGTTTCGTAGTCAACGCGGCGATCGAGCTGCTCCCCCACGATCCGGCGGTCGCCCGGATCGTGGAGCGCAGCTGGGACACGCTCGAAGTCGCGCTGACGATGGCACTCGAACGCGCTCGCTCGCAGGGTGAACTCCCGGACGGCAGCGACCCGGCGACGCTGGCCCGGTTCCTGCTCACCGTGCTCCAGGGACTGCGCGTCCTGGGCAAGGGCACGGACGCGGCGAGCCGGCTGCACGCGGCCGTCTCGCAGGCGATTCGTGTACTCATTCGAGACTGATCAGACCAGAAAGAAGGCAGACATGGGGGCACGGTTCGCGGGCAAGGTCGTCCTGGTGACCGGCGGCGGCTCGGGCATCGGGCTGGCGACGGCGAAAGCGTTCGCGGCCGAGGGCGCGACGGTGGTCGTCGCGGGCCGGGACGAGCAGCGGCTCGCGTCCGCGGTCAAGGAGATCGGCGACGCGGCGAGTGCGGTGAGGGTCGACGTGACCGACTCGGCGGACGTGGCGCGGATGGTCGAGACGGTCGTCGCGCGACACGGCGCACTGGACGTCGCGTTCAACAACGCGGGCATCCTCGGGTCGCCGGCCCCGGTCGCCGACCTCGACGAGGACGCTTTCGAGGCGGTGCTGGCCACGAACGTGACCGGGTTGTGGCGGTGCCTGAAGCACGAGGTCGCGCACATGCGGGCGCACGGTGGCGGCAAGATCGTCAACATGGCGTCGAACATCGGCGCGCACGGCCGGCTGCCGAACATGGCGGCGTACGCGGCGTCGAAGGCCGCGGTCAGCGTGCTGACCCGCACGGCGGCGCGCGACCACATCGCCGACGGAGTCCGCATCAACGCGGTCAGCCCGGGGGCGACCGACACGGACATGTCGCTGCGTCCCGGCGAGACGGACGCGGACCGCGCCGCGCGGCTGAAGGACGCGATCCCGCTGGGCCGGGTGGGAGCCACCGCCGAGGTGGCCGCCGCGGTGCTGTGGCTGGCTTCGGACGAAGCGGCCTTCACCGTGGGGCACGACCTGGTGGTCGACGGCGGCGCGACCGCCTGAGCGGCCCCACCCGGGCCCGCGGGTACTGGGCAGGCCGGAGCTCTTCCGGCGGCCGTTCACGACTCACGGTTGCGCATGGTGGCGTTTCCCCTCTCCTGCTGGACGGACCGGGTGTTCGGCGTGGTCAGGACTCGCGGTTGCGCACAGCACGTCTCCTTCCGGGCACGGGGGGCGGATGGGCATGGGGGTTCAGGACTCGCGGTTACGCACGGCGCACCTCCTCTCGGGCGCGGGGGCGAATGGACACTGGTTCAGGACTCGCGGTTGCGCACGGCGCGTCTCCTTCCGGACGTAGATGCGGGCGGGCTTGGGTTCACGACTCGCGGTTACGCACGGGGCTCTCCTCTCGCGCGTAGGGCTCGTTCGGGCGCTGGTTCAGGACTCGCGGTTGCGCATGGCGCGTCTCCTTCCGGACGTGGGTGCGAATGGACACTGGTTCAGGACTCGCGATTGCGCACAGCACGTCTCCTCTCGGGCGCGGGGGCGGACAGCGACTGGTTCACGACTCGCGGTTGCGCACGGCGCATCTCCTCTCGGGCGTTCCGGTGGACTGCGGCGGCTCAGGACTCGCGGTTGCGCATGACGGCCTCCCTCCGGCGTCGGCGCGGACGGCGGTCGGGGCGTCAGGACTCGCGGTTGCGCATGGCGACCTCCCTTCGCTGCTCCGAACGTGTGGCAATCGTCGATCGAGGTCGCCCGATGTGGTGAAGTGGACGCGGATCGTCGGATCACCCAGGGGAGTTGCACCCGCCTTGAGTATGGACGGCGCCCGTCCGGCCGAACCCCGCGTGGGCCGGATCCGTGGGGCGCTGAACCCTGCTCACTGGACCCTCTGGCGGCAGCGCGGGTCGCTGATCTTCTACTGCTTCCTCGTCGAGTCCGTGGCGCTCGTCGCCACCGTCTGGACCGCCGCCGTGGTGCCCGTCCACGGGTGGGATCTCGTCGTCTTCGGCGTCCTCGTCGCCCTCGGCGTGCTGCAGGCGGAGCTCGGCCGGCAGATCGAGCGCGTCCGGCGGCTGGTGTCCGACACCCCGCACATCAACCTGACGTCGGTCTGGACGTTCGCCGGCGTGCTGCTCCTCCCGCCCGCGCTCGTCACGGCCCTGATCGCCGTCCTCTACCTGCACCTGGCGACGCGCAGCCTCGCGCGGATGAAGCGCGTCCCGCCGTTCCGGACCACGCTGAACGCCACGCTGGTCGTCATCACCTGCTACTCGGCCGAGCTCGTGCTCGCCCGGCTCGGCGTCGGCGACATGTACGCGGCGCTGACGGCGGGCTGGCGCGGCATCACGGCGATCGCGCTGGCCGCGGTGACGTACTTCCTGGTCTCGGCGATCACGATCGTCCCGGCGCTGACGATCACGAAGCGCACGATCAAGGCGTTCTTCGGCGGCCTCGGCGACAACCTCCTCGAGGTCGCGACGCTCTGCCTGGGCCTGCTCACGGCGTTGACGCTGGCGACGCTGCCCGCGCTCGCCGTCGCGATCGTGCCGCCGCTGCTGGTGCTGCACCGGGCGGTGCTGATCAAGCAGCTGGAGATCGCCGCGACGACTGACGAGAAAACCGGCCTGTTCAACACGACCGGGTGGCATCTGCTCGCTTCCCGCGAACTGGCCCGCGCCCAGCGCAGCTCGCGCAGCACGTTCGGCGTGCTGATGATCGACCTCGACTACTTCAAGCTGATCAACGACCAGCACGGTCACCTGGCGGGCGACACGGTGCTGCGCGCGGTCGCGGCGACGATCAAGAGCGCGGTCCGCGACTACGACTCGGTCGGCCGGTTCGGCGGCGAGGAGTTCGTGGTCCTGCTGCCGGACATCGGCCCGGCGGCGGTGCTCGCGGTGGCCGAGCGCGTCCGGTCGGCGATCGAGTCGCTGAAGGTGGAGTACGAGGACGGCAGCCACCTCCGCGTGATCGACGCCCTGTCGGCGTCGATCGGCGTCGCGACCTACCCGGACGGCGGCACGGCCGTCGAGCGGCTGCTGCAGGCCGCGGACAAGGCGCTGTACCGGGCCAAGGACGCGGGCCGCAACCGGGTCGTCGACGGCACCGCCACGGCCTAAAGCACTCCCCCCATTCCCGACTTCGACCAGGCAACTTGTCATTTTTGCTCAGCTGAGCTAAATTTTGCTCATGCGAGCAAGAACGTTCACCGAGTCCGGCAGGCGGGCGCAGATCGTGCGGGCGGCGATCGAAGTCATCGCCGAGGCCGGCTACGCCAAGGCGTCGTTCAGCCGGATCGCGAAGCACGCGGGCCTGTCGAGCACCGGCATGATCAGTTACCACTTCGCGGGCAAGGACGACCTGCTCGCCGCGTGCGTCACGGAGATCGAGGAGATCACCGGGGCGTTCATGCAGCCGCGCATCGACGCCGCCGTCGGGCACGTCGCGCAGCTGCGCGCCTTCGTCGAAGCGAACGTCGAGCTCGTCGGCGAGCACCCGGCCGAAATCCGCGCGCTGATCGACCTGGTGAAGAACGCCGGCTCGCAGAGCGCCGGCGTGAACGGGCGGCTCGCGCTGTTCGAGGAGCACTTCCGCACCGGGCAGGCGGCGGGCGCGTTCGGCCCGCTCGACCCCCGGACCACGGCGCTCGCCTTCACCTCCGGCCTCGACGCCGTCGTCGCCACGGCGGCCGCCGCCGGGCTGGAACCCACCGAGCTCACGCGCATCGGCCGTGAGCTCGCCGACCTCTACGTGCGGGCGACCGCACCCGAATCCGCTGGGGGATCCGCATGATGATCGAAGAGAAGACCGTGCCCGACGCCGGCCTGCGCCGGCTGGTCCGCGCCAACGTGCTGACCGTGGTGTTCGAAGTGCTCGTGCCGATGGCGCTGTTCTACGGCCTGCGCGGCGCCGGCGTGAGCCAGTGGTGGGCGCTGATGGCCGGTGTCCTGGTGGCCGCGCCGTACGTGGTGTGGACGATCGTGCGCAACCGCAAGGTCGACCTCGTCGCCCTGGTCACGCTGAGCGTCCTGGTGCTGTCGGTGGTGCTGGGCCTGCTCTCGGACGACCCGCGCACGCTGGTGATCCGCGAAGGCTGGACCGCGGCGCTGGGCGGGGTGTTCGGCGCGTGGATGCTGGTCTCGGTGTTCGTCGGCCGTCCGGCGCAGCTGACGCTGGGCCGCACGATCGCCGAGGTCAAACGCGGTGCCGAGGGCGCGGAAGCGTGGGCGGGCCGCTGGGAGACCGACGCCCGGTTCCGGCGTGGCCTGCGGATCAACACGGCCGCCTGGGGCGCGGTCCTGCTGGCCGGCGCGGTGCTGCACATCGTGCTCGTCTACACGCTGCCGATCGACCTGATCGCGCTGGTCACCAACGTGGCGTGGTTCGGCGCGCTGGCCCTGCTGATCGTCTGGCACGTCTGGTACCTCCGCAAGGAGAACCTCGATGCCTGACGTCCTGGTCGCGGGCGCCGGGCCGACCGGCCTGCTGACCGCGTTCGAGCTGGAGCGCGCCGGGCTCGACGTGCTGGTCCTCGAGCGGGACGCCCGGCCCACCTCGCAGTCGAAAGCCCTCGGCCTGCAGCCCCGGTCGGTCGAGGTGCTGGCCGATCGCGGCCTGCTCGCGGCGATCGAGCCGCACGTGCGGGCGAAGCTGCCTGCCGGGCACTTCTCGGGTCTTCCGATCGACTACACCGACCTTCCGACGCGCTTCCCGTACCAGCTCGGCGTCGAACAGGCCCACGTCACGGCGGCGATCGAGGCGCGGCTGCGCACCCGGGTGCTGCGCGATGCGGCCGTCACCGCCGTGCGGCAGGACGACGGCGGCGTCACCGTCACGGCGGGCGGACGCGAGCACCGGGCCGGCTGGCTCGTCGCCGCCGACGGCGGGCACAGCACGGTGCGCACGCTGCTGGACGTCGCGTTCCCCGGCAGCCCGGCGCGGATCTCGCTGGTCGTCGCCGACATCCTGCTGGCGGCCAAGCCCGCCGGCCTGGCCGACGCCTGGGCACTGCCGGCCGGCGCGTCGGGCTACCTGGTCCCGCTGTCGGGCGGCCGCTACCGCACGATCGTCTTCGGCGAGGAGCAGCAGCGGCTCGGCCGCGGTGAACCGGTCACGGCCGAGGAGGTGCAGCGGGCGCTGACCGCCGCCCACGGACCGGGGATCCTCGTCGGCGAGGTGCTGTGGGCGTCGCGCTTCGGCGACGCGGCCCGGCAGCTGGAGCGGTACCGCCACGGCCGGGTGCTGTTCGCCGGCGACGCCGCGCACGTCCACCTCCCGGTCGGCGGCCAGGGCCTCAACCTGGGTCTGCAGGACGCGGCGAACCTCGGCTGGAAGCTGGCCGCGACGGTCCGCGGCACGGCGCCTTCCGCGTTGATCGACAGCTACCACGACGAACGCCACCCGATCGCGGCCCGCGTGCTGGTCAGCACCCGCGCCCAGGCGGTGCTCGGCGTGCCCGACCCGGACGCGGCGGCCGTGCGCGAGGTCGTCACGGGGCTGCTGGCCGTCCCCGAGGCCCGCCACGCCGTCGCCCTGGAGCTTTCGGGCATCGGGGTGACGTACCCGGGGATCTCCGGCCGCGCGGAGGTCCCGGTGGCACCCGACGGCCGCGCGGTGCTGATCGGTGCGACGCTGCCGGAGGGGTGGTCCGGCCGGGTCGAGCAGCGGTCCGGCGCCGAGCAGCGGCTCGTCCGGCCCGACGGCTACGTGGTGTGGTCCGGCGGCCCGGGCCTGGAAGACGCACTGCACCGCTGGTTCGGGTCGCCCGAGGCCGGCCGGACGGCGTCCGCGACCGTCGCCGGCACGGCTCGCCCGGCGATCTGACGCGGGCCCGCGAGTCGGGTCACCCGAACCGCGGGCCCGGTCACATCGCATCGGACGGCCGGGGTCCGCTCAGGAAGCCGCCGCCAGGATCGCCTGCTCCACCTCGCGCCGCCAGCCCGGCTCGATGCGGCCGCTGCGAGGCGTCACCGCGAACGAGTCCACCACCGCACCGCCCAGGGTCGAGACCTTCGCCCAGCGGACCTCCGCGTCGCAGCGGCGCAGGGCGCCCGCGACCCGGAACAGCAGGCCGATCCGGTCGGCGGCGCGCAGCTCGAGGACCACCGTGTCGGGGCCGCTCGTCTCGTCGTCGAACCAGAGGACCTTCGGCGCGACCGGGGCCGCGTCCGGCGAGCCGTAGTCACGTTCCTTCGCCGCCAGGCGCTGGGTGAGCGGCAGGGTGCCGGCGACCGCGCGGGCGAACTGCTCGCGCAGCAGCGTCGGGTCCGGCAGGGAACCGAACTTCGGGGACGCCGTGAACACCCCCGCGCGCCCGCCGTCGTGGCCGCGCAGGACCGCCGAATGCACCTCCATCGAGTTCAGCGCCAGCACACCCGCGGCCGGCGCCAGCAGCTCCGCGCGGGCCGGGACGGCCAGCAGCACCGTGACGACCTTGCCGTGCGCGCTGACCCGGATCTCGCCGGTGCCCGAAGCCACGGCCAGGGCGACGAGCTCGCGCTGTTCGCTGTCCATCGGCTCGGGCGCGGTGAACCCCTTGCCGCGCAACACTTCCTCGCAGCCCGTGACGAGCTCGGCGAGCAGCCGCGCCTTCCAGTCCGTCCAGACGCCGGGACCGGTCGCCAGCGAGTCGGCCTGCGTCAGCGCGTGCAGCAGCTCGACCAGGACGATGTCGCCGTCCAGGGTCTTCACCACTCGCGAGACCGTGTCCGGCTCGCTGATGTCACGGCGCGTCGCGGTGTGCGGCAGCAGCAGGTGGTGGCGGACCATCGCCGACACCGTCGCCGCGTCCGCCGGGCTCAGCCCGAGCCGCGTCGCGACCTGGGCGGAGATCTTGGCGCCCAGCTCCGAGTGGTCGGCGTCGCGGCCCTTGCCGATGTCGTGCAGCAGCGCGCCGATCAGCAGCAGGTCGGGCCGCGGCACCGTGGTGGTCAGCTTGGCGGCCTCGACGCAGGTGCGTACGAGGTGCCGGTCGACCGTCCACTGGTGCACCGGAGAGCGCGGCGGCAGGTCGCGGACCGCGCCCCACTCGGGGAACAGCCGGGCCCACAGGCCGGTCCGGTCGAGCGACTCGACCGCGTCGACCAGGCCCTCCCCCGCGCCGAGCAGCTCCACCAGGGCGTTCAACGCCTCGGGCGGCCACGGCGCCCGCAGCTCCGGCGCCGACTCCGCCAGCGCCTTGAGCGTGCCGAGCGCGATGGGCTTGCCCGTGCGCGCCGACGCCGCGGCGACCCGCAGCAGCAACGCCGGGTCCTTCGCCGGGACGGCGTCGCGGGCCAGCGCGACCTCGTTCCCGTGCAGGACGACGTTTTCGGCCAGCGGGGTCCGTGCCGGACGCCGTCCGAAGCGCTGCTTCGGCGGCTCCACAGTGGACCGGAGCGCGACGTCCAGCGCGTACGCGATCGTGCGGCCCGCACCGGAAAGCTTGCGGGCCAACGTGAAACGGTCGCCGAAGCCGAGCTCGGCGGCCACCAGCTCGGCCTCCGGCGCGGACAAGATGTCCCGTTCGCGCCGGATCTCGCGACGCAGCTCGGTGCGGACGTCGAGCAGCAGCTCCTTGGCGGCCAGAAGTTCTTCGCCGGGCCGCGCGGTGAGCTGCGCCGCGGCCAGTGCTTCCAGGACGGCGAAGTCCCGCAGCCCGCCCCGCCCGTGCTTGAGGTCGGGTTCGGCGGACTGCGCGATCTCGCCGCTGCGGGCCCAGCGCTGCCGGACCGACGCCGTCATGTCCGGGATCTGCTTGCGCGCGGTGCGGCGCCACTGGTCGCGCGCCGCGGAAACCAGGCGGCCGGTCAGCTCGGCGTCCCCGGAAAGGTGCCGGGCGTCGAGCAGGCCCATCGCCGTCCGAAGGTCCTCCGAAGCGACCTTCAGCGCTTCGCCGGGTGTGCGGACCGAGTGGTCCAACCCGACTTTCGCGTCCCACAAGGGATACCAGAGCGCGTCCGCGATCTCCCCGACGTTGCTGTTGCCGTTGTGCACCAGCACCAGGTCGAGATCGGAGAACGGCACCAGCTCCCGGCGGCCGAGCCCGCCCACGGCGACCAGCGCGACACCCGGTTCCGCGGTGTCGACGCCGGCCGCCGAGGCTCCCCTGCCCAGCCAGAACTCGTAGAGGTCGACCAGGGCCGCCCGCAGTGCGGACGCCCCCAGCCTCCCGTGCCTGCCCTCGAGCAAACGCTCGGTGGCCTTGACCAGTTCGCCCCCGTCGGCCATCCCGGACGCCCTAGAGAGCGTCCGTGCCGCGCTCGCCGGTCCGTACGCGGATCACCGTCTCGACCGGGGTCACCCACAGCTTGCCGTCGCCGATCTTGCCGGTGTGGGCGGCCGTGGTGATGGCCTCGAGGACCTTCTCCACGTTGGTGTCGTCGGTGACGACCTCGATCTTCAGCTTGGCCACGAAGTCGACCGAGTACTCGGCGCCGCGGTAGACCTCGGTGTGGCCCTTCTGGCGGCCGTAACCCTGGACCTCGCTGACCGTCATGCCCAGCACGCCCAGCTGCTCCAGCGCGGAGCGGACGTCGTCCAGCGTGAACGGCTTCACAATCGCCGTGATGAGCTTCATGCCTTGCTCTCCTCGAGTTTCGCGGCCGGGGCGGTCTTGACCGGGATGGTGGACGGTGCGCCACCGCCGGACAACCCGGTGAAGTCGTACGCGCTCTCCGCGTGCTGAGCCTCGTCGATACCGGTGACCTCGTCCTCGGTGCTGACGCGGAAGCCGCCCGCCTTCTTGATCGCGAAACCGATGATGAAGGACAGGACGAAGGAGTACGCGAGCACCGCACCGGCGGCCGCCGCCTGACGACCCAGCTGGGTGAACCCGCCGCCGTAGAAGAGACCGTCAGCACCGAGCGCGTTGACGCTCGTGGTGCCGAAGAAGCCGATCAGCAGCGTGCCGACGATGCCGCCGACCAGGTGGACGCCCACGACGTCGAGCGAGTCGTCGAAGCCGAACTTGAACTTGAGCGAGATGGCCAGCGCGCAGAGGACACCGGCGATCAGGCCGATCGCGATGGCCCCGAGCGGGCTCACGAAACCACACGCCGGGGTGATGGCGACCAGGCCGGCGACCGCGCCGGACGCCGCACCGAGCGTGGTCGGCTTGCCGAACTTGAGCTGCTCCACGATCAGCCAGCCGAGAACGGCGGCGGCGGTGGCGACGGTCGTGTTGGTGAACGCGACGGCCGCGAGGTCGTTGGCGGCCAGCGCCGAACCGGCGTTGAAGCCGTACCAGCCGAACCACAGCAGGCTCGCGCCGAGCAGGACGAACGGCACGTTGTGCGGGCGGCCGGTGTCCTTCGGCCAGCCCTTGCGCTTGCCGAGCACGATCGCCAGCGCGAGACCCGCGGCACCGGCGTTGATGTGGACCGCGGTACCACCGGCGAAGTCGAGTGCCTTGAGGTTGTTGGCGATCCAGCCGCCGACCGCGTTCTCGCCGACGAAACCGTTGAACGAGAACACCCAGTGCGCGACCGGGAAGTACACGACCGTCACCCAGATGACGACGAACAGCGTCCAGCCCCAGAACTTCGCGCGGTCGGCGATGGCGCCGGAGATCAGCGCGGGCGTGATGATGGCGAACATCAGCTGGAACATGACGAACGCGAGCACCGGCAGCGCGTCCGTGCCGGGCCAGGCCACGGCGGGTGCCGAGTCGGTGGCGGCGACCGCGAAGCCGGCCAGCTTCCCGAAGGTGTTTTCCAAGCCCGCGAAGTGGAAGTTACCGACGAAGCCGCCGAAGGCGTCGTCGCCGAACGACATCGAGAAGCCGTACAGGGCCCAGAGCACCCCCACCACGGCCAGCGCGATGAAGTTCATCATCAGCATGTTCAAGACGCTCTTCGCGCGGACCATGCCGCCGTAGAAGAACGCCAATCCTGGGGTCATGAGCATGACCAGCGCGGCGCTGGCCAGTACCCATGCGGTGTCTCCTGCGTTCAGCACATCGTCCTCCCGTGCCCTGGGTGTTCTGCGAAGGCAGTTTTGGCGCGCGGTGTTTCACGGGGCGGCGCGAGAGGTTTCGCCCGCGTGAACTGTCCGTGCCCGGTTGTTACGGCCAGGTTTCCCCGGACGTGTCCTGGAGTGTCCGCTTGCGTTACGTCGTGGTCGAATATCCCCATGACTGCCAGCGACCGCGAGAATGACCCACTGCCACCTCGGGTCGTGGAAGCGTTGCGCTGTTCGGTGTGCGGAACCCGGTTGGGGGCCGTAGATCGCACACTGCGTTGCCAGGACGGTCACTCATTCGATCTAGCTCGACAGGGTTACGTGAACCTGTTGCACGCGCGAATCCCGGCGGGGACGGCGGACACGGCACCGATGGTCGCGGCCCGCGCGGACTTCCTGGCGTCGGGCGCGTACCGGCCGCTCGCGGACGAGCTGGCCCGTGTGTGCGAAGGCGCCGGCGATCTCGTGATCGACGCGGGCGCCGGCACGGGCTACTACCTGGCGCACGTCCTGGAGGCGGCACCGGCGGCGTTCGGCCTGGCGCTGGACGTTTCCGCGGTGGCCCTGCGGCGCGCGGCCCGCGCCCACCCCCGGCTGGGTGCGGCGGTATGGAACCTGTGGGAGCCGTGGCCGGTGGGCGACGAGGTGGCGTCGGCGGTGCTGAACGTCTTCGCGCCGCGCAACGGGCCGGAGTTCCACCGCGTCCTGCGGCCCGGGGGTCTGCTGACGGTCGCGTCCCCGGCCCCGGACCACCTCCGCGAGCTGGGCGACCTCGTGCTGTCGGTGGACGACCGCAAGGAGGAGCGCCTGGACGGCACGCTCGGCGAGTACTTCGCCCGCACCGGGCGGACGGAGGTCCACCGGACGGCGCGGCTGGCCCCGCGGCAGATCCGCCAGGCGGTGGAGATGGGCCCGACGGCCTTCCACCTCGACCGCGGCGACCGCCGCGCCCGCCTGGACGCGCTGGCCGAGCCCCAGGCGGTGACGGTGTCCTTCACGGTCTCCACCTACCGGCGGCTGTGAGACGCTCCCGCTCTCGGCTCCCGGAAGCGATCCCACCGGCTCACGTCGCCGAGGTCTGGAAGGCTGGGTGACGTGAAGCCCGACTGGACCGCGCCCGCGACCCTGCTCGCGGACGCCGAGTGGGTACGCGCCCGCATCGGCGGCGCGGCCAAGCTCTACGGCTGCGCCGCGCCGGAGATCCTCGGCACGATCTGGTGGTACTCGCTCTCCTCGGTGCTGGTGGCCCCGGCGCTCGAGAGCCTGGTCGCCGCGACGGAGAGTGTCGCGAGCCCGGTGCCGTACGGCGGGGCGGACCACTCGACGAGCGTGCGGGCTGCCTCGGCACCGCCCGCAGGCCGTTCCCCTCGGCTCACGCTGGCCGACCCGTCGCTCGACGCCGTGGAGATCGACCTCCTCGCCGACGGCCGGTTCCTCGGCGCCCGGTCCACCCGCTCCCTGTCCGGCGGGCTGCCCGAACTGGGCGCCGCGCTCGGGGAGGCGCTCGGGGCCGCCATCGCCACGATCGCCGCCGTCACCGGCGCCCGGGCGCGCGCCCTCGGGGCCATCGCCACCGACTCGATCGGCAACCGGCTGCTGTGGACGCCCGATCCCGAGCGCGCGATGGCCCTGGCCGAGCCGCTCGTGGCCGCGATCGGCCTGGGCCTGCCGAAGCCGCGATTCGTGCGTGTCGGCCGGACCCCTGCCGTGCGCCGTGCGTCGTGCTGCCTGATCTACGAGGTCGGCAACCCGAAGTGCGTGAGCTGCCCGCGCCAGACGCCGTCCGAGCGTGGCGCGCGGCTTCGCGCCGCCCTGGGCTGACGCACCTCAGTCGAGGACGGCCAGCTCCAGCCCGCGCAGCCGCTCCGGGTCGGCGATGACCTCGATGCCGGTGATCCGGTCGCCGTCGACCTGGAACGCCAGGACGACCGACAGCCGCCCCTCGCGCACCCACAGCAGCCCGGGCGAGCCGTCGACGAGGGCCAGCTCGCTGGTGCGCGCCCGCTCGGACGCCAGCACCGCGCCCTTGCGCACGTTCTCGACGCCGCGCAGTACGACCGGCGCCGGGCTCGGGCCGACGAACCGGTCCGCGTGCAACACCACCTCCGGGTCGAGGAGCGCGAGCAACGCGTCGAAGTCGCCACCCCGCGACGCGGCCAGGAACGCCTCGACGACCTTGCGCCGCCGGGGCAGGCCCGCGTCCGCCGCGGTGCCGCCCTTGACCCGCCGCCGGGCCCGGCTCGCGAGCTGCCGGGCGGCCGCCGGGGTCTTGTCGATCATCGGCGCGATCTCGTCGAACGGCACGGCGAACATGTCGTGCAGCACGAACGCGACCCGCTCGGCGGGCGCCAGCGCGTCGAGCACCACCAGCAGCGCCAGCCCGACCGTGTCGGCCAGCTCCGCTTCCTGCTCGGGGTCCCGGCGGTCCTCGCCCTGCTCGGGCCGGCCGTCCAGAGGCTCCTCACGGTGATTGCGACGCGTGCGAAGCATGGACAGGCACACCCGCGCGACGACGGTCGTCAGCCACGCCCCGATGTTCTCGACCTCGCCGGTGTCGGTGCGGTCGAACCGCAGCCAGGCCTCCTGGAGGGCGTCGTCGGCTTCGCTCGCCGAACCGAGCATCCGGTAGGCGACCGCCCGCAGCCGCGCCCGCTCCTGCTCGAACCGCTCGGTCAGCGTGTCCACCGTGTCCCGTTCCTTCCGCGTCGCCGTCGTAGGAGTAGACCCCGCGACAGCGGCCGATGTGACGAGAACGCACGACCCCGTGAGTGATCTGAGTCATCCCGGACGGCCGCAGTGACACCAGGTCGGCCGCCAGCAGGGCGACCTTCCGGCGGCTCCTGCGCGCCGAGCGTCGCCACTCCGGCGGTCACCCGGATCGGCAGCTCAGAGCACGCAGAACTCGTTGCCCTCCGGATCGGCCATCAGGAAGTGGTCCGGGCGGCCGTCCAGCTCGTACTCCCGCACCACCGTCGCGCCCGCCGCGGTGAGCCGGGCGACCGCTTCGACGACCCGCTCCCACCGCGTGTCCCACGGAACCTCGCGCCCGCCGCCGGCCTGGATGTCCAGGTGCAAGCGGTTCTTCACGGTCTTTCCCTCGGGCACCTTCAGGAAGCTGAGGTTCGGCAGCACGCCTTCGGGATCGCTGAGGTACGCGCCGTCGTCCCATTCCGACTCGGGCACACCGTGGTGGGAGAACCAGTCTTCCCAGCGGGCGAACCCGGCCGGCGGCGGCCGCTCGATGTAGCCGAGGGCTACCGCCCAGAACCTCGCCAGCACGCGGGGCTCCGCGCAGTCCACCGTCAGAGTCCACCGCACCGTCACGGGCGAAGCGTAGCCGCGAGAAGCGCCACCGCACCCTTCGCGACGGCGATTCCCCGGGCCGCGACGTGGTTTTCGTCCAGCGGCGCGACCGGGTCCGACACCATGACGCTGGTGACCAGCGAACGGCCGTCCGCCGTGCACGCCAGGTAGTTCAAGGTGAGCACGCCGGGTTCGCTGCCGCCCTTGAACCAGACCTCCGGGAACTTCGCCCGGTCGAGTCCCAGGCCACCGTCGTTCAGCGACAACGCGTGCCCGATCTCCGGCTGGTTCTCCTTCCGCAGCCCCGAGAACGCACGGCAGATGTCGCCCGGCGAACCGAACCACTCGATGTCGTCGATCTTCTCGGGCGCCTGCCAGCCCTGGAGCCCGGTGAGCGGGAGGCGTTCCAGCCCGGCGACCGCCGCGGGCCGCGCCCAGCGGGGCAGCGCCAGGTAGGCGTCCGCCCGGGCCGGGTACTGCGTGGCCTTGAGCTCGAACAGCGCCTTCGTTGTCAGGAACGGGATGTTCGCCGACGGCCGCTGGTTGCCGAACGCGGTGACCTGCCGTTGCACGGCGTCCCGGCCGAGGCGGTGGATCAGGTGGTCGGTCGCGGTGTTGTCGCTGATCGAGATCATCTTGTCGGCGTACGCGGACAACGGGAGCCGTGTGCCGGCCGGTTCGTTCTGCAGCACCCCGGACGGCAGGCTCTTCCAGTCGTCACGGATCGCCAGCTGCTCGCTCCACGACGCTTTGTGCTCGGCGACCGCCTTGCCGAGCGCGCCCAGGACGTAGAGCTTGAAGGCCGAACCCAGCGGCCGCTGCACGTCGTCGCGCACGCCGTGCACGACCTGGCAACGCCCGTCCGGGAGGATCTCCGACGCGCCGAACGACACCCGGGCGCCGAGCGCCGCGAGCTGCGCGTCGACCTCCGACCAGGACGCCGGCACCGGATCGTCCGGGGTCACCGCCAGCCCGTCGATCAGCCCGGCCGGGTCGACGTGGAGGTCGAGCAGGTAGTCGTCGGCCGGCCCGTGGACCGCGGCCGCCACGTGGTCCGGGGCCTCCGTGACGATCCGTTTCACCTCGATCGGGCCGAGCCGGGCGAACGCGCCGTTGACGCCCGCCGTGCCGCCCGCGGCGGTCAGCAGTGCTTCGGCGACGTGCTCGCGCACCTCGGCGTCGGACACCGGGACTCGCCCGGTCGCGTCGACCACCCACTCGAGCTGGTGCGTCGCCGTGGGTACTTCGGCGGCCTGGGCCACCGGGGCCACCAGCGGCGCCAGCGGCACCAGGACCGCGAGCACGCCCGCTATCGCTGTCTTCATCTCTCCCCCTGCGTTTCCATCGTTCCCCCTCGGTCACCGGCTACTCTTCGGGCGGCCGGATCCACAGCCCGGCCACCTGGCCGTCGCCGCGGTAAGTCACCTGCACCGTCCGCTCTCCGGCCTCGAAGGCCAGCGGCATGTGGACGACCGTGTAGTCACCCGTGGACCGCGCATACGGCTCCCCCATCCGCTCGTACCGTCCGACCGACCCGGCCAGCTGGGCCCAGGCGAGCCGCAACTCGTCCTCACCGACCGCTGCCTGCATGCGGTCGTCGAAGTCCCGGCGCACTTCGTGCCACTGACAACTGACGAGCTCCGCCACGAGCTCTTCGGCGCGGTGGATGGCGTCGGGCGGGTTCAGCTCCACCATGGACACCCCCGTCGCCGGGTCGACCGGCCGGCCGAACCGCTGGAAGGCGGCCTGCCGGCTGGTCCCCAGCAGATCGCCGATCTCTTGCCAGGTGTGCCCGGCCTCCCTGGCCGCTTCCACGGCTTCCCGCAACGTCGCCTCGGCGGCGCGAACTTTCCGCAACGCCTCGCCGACTTCGGCCAGTGGCCCGTGCTTCGGCACGCTGTCAAGAATGAATTGACGACCCGGGTTTGTCAAGTCACTCTTTACGTGTTCGCGCTGCCGGCGGGCAGCACTCCGACAAGTGGCGTCACAGTACTGGCGATTTCGCCCTGATCCCTGGCGAGGTGGCAGCGGCTTGCCACACGCGGCGCATTTCATGCTTTCGAGTGTAGCGCACGGAATCCTATTACGTGCTACGCTCGGCAGCACGAAATGGTCCCGCCCATCACCTGGGAGGCGTGGCCATCCGATGGGGAGGACGGTTACGGTGAGAACCGATGAGTGAACGCACCTGGGGCTTCCGCACCCGAGCACTGCACGCGGGCGGCACCCCCGATCCGGCGACCGGCGCGCGGGCCGTGCCGATCTACCAGACCACGAGCTTCGTCTTCGAGGACGCCGCCGACGCGGCGAACCTCTTCGCGCTGCAGAAGTACGGCAACATCTACAGCCGCATCGGGAACCCGACCGTCGCCGCGTTCGAGGAGCGGATCGCCAGCCTCGAGGGCGCCATCGGCGGCGTCGCCACCGCGAGCGGGCAGGCCGCGGAATTCCTCACCTTCAGCGCGCTCGCCGAGGCGGGTGACCACATCGTGTCGGCGAGCGGTCTCTACGGCGGCACGGTGACCCAGCTGACCGGCACGCTCCGGCGGTTCGGCGTGGAGACGACCTTCGTCAGCGGCGGCATCGACGACTACGCGGCCGCGATCACCGACCGGACCCGGCTGCTCTACACCGAGGTGATCGGCAACCCCGGTGGCGGCATCGCCGACCTCGCGGCACTGGCGGATCTCGCGCACTCCCACGACATCCCGCTGGTGGTGGACGCGACGCTGGCGACGCCGTACCTGTGCCGCCCGATCGAGCACGGCGCCGACATCGTGCTGCACTCGGCGACGAAGTTCCTCGGCGGTCACGGGACGACGCTCGGCGGGATCGTCGTCGAGTCCGGGAAGTTCGACTGGGGCAACGGGAAGTTCCCGCGGATGACCGAGACCGTGGAGAGCTACGGCGGCCTGAGGTACTGGGAGAACTTCGGCGAGTACGCGTTCTGCACGCGGCTGCGTGCCGAGCAGCTGCGGGACATCGGCGCGGCCCTGTCGCCGCACTCGGCTTTCCTGTTGCTGCAAGGGGTCGAGACGCTCCCGCAGCGGATGGACGCGCACGTGGCCAACGCCAGGGCGGTCGCCGAGTACCTCGAAGCGGACCCACGGGTGGCCTGGGTGTCCTACGCCGGATTGCCGGCCCACCCGCACCACGACCTGGCGAAGAAGTACCTGCCCGCCGGGCCGGGCGCGGTGTTCTCGTTCGGCATCGACGGTGGCCGGGCGGCGGGTGAGACGTTCGTCGAATCGGTGGAGCTGCTGTCGCACCTGGCGAACGTCGGGGACGCGCGGACCCTCGTGATCCACCCGGCGTCGACCACGCACGCGCAGCTGTCGGAGGAGCAGCTCGCGGCCGCGGGGGTCGGGCCCGACCTCATCCGGCTGTCGATCGGCCTGGAAGACGTCGACGACATCCTCTGGGACCTCGACCAGGCACTGGGCAAGGCGGTGGCCGGATGACGTACGCGGTGGGAGCCGTCGAGCGGCGGGCGATCCTCGACCGGACGAAATCGGTGACACTGGTGGGCGCGTCCGCGAACCCGGCGCGGCCCAGTTACTTCGTGGCGACGTACCTGCTCTCGTCGACGCGCTACGAGGTCAACTTCGTGAACCCGCGGCTGGACACGTTGTTCGGGAAACCGGTGTACGCCTCGCTCAAGGACGTACCGGGAGAACCGGACCTGGTCAGCGTGTTCCGGAAGCACGATGACCTGCCGCAGGTGGCCGAAGAAGTGATCGACGCCGGCGCGCGGACGCTGTGGCTGCAGCTCGGGCTCTGGCACGAGCCGGCGGCCGACCGGGCGCGGGCGGCCGGGCTGGATGTCGTCATGAACCGGTGCGTCAAGATCGAACACGCGCGCTTCGCCGGCGGGCTCCACCTGGCCGGGTTCAACACCGGCGTGATCAGCTCACGGAGGCAATCGGCACCCTAGGGGAAGAGGACACCCGTCCCCGCTGTTGGCCCGGGTATGACCGAGAACCTGGCGATCACCTTGTCCGGTGGCCCGACCGCGCTCCTGGAGCTGGGCGGTGTCCGGCTGCTCACCGACCCGACCTTCGACGCACCCGGCGACCACCCGGTCGGCAACCGCGTGCTGGTCAAAACCGAGGACTCGGTGCTGACCGAAGACGCGGTCGGTGTGGTGGACGCCGTGTTGCTGTCGCACGACCAGCATCCCGACAACCTGGATGATCGCGGCCGGGCCTACCTCGGAACGGTGCCGCTGACTCTGGTGACCCCCAGCGGGGCCGAGCGGCTGGGCGGGACCGCGCGGGGGCTCGAGCCGTGGGAGGAGGTTCAGGTCGGACGGTTGACCGTGACCGCGGTCCCGGCGTTGCACGGGCCGGAGGGCGCCGAGGCGACGACCGGCGAGGTCACCGGGTTCGTGCTCGGCGGCGACGGCCTGCCGACGGTGTACGTCAGCGGGGACAACGCGTCGGTCGAACTGGTGCGGGAGATCGCGTCGCGGTTCCGGGTCGACATCGCGGTGCTGTTCGCCGGCGCGGCACGGACGGCCTTCTTCGACGGCGCTCCGCTCACGTTGACCAGCGCGAACGCCGCCGAGGCAGCGAAGGTGCTCGGCGCAGCGAAGGTGGTGCCACTGCACTTCCGCGGCTGGCAGCACTTCAGCGAAGGGCCGGACGCGCTCCGGAAGGAGTTCGAGGCGGCCGACCTCGCCGACCGGCTCGTGCTGCTCGAGCCTGGCGGGCGCGCGGAGGTCTGACGCCGGAGGCATCGCCGGTCGACGTCGGTTCGGTCGACGTCTGTCCGGTTGCGGGTGGACTGCTGACTCGACCGCGAAAATAGCGAGTTCGAGGCGCGCGGGGCTTCCCTTCGCGCCCGTGAGAAGCTGGTGACATGGCCAAACCCACCCCGCTGCAGTTCCGGAACATCCTCGTCGCCGTGCTGGCGGCGGCGGCCTTCGTCTGGAGCGTCGTGGCCGGGCTGGAGTGGTGGGTGAGCGCGATCATCGGCTGCGCTTGTGTCCTGTCGCTGGCCTCCGCCTACCTCAACCGGCCGAACGCCGGCTGATCGCGGATCGGCCGCAGGCCGACCGCGACCCGGCCAGGGGTCGATCGCGAGCCGCCGGCCACGGACGGGGCTCGCGACCCCTCACCGCGTCTTGGCGAACCGGGCCTTCACGTTCGTCCGGCCCGCTTCGGTGAGCCGGCCGAACAGGCGGAGGCGGGCCAGCCCGCCGTCCGGGTAGATGTCCAGGCGGGCCTCCGTGACCTCCGGGCCGTCCTTCAGCGCGAAGCGGTGGCGGGTGTCCGGCTGCAGGCGGGTCTTCGGCAACAGCGTGACCCACTCGCCGTACGTGTCGCGGCCGCTGACCGACGCCCAGCCCGGGGCGTTGCCCTTGAGGTTGCTCGTGTCCAGCTCGGCGAACCGGACGATGCCCGCGCCCGCCAGGCGCAGCGTCAGCCAGTCGTTGCCGTCGTCGCGGCGGCGGGCTGTCTCCCAGCCCTCGGCCTGGTGCGCTGCCAGTCCCGGCGAGAGCACGTTGTTCGGCGACGAATAGAACTTGTTGCTGCAGCCGGTGACCAGGGCACCGTTCTCCAGGGCCGCCAGGTCGAGCGCGTCCAGGTCCAGCAGTTCCGGGTCCGGGATCGGGGTGCCGTGCACGCGCAGGCGCGCCACTCCGCCGTCCGGGTGCTGGGTCAACCTGACGTGCGTGTAGCGACGCGAACCGTTGATCGCGTAGAAGTTCTCCGTGTGGCCGGCCGCGGGGGCGCGGTCGACCAGGACGTCCCAGTCCGCTTCGGACAGTTCGGCCGCCGACGGGTAGCCCGGTACCGATGCCGCCTCGACCGAGACGAACGGCGGGTAGTTGCCCTTGAAGAACGCCGTGTCGACGACGACGCCGGTGACCGTACCGGCCAGGCCGAGCCTCACCACGGCCTGGTCGTCGCCCGGCTCGCGGTGGCGGCGGGTCTCCCAGCCGTCGTAGACCTGGCCCTTCGGGCCGAACGTCTCGGCGCGGTGCGCCGGCGTCCACGGGTTGACCAGGTTCTCCTTCTCGGCGAACAGCTCGTCGGTCGCCCACATCACCGTCCCGCCGAAGCGGCGTGACGCGAGGTCGGGCAAATCCGTCCACACAGGACGGTCAGGGCGGTCGGACAAGGCAGCCTCCATCTCAGCAGTCCCCCCGGGTCAGCAACGCGCCGCGAGGCTCGTCACCGGTGATTTCGGTGCCCCGCAACCAGGTCGAGCGCACGACGCCGGCGAGCGGCCGCCGGTCGTACGCGCTGACCGGGTTGCGGTGCTTCAGCTTCGCGACGTCGACCACGAACGCCTCCTCCGGCGCGAACACGCAGAAGTCGGCGTCGTAGCCCACCGCGAGGTGGCCCTTGCGGCGCATCCCGGCCTGCGCGGCCGTCCGCTCGGCCATCCAGCGGACGACGTCGGTGAGCGCGAACCCGCGCTGCCGCGCCTGCGTCCAGATCGCCGGCAGCCCCAGCTGCAAGCTGGAGATCCCGCCCCAGGCGAGCCCGAAATCGCCGCTGTCGAAGCGTTTCAGCTCCGGCGTGCACGGTGAATGGTCGCTGACGACGGTGTCGATCACGCCGTCGGCGAGCCCGCTCCAGAGCAGCTCGCGGTTGGCCGCCTCCCGGATCGGCGGGCAGCACTTGAACTGCGTCGCGCCGTCGCGGATCTCCTCCGCGATGAAGCTCAGGTAGTGCGGGCAGGTCTCGGCCGTCAGCGCAACCCCGTCGCGGCGCGCCGAAGCGACCAGCGGCAGAGCCTCCGCCGAGGACAGGTGCAGGATGTGCGCGCGGGCGTCGTTGCGGCGGGCCGCTTCGATGACGTGCGTGATCGCGAGGTTCTCCGCCGCGCGTGGCCGGGACCGCAGGAAGTCGACATAGCGACCGCCGTGCGGCTCCGGTGCTTCGTCGATCTCGTGCGCGTCCTCGGCGTGGACGATCATCAGCGCGTCGAAGGAACTCAGCTCCCGCAACGCTTCGTCGAGTCCCGCCGGGTCGAGCGGCGGGAACTCGTCGACGCCCGAGTGGAGCAGGAAGCACTTGAAGCCGAACACTCCGGCGTCGTGCAGGCCACGCAGATCCCCGACGTTGCCGGGGATCGCGCCGCCCCAGAAGCCGACGTCGACGTGCACGCGTCCGGTCGCCGCCTTGCGCTTGACCTCCAGCGCCGCGACGTCGACCGTCGGCGGCAGGCTGTTGAGCGGCATGTCCACGAACGTGGTCACCCCGCCCGCGGCCGCCGCGCGGGTCGCCGTCTCGAAGCCCTCCCACTCGGCGCGGCCGGGATCGTTGACGTGGACGTGCGTGTCGACGAGTCCCGGCAGCAGCACGACGTCGTCGCCGAGGTCGATTTCGCGGTCGCCGGACAGCGAAGCGCCGCCGGGTTCGACGGCGACGATCCGGCCGCCGTCGACGCCGAGAGTCGCCGGAACCTCGCCCTCGGCCGTGACAGCCCGGGCCGCGCGCACCACAAGTTCCATCCGAAAGCCCTTCTCCGGGAGGAATGAACCACCGCCGATTTCACAGTACGGAAAGACGGTTTCGCACAACGACAGTAACCACGGCGCGCGCCGCTCGTCAACGACGGACGCGGCACGTCGCCGATCCGAGCGAAAGCAGGCGGAAACGGCCCGGCACCGACACCCGTTCCGCTGTGGCTGTCGGTCGAATCGGCGCCCGTGACCCAGTACGGTCATCCTCGTGCGGCTTGAAGCGGAGTTCACGAGCGAACCGTTCCACGGCGAGGGTTCGCCGCCCGAGCACGCGCTCGCCGCGCGGGACGCCGCCGCGGAAGCGGGACTGGAGACGGACTTCGGACCGCTCGGGACGCTCGCAAGGGGCGAGGCGAAGGAGCTTTTCGAGGCACTCCCGGCGATCGCGAAGGCGGCGATGGAAGGGGGTGCCACGCAGGTCACCCTGCAGGTGCGCCGAGTCGATCCGCGGACCGACGCGCCTGCCGTCGCGAAGCCCGCATCCGGAGGCGCCGCGCCGGTCGAACTGACCGACGCCCTCGCCCGGCTCATCGCCGATGTCGAACGCGAAGTGGGCGCCAAGCTCGGCGACCTCGACCGGCCCGGCAAGCAGCGCGCCGTCCGGTTGCTGCGTGAACGCGGGGCCTTCGGCCTGCGGAAATCCGTCTCGTCGGTGGCCGACGCGCTGGGGGTCACGCGGTTCACCGTCTACAACTACCTCAACCGCGAAGTGGACTGACCAGCGCTTTCAACAAAATGTTGACGGAACTCCGGCGCCGACGTACGGTCAGCGGGACGCCACTCACGAGGAGTTCCCCGTGCCGCTCACCCTCACCGACTTCAACGCCGCCGACGCCGATGACGTGCGTCCGGCGTTGACCGCCTGCCTCGCCGTCCCCCGATGGGTGGACGCGATTCTCGGCCATCGGCCCTACGAAAGCCGAGATGCGCTGCGAGCTGCCGCCCAGCTGCCCCTAAGCAGCGACGAAATCCGGCAGGCCATGGCCGCCCACCCCCGGATCGGGGAAAAGCCGAAGCAGCAAGGCACCGAGGGCGACTGGTCGCGCTCGGAACAGTCCGGTGTGGACAACGCCGACGCCTTCGCCGCCGCGAATGCCGAGTACGAAGCCAAGTTCGACCACGTCTACCTCGTCTGCGCGAGCGGCCGCAGCGGGGAAGAGCTGTTGAAGATCCTCGAAAGCCGGCTGGACAACGACCCCGCGACCGAACTGGCCGTCGCCGGTCGGGAGCTGCTGAAGATCGCCGAACTCCGACTCGCGAAAGCGGTGACCGCGTGAGCCTCGTGACCACCCACGTCCTGGACACGGCGAGCGGGCGCCCCGCGCCGGGGATCGCCGTCCGCTTCGAAACCGTCGAGGGGAAGCCGATCGCCGACGGTCGCACCGACGACGACGGCCGCATCCGCGACCTCGGCCCCGAAACCCTGGACCCCGGCGCCTACCGGTTGGTCTTCGACACCGGCGCCTACCTGGGGCCGGACGCCTTCTTCCCGGAGGTGACCCTCACCTTCCGGATCTCCGACGGCACCGCGCACCACCACGTGCCGCTCCTGCTCAGCCCGTTCGCCTATTCGACCTACCGAGGGAGCTGAACCGTGGCCATCACCCTGGGCCCCAACCAGTACGGCAAGGCGGAGGTCCGCCTGGTGACGGTGCGCCGCGACGGCCCCGTGCACCACCTGAAGGACCTCACCGTCTCGACGTCGCTGCGCGGCGAGCTCGCCGCGACGCACCTCACCGGCGACAACGCGGGCGTGCTCGCGACCGACACGCAGAAGAACACCGTGTACGCCTTCGCGAAGGAAGCGCCGGTCGGCGAGATCGAGGACTTCGCGCTGCGCCTGGCGCGGCACTTCACCGGCACGCAGGGGAACATCACCGGCGCGCGGGTCAAGGTCGACGAGCACGGCTGGGACCGGATCGCCGTCGGCGGCGAGCCGCACGACCACGCGTTCAGCCGTTCCGGCGACGAACGGCGCACGACCGCGGTGACGATCCGCAACGGCCGGGCGTGGGTGGTGTCCGGCATCGACGGCCTGACCCTGCTCAAGTCGACCGGCTCGGAGTTCCACGGCTTCCCGCGCGACGAGTACACGACGCTCGCCGAGACCGACGACCGGATTCTCGCGACGGCTGTCACGGCGAAGTGGCGCTACGAGGGCGAGGGCATCGACTGGGCCGAGAGCCACCGCGAGATCCGGCGGCTGATGCTCGAGACGTTCGCGACGAAGCACAGCCTTTCGCTGCAGCAGACGCTCTACGCGATGGGAGCGGCGGTACTGGAGGCGCGGCCGGAGGTAGCCGAGGTGCGGCTGTCGCTGCCGAACAAGCACCACTTCCTGGTGGACCTGAGCCCGTTCGGTCTGAAGAACGACAACGAAGTGTTCTACGCGGCGGACAGGCCGTACGGCCTGATCGAGGGCACGATCCTGCGCGACGACGCCGAGGACCCGGGCCCGGCCTGGGACATCCACTAGCGGAGGCCCAGTCGCCGTCCCCAACGCAGCCCCCACCCTCTCCGGGGGACCGGCCCCGCTTCCAGTGTATCGGGGGTGGCCGACGGAACCCGGGAAAAGCCGTGGTCGGCGCTGGTTTGTCCACATCCCCGAACCCCTGTGGACAACCCCGGCCCACGAACCGCCAGAGTCGGTAGAACGCTCTACTGAGCGCGTATCCTCGAACCCGTGGCAGGGACCAAGGAACGCATCATGGCCGCCGGCGCCGAGCTGTTCCGGCGCAACGGCTACAGCGGTACCGGGCTGAAGCAGATCGTCTCGGAGGCGAATGCTCCCTTCGGGTCGCTCTACCACTTCTTCCCCGGGGGCAAGGAGCAGCTCGGCCAGGAGGTCATCCGGACCTCCGGCCTCGCCTACATCCAGCTCTTCGACCTCTTCATCGCGCCCGCCCCCGATCTGGTCAGTGGGGTCGAGGCCTTCTTCGCCGCCGGGATCGCGACGCTCGAAGCCACCGACTACGTCGAAGGGTGCCCGATCGCGACCGTCGCCTTGGAGGTCGCCGCCACCAATGAACCTCTGCGGCAGGCCACCGCCGATGTCTTCACCGCCTGGATCGACGCCGGGACCGAGCGGTTCGCCAAGTTCGGCATCGGCACCGAGGCCGCCCGGACGCTCACCATCACCGCCGTCAACAACCTCGAAGGCGCCTTCGTCCTCTGCCGCTCGCTGCGGGACACCGAGGCCATGGCCGTCGCCGGAGCCGCGACCGTGGACGTCGCCCGGCGACTGCTTCAAGAAAACACGCAACTTTAGTCGGGAATCCAACAAGAATACTCAACATGGCGCTTGACCGCGCAGCAACGGACATCGAAGCTACGCAGTGGTCTAGTCCTCCTGCCTACAACGCCGTCCGGTTGGAGCCGCCATGCGCCGAGTCCTCGCCGTCCTCGCCACCGCCCTCGCGGCGGTGACCCTCGTCAGCACACCCGCCCGCGCCCTCGAAAACGGGCTCGCTCGAACACCCCCGATGGGGTGGAACACCTGGAACACGTTCGAATGCGACATCAACGAAACCCTGGTCAAGCAGACCACCGACCTGATGGTCAGCTCCGGGATGCGCGACCGCGGCTACACCTACGTCAACCTCGACGACTGCTGGATGACCAAGACCCGTGACGCCACGGGCCACCTCGTCGCCGACCCCGGGAAGTTCCCCAGCGGCCTCAAGGCCCTCGGCGACTACATCCACGCGCGCGGGATGAAGTTCGGGATCTACGAGAGCGCCGGCAGCGAGACCTGCCAGCACTACCCCGGCAGCCTCGGCCACGAGCAGACCGACGCGAACAGCTTCGCGAGCTGGGGCGTCGACTACCTCAAGTACGACAACTGCGGCAGCCCCGGCGGGGAAACCCAGCAGGACTACGTCCGCCGCTACTCCGCGATGCGCGACGCCCTGAAGGCCACCGGCCGCCCGATCGCCTACAGCATCTGCGAATGGGGCAACTTCAGCCCGTCGACCTGGGCGCCGGACGTCGGCAACCTGTGGCGCACCACCGGTGACATCACCAACAACTGGGGCAGCATCGACTCGATCTACCGCCAGAACGTCGGGCTCGCCTCCGCCGCGAAACCCGGCGCCTGGAACGACCCCGACATGCTCGAAGTCGGCGACGGCATGGACTTCCAGGAGGACCGCGCCCACTTCACGCTCTGGGCCGCGATGGCCGCGCCGCTGATCGCGGGCGCCGACCTCCGCTCCGCCGGCGTCGCCACCTTCTCGACCTACCTCAACGGCGACGTCATCGCCGTCGACCAGGACCCGCTCGGCAAGCAGGCGACGCGGATCTCGTCGAGCGGCGGCCTCGACGTCCTCACGAAACCGCTCCAGGGCGGGGACGTCGCCGTCGTGCTGTTCAACGAAAACGGCACCACGAAGACCGTCTCGACGACGGCCGCCGCGGCCGGGCTGCCCGCCGCGTCGAGCTACCGGCTGACCAACCTGTGGACGAAGGAGCAGACCACGAGCACCGGCGCGATCAGCGCGGACGTGCCGTCGCACGGCACCGTCATCTACCGCGTCAAGGCCGGTGCCGCCGGCAGCTCCACCGCCCAGCCGCTGCAGGGCGCGTCGTCGTCGCGCTGCGTAGACATCAACGGCAACGTCACCACGCCCGGCACCAAGGTCGACATCTGGGACTGCGACGGCGGCCCGAACCAGTCCTGGACGTTCACGAGTGCCGGCGAGCTGAAGGCCAACGGCCTCTGCCTCGACGCCAACGAGGGCGGCACGGCGGCCGGGACCAAGCTGATCGTCTGGACCTGTCACGGCGGCGCGAACCAGAAGTTCAAGCTGAACCCCGACGGCTCGATCACCGGCACGCAGACCGGCCTGTGCGTCGACGTCACCGGCGGCGACAAGCCCGCCGGCAACGTCAACGGCACTCAGCTCGAGCTCTGGGGCTGCAACGACGACGCCAACCAGAACTGGCAGCTCAAGTAGCGGTCAGGTGCTCCGGCCGCACCGGGACGCGCGCGAGCGCGAGCCCGGTCGCGGCGCGGATCGCCGCGACGATCGCCGGGGTCGACGAGATCGTCGGCGGCTCCCCCACCCCGCGCAGGCCGTACGGCGCGTGCGGGTCCGGGCGCTCCAGGACGTCGATGCTCATCGGCGGCATGTCCAGGACCGTCGGGATCAGGTAGTCGGTGAAGGAGGGGTTCCGGATCTTCCCGCCGGAGGTCTGGATCTCCTCCATCACCGCGAGCCCGAGCCCCTGCGCCGAACCGCCCTGGATCTGGCCCAGCACGGCCTGCGGGTTCAGCGCCTTGCCGACGTCCTGGGCGCAGTCCAGCGCGACCACCTTCACCAGACCCAGCTCGGTGTCGACGTCCACGACCGCCCGGTGCGCGGCGAACGCGTACTGCACGTGCGCGGTGCCCTGCCCCGTCTCCGGATCCAAGGGAGAAGTAGGCCGGTGCCGCCATTCCGTCGTCTCGTCGTAGACGTCGTCGCCGAGGACGTCCACCAGGTCGGCGAGCACCTGACCGTCCTCCGCGACGAGCTTGCCGCCGACGATGCGCGCCTTCCGGCCGAACCGGGAAAGCAGCCGCGACCGCACCGCGCCGCAGGCGGCCTGGACCGCGCCGCCGGTGACGTAGGTCTGGCGTGACGCCGACGTCGAGCCGCCGTTGCCGATCGAGGTGTCCATCGGCAGGATCGTCACCCGGTCGACGCCCAGCTCGGTCCGGACGATCTGCTGCATGATCGTGACGAGCCCCTGGCCGACTTCGCAGGCCGCGGTGTGCACCGTGGCGGCCGGTTCGCCGCCGACGACCTGCAGGCGCACGCGGGCCGTCGAGTAGTCGTCGAAGCCTTCGGAGAAGCAGACGTTCTTGATCCCGACGGCGTACCCGACCCCGCGGACGACACCTTCGCCGTGCGTCGTGTTCGAGACCCCGCCGGGCATGTGCCGCAGGTCGAACGGCCGCTCCGGCGGCATCGGCTTGTCCCGCACCAGCCCGAGCAGCTCCGCGACCGGGGCGGCCGAGTCGACGACCTGGCCGGTCGGCATCAGGTCGCCCTCGCTCATCGCGTTGCGGACGCGGATCTCGACCGGGTCCAGCCCGCAGGCCGCGGCGAGCTTGTCCATCTGCGACTCGTACCCGAAGGCGGCCTGCACCGCGCCGAACCCGCGCATCGCGCCGCACGGCGGGTTGTTCGTGTAGGTGCCCCAGCAGTCGACCGACACACTGTCCACTTTGTACGGTCCGACGCCCAGCGTGGCCGCGTTCGCGACGACCGCGCCCGTCGAGGACGCGTACGCGCCGCCGTCGAGGTACAGGCGCGTCCGCACGTACACGAGACGGCCGTCGCGGGTGGCGCCGTGCTCGTAGTACATCTTCGCCGGGTGACGGTGCACGTGGCCGTAGAAGGACTCTTCGCGGTTGTAGACCATCTTCACCGGCTTGCCGGTGTGCAAGGCCAGCAAGCACGCGTGCACCTGCATCGACAGGTCCTCGCGACCGCCGAACGCCCCGCCGACGCCACCGAGGGTCAGCCGCACCTTCTCGGCCGGCAGCCCCAGCGCGGCGACGATCTGCTGCTGGTCGACGTGCAGCCACTGCGTCGCGACGTACAGGTCGACGCCGCCTTCGGTATCCGGCACCGCGAGCCCGGACTCCGGGCCGAGGAACGCCTGGTCCTGCATGCCGACCTCGTAGACGCCCGAGACGACGACGTCGGCCGAGACGTCCTGGGCACCGTGGCGGATCTTGACGTGCCGGACGACGTTGCCCCCGGAGTGCAGCGAAGGCCCTTCGCCCGCGACAGCCGCTTCGGAGTCCGTCACCGGAGCAAGCTCTTCGAAGGAAACGACGATCCGCTTCATCGCGCGACGCGCCGTCTCCGGGTGGTCGGCGGCGACCAGCGCCACCGGCTCGCCCTGGTAGCGCACGACGTCGGACGCGAGCACCGGCTGGTCGGAGTGCTCCAGGCCGTAGTGGTTGACGCCGGGGACGTCCTCGTGCGTCAGCACCGCGTACACACCGGGCACGGTGAGGGCGTCGGTGATGTCGATCGCCGTGATCCGCGCGTACGGGTGCGGGCTGCGCAGGGTCACGCCCCACACCATGTCCTCGTGCCACAGGTCGGAGGAGTAGGCGAACTCGCCGCGGACCTTGACCGTGCCGTCGGGGCGCTGCGGCGACGTGCCGACGCCGTTGACCGTCTGCGTGCTGACCGTGGTGGTCATCTGCCCTCCCTCAACCGGGCGCTCGCGGCCGCCAGCTCCGACGCGATCCCGGCCTCGTCCGCCTCGCGCAGAGTCCCGTCCTCGACGACGGCCTTGCCGCCGACGAACAGGCGCCGCACCGGCGGCGTCGTGCCGAGCACGAGCGCCGCGACCGGGTCGGTGATCCCCGCGTAGTTCAGGCCGGTCAGGTCCCAGACGGCGAGGTCGGCGAGCTTGCCGGGTTCGATCGACCCGAGGTCGGCGGCCCGGCCCAGGCAGCGGGCGCCGCCCATGGTGCCCATCCACAACGCCTCACGCGTGGTGAGGCCGCGCGGGCCGCCGCGCTGACGGGCCTGCAGCAACGCCTGGTGCAGTTCCTCGCCGAGGCCGCCGGACTCGTTGGACGCGGCCCCGTCGGCGCCGAGGCCGACCGCCACGCCCGCGTCGAGCAGGTCGCGGACGGGGGCGATGCCGGCGCCGATGCGGCCGTTGGACGTCGGGCAGTGCGCCGAGCCGGTGCCGGTCGCGCCGAAGCGGCGGATCGCCTCGGGCGCGAGGTGGATGGTGTGCGCGAGCCAGACGTCTTCCGCGAGCCAGCCCAGCTTGTCGGCGTACTCGGCGGGCGTGCAGCCGACCTCGGCGAGGCACTGCTTCTCCTCGTCGAGGGTCTCGGCGAGGTGCGTGTGCAGGCGGACGCCCTTGCGGCGGGCCAGCTCGGCCGCGCCGGACATCAGCCGCTCGGTGACCGAGAACGGCGAGCACGGGCCCGCGGCGATCTGCAGGTGGGCTTCCGGAGCGGAGTCGTGGAAGCGGTCGATCGCGGCTTCGGTGCCGGTCAGCGCTTCTTCGGTCGACTCGACGAGGTTGTCCGGTGGCAGCCCGCCGTCGGACTCGCCGCGGTCCATGGACCCGCGTACGACGTGCAGCCGGACGCCGATCCGCTGCCGGGCCGCGGCCAGCGCCGCGACCTGGTCGCCGCCGTCGCGGGGGAAGACGTAGTGGTGGTCGGCGACGGTCGTGCACCCGGTCAGGGCGAGCCGGGCCATCCCGGCGGTGCCCGCGGCGTGCGTGATCTCCGCGTCGAGCCGGCCCCAGACCGGGTACAGCGCGACCAGCCACTCGAAGAGCGTGTGGTCGGCGGCCATCCCGCGGGTGGCCCACTGGTAGAGGTGGTGGTGGGTGTTGATCAGGCCGGGCGTGACCAGGCAGCCCGAGGCGTCGACGCGCTCGTCGAACTCGCCGGTGTAGACGCCTTCGCCGACTTCGGCGATCCGGTCGTTCTCGACGACGACGTGACCGCTCGCGTATTCCTCACCGCTGACCGTGGCGACCGCGCCACCGGAGATGAGCGTCCTCACGCGACTGTGTCCTTTCCAAGAGGGCCCTTCGCGACCGCGCGCACCGCGTCGAGGATCTTCTCGTAGCCGGTGCAGCGGCACAGGTTGCCGGCCAGGGCTTCGCGGATCTCCTCGTCGCTCGGGTCGGGCACGCGGTCCAGCAGGTCGTGCGCGGCGACGACCAGGCCGGGCGTGCAGAACCCGCACTGGACCGCACCGGCGTCCACAAAGGACTGCTGGACGGGGTCGAGCGTGTCGCCGTCGGCCAGCCCCTCGACCGTGCGCACCGCGCGTCCCTCGGCCTGCCCGGCCGCGACCAGGCAGGCGCACACCGGGACGCTGTCGAGGTAGACCGTGCAGGACCCGCATTCGCCCTGCTCACAGGCGTTCTTCGAGCCCGGCAGGCCGAGCCGCTCCCGCAGCACGTAGAGCAGGCTTTCCCCTTCCCAGACGTCGTCCGCCTGCCGTTGCTCGCCGTTGATCTCGACATTCAGGCGCATGCGCGCTCCCCCGTCCGGTGTTCGTCCCAGGCCCAAGTCAACGTACGCCGGGCTAGTACCCCCAACGCGTGCTTCCGATACGCGGCGCTGCCGCGGACGTCGTCGATCGGCGACGCCGCTTCGGCGACCAGCTCGCCGAAGCGGCGCTTCAGCGAGTCCGTCAGCGGCTCGGACGAGCCCCACGGCAGTTCCGCGGCGAGGAACGCCTCGGCGTCACGGGCGTGGCGTGGGGTCGGCGCGGCGGATCCGATCGCGGCACCGACCTGGCCGTCGCGCAGGGCCAGTGCAAACGAGCAGACCGCGATGACCATGGCGTTGCGCGTCCCGACCTTGGCGAACTGCTGCGGCCCGGCGTGCGCGGGCAGGTGGACGGCGGTGATCAGCTCGTCCGGCTCGAGCGCGTGGCGTTTCACCCCGACGTAGAACTCCTCCGCGCGGAGGACCCGGGTCCCCCGGACGGAGGCCACCTCGACTCGCGCGTCCAGGGCCAGCAGCACCGGGTGGGTGTCCCCGGCGGGTGACGCCGCGCCGAGGTTGCCGCCGACCGTGCCGCGGTTGCGGATCTGGGGCGACCCGACCGTGCGTGACGCCATGGCCAGCGCCGGGACGGATTCACCCAGTTCAGCGATGACGCGGCTGTACGGGACTCCCGCGCCGAGCCGGACGGTGCCGTCCGATGTAGACCACTTAGTCAGCTCGGCCACGCGGGTCAGGTCGAGCAGGGCCTCGGGACGCCGGTGGTCGAAGTTCAGCTCGACCATGACGTCGGTGCCGCCGGCGATCGGCACGGCGCCGGGCCGCTCGGCCTTGAGGGCCAGTGCCTCGGCGAGCGTCGCGGGACGCAGGAACTCCACTCTTGCTCCTTCGTGAAGGGCGATAGACCAGTAGACGCCGGACCGGGGGTGGGCGGCAACGGCACCGACCATGAAACGCACAGGAGCGAAACCCGGGTCGTTTGTGCTTTCCTACAACCCTCATGACGACCGTGAAAACTCTGCTGGGCCTGCCGGGGCTGCGGCTGCGCCCGCTGGCCGGGGCCGACCTGCTCGACCGGCCGGTGACGCGCATCTACGTCACGGAGCTGCCCGATCCCGGACGGTACCTGTCGGCGGGCGAGCTGGTGCTGTCCGGCCTGCTCTGGTGGCGGCGCCCGGGTGACGCCGAGCCGTTCGTGGCCGCGCTGGCCAGGGCGGGCGCCGCGGCGCTGGCCGCGTCCGGCGCCGACTCCGGCGGCATCCCCGCCGAGGTCGTCGAGGCCTGCGAACGGCACCGGATCCCGCTGCTGGAAGTGCCCACCGACCTGTCGTTCTCGGTGATCACCGAGCAGGTGGTGCTGGCGCTCGCGGCTGCGTCGGAGAGCGCGCGCAAACGTTTGCAGGCCGCCGCGGACGCGCCCGTGGAGACGTTGCTCGAGAGCGCGTCGGCGGAGCTCGGGCTGCCGTGCTGGGTGCTGTCGGGGCTCGGCCGGGTGGTCGCCGGGGCGGCGCCGCTCCCGGTGCCGGCGCCGGACGTCGTCCGCCGGTACGCGGCGAAGGAGTCCGGGTCGCTGACGGTGGTCCCGGTCGAGGGGCGGCACGCCGTGCCGTGGCTGATCGCCGTCGGCGGTCCCCTGAGCACGGCGCAGGCCGAGCTGGCCGAGGAGCTTTCCGGGCTCGTGGGGGTCACCCGGGCCCGCATGGCCGACCCCGAACCCGAGTTGCCCGGCGAAGCGCGCGTCGTCGCGTTGCGGACCGAAGGCAGCGACGAGAGCCGGGACGTCCTGCGCGAGCTGCTGCCGGACGGGCTCCTGCTCAAGTCCACAGGGGACACTTCCTTCGCGGCGACCACCTCGTCGCCGTCACCGGCCGAACTGTCCACTGTGGAACCGCTGCTGCGGGCCTCGCGGATCCTGTGTGGCGTCAGCGATCCCGCGCCCCGCGAGGAGGCACGTGAGGTCGCGGGTTACGCGCTGGCCGTGGCGGCCCGCCGGACGGGACGCGTCGTGGTCGTGCCGGCCGGCGAGGTGGACGCGCACGAACTGCTGCTGGCCGGAGCCCCGGACAGGCTCCGCGCGGCGCTTCGCCGCCGGGTGCTCGGACCGCTGCTCGAGTACGACGCGGAGCAGCACACGGACCTGGTGCACACGGTGCGGGTGTTCCTGGAATGCTCGGGCTCGCCGACGCGGGCGGCGAAGGCGCTGCACGTCCACGTCAACACGCTGCGCTACCGCATCGGCCGGGCGGGCGAGCTGCTCGGCGCGGACCTGACCGAGTTCACCGACCAGCTCGACGTCTACCTCGCGTTGCGCGCCGGCGACCAGGCAGGATGATGGGCGACGTGGAACCCGAAATCACTTCGGCCCGGCAGGCGGCGTACGACCCCCGCGTGCTGGCCTTCGGGCGGCTGCAGGGGGCGGCGAACCGGCTGGAGTACCTGCTCGGGCGGGCCCTGGAACGCGAATGCGGAATCACGCACCTGATGTACGAGGTGCTGCTGATCGTGGGCCGCACCGGCGCGGACGGGCTGACCATGCGCGCGATCGCGCAGGAGCAGGTGCTCACGACGGGCGGGGCGACCCGGCTGGTCGACCGGATGGAGTCGCTCGGCCTGGTGACGCGGACGGCGTCCCCGCACGACCGGCGCGTCCAGCTCGTGCGGCTGACTCCGCTGGGCGAGGAGACCACGGTGCGAGCGAGCCGGCTGCACGTCGAGAACATCGAGCAGCTGTTCTTCCGGCCGTTGCCGCCGGACCACCGCGACCGGTTCGCCGAGGACCTGCGAACGTTGAGCCACTCCGCGCGCGACGCCCTCCCGCGGCTGCGTTAGCACCGCGACGGCGGTTAGCGGTGTCGTAGTAGATCATCGTCTGCTCCGGACCTCGCCACTCGCCGTCTCGCGATCGCTTGTCGCGAAAGGGGAACCAGTGCCGCCGAGGCGGGCATGATCGGGTTCACGCCACCGGAGATCCGGCGCTTGCTCGCCAAACTCATCCTGCGTGTCGCCGACACCACCGACCATGTCCGGCATGGTCGCGCCGGCGCCGTCGACGACAGCACCAAGCCCGACTCAGCCACTCCGCGCGCGACGCCCTCCCGCGGCTGCGTTAGAGCAGCGTCGCCGCGGCCAGCCCGAGGAAGACCAGCGGGGCGGCGCCGGTGGCGAGCTTGCCGGCTTTCAGGTGCGCGACGATCGCACCGGCGTAGAAGAGGACCAAGCCGACCGCGGCGGCCACGCCCAGCGGCTCGAACCCCAGCAGGCCGGCGAGCAGACCCGCCGCGCCGGCGAGCTTGAGCGTGCCCAGCAGGGGCAGCCGGCTCGGCGGGACGTCGACCGCTTGCGAGGTGGCCAGGACGAACGGCGCCTTGAACAGGTCGGCGACGCCGATTCCGGCGTTCAGGACGATCACGATGATGACGACGGCGGTGTGCATGCCTTCCCGACGGGGCGGCCGCCGGGAAGGTGACCGGGCTGGGGCACACTCGGTCCGTGGGCAAGCAGAAGCGCCGTGCTCCGGCCGAAGAGACCGCGCGGCCCCGGACCGCCGAAGAGTTCGGCGATGCCCTGCTGGCCGCCGCCTCCGAGACCGCGCGGGGAGTCCGCGGCGCGGCCGGGAAGCGTGCGCACCGGCTGGCGCCGGACCTCGAGCTGCCGGCCGAGGCGGCCGAAGGTGCCCGCCAGGCCGGGCACCTCCTGATCTCGCGTGCCTGCCGGAGCGGCTGGCTGCCCGAAGACCTCGACCAGGCGGCACGGCGACGGGTCGACGACTTCGCCCGGTCCTTCGTGCTCGACACCCTGGCCGCGTACGACGGGCAGCGCGACGAGGGTGCCGTCCGCTGGTGGACGGCGTCCGAACCGCACCTGCCGCAGTGGACGGCGAAGCACATCCTGACCCCGGCCGAAGCGCTGACCTCCGTGATCGAGGCCCTCGGCTTCCTGATGACCTTGCCGGTCCTGACCCCGCCCGGAACCGCGACGCCGGACCGCCCGGCACACCACGTCGACGAGAAGAAGCTGAGCCGGGTCCGCGCGCTGCTGGCCAAGGCCGAGTCCAGCTCGTTCCCGGAGGAGGCCGAAGCCCTTTCGGCGAAGGCGCAGGAGCTCATGACCCGCTACGCCCTCGACCGCGTGCTGGTCGAGGCCGCCGACGCCGGGCCCGACGTGCCCGCGTCCCGCCGGATCTGGCTCGACACCCCGTACGCCGACGCCAAGTCGCTGCTGGTCCACGTGGTCGCGACGGCGAACCGCTGCCGGGCCGTCTACGACTCGCGCTGGGACTTCGTCACCGTCGTCGGCGACGAGGACGACCTGGACGCCGTCGCGCTGCTGACGACGTCCCTGCTCGTCCAGGCGACGCGGGCGATGATCGCCGACCCGGCCGGCCGGGACCGGGCGTTCCGGAAGTCGTTCCTGGTCTCCTACGCGACCCGGATCGGCGAGCGCCTCGACCAGGCCGCCGCGGCGACGATCGCGAAGTCGGCGGACCCGGACCGGCTGCTGCCGGTGCTGGCGTCGCACGAACGGGCCGTGGAGTCGGCCTTCACCAAGCTCTTCCCCGAGGTGGTGCACAAATCGGTGACCGTGCGCAGCCACGAAGGCTGGGGCGCGGGCCGCGAGGCCGCCGACCGCGCCCGGCTCGGTGAGTGACCCCTCACGCGAGCCGCAGCGCGTACTTCTCCAGCTCGGGCCGCCCGAACGGCAGCTCGCTCTCGTCCAGCGCCCCGCAGTCGAGGCCCCGCAGCAGGTACACCGCCAGCGCCTGCGCCGTCGCCGGCTCGTCCAGGACTCCCCCGGCCCGCTTGTCCGCGTACGCCCGCAGCCGCTCCCCGGCGGTGGCAAAGCCCGAGCGGTAGAACGCGTACGTCGCCGCGAAGCGCGTCGGCAGCTGGTGCGGGTGCAGGTCCCAGCCCTGGTAGAAGCCCCGTTCCAGCGACCGACGGACCAGCCTGAGGTGCTCGGCCCACGCGTCCGGGAGCGCGTCCCCGATCGGGAGCTTGTTGGTCGACCCGTCCGACAGCCGGACGCCGGTGCCCGCCGCCGCGACCTGCATCAGGCCCTTGGCCAGGTCGGCCGCCGGGTGCTCCATGCTCTGGTACGCCGCCGCGATGCCCAGGCCCGCGCTGTAGTCGTACGTTCCGTAGTGCAGGCCCGAGCACCGGCCCGCCGCGGCCCGCACGATCCGCGCCACGGAGAGGGTCCCGTCGAGGTCCACAATGGACTGGGCCGTCTCGACCTGGACCTCGAACCGCAGGGTCCCCTCGGCGAGCCCGTACGCGGTTTCCAAGCGCGCCAGGACTTCCGCGGCCACCGCCACCTGCTCGACCGCCGTCACCTTCGGCAGCGTGACGACGAACCCCGGCGGCAGCGGCCCGTTCTCGAGCAGCGCACCCAGGAACAGGTCGAGGGTGCGGATGCCCCGCCGGCGCGTCGCCGCTTCGAAGCTCTTGAAGCGGATGCCGCAGAACGGCGTCCCGCCGGTGGTGGCCAGGGTCTGGCCCGCCGCCCGCGCGGCCGCGTCCTCGACGTCGTCGGGCACGCGGCCGAAGCCGTCCTCGAAGTCGATCCGCAGGTCCTCGATCGGCTCGGTCAGCAGCTTCGCGCGGACGCGTTCGTACACGGCGTCCTCGACGCCCAGAAGCTCGGCGTGCTCGATGAAGACGCGCATCGCCCGCTTGCCCCAGTCGGCGACCAGGCGAGTCCGGTACTGCGACGCGGGGACGTAGACCGTGTGCACCGGCTGGCGTCCCGGCCGCTCCCCCGGGTACGACGCCGCGACGCGCGCGTCGGCCTCGGCCAAGCGCGCGTCGGCGGCGTCGTAGACGTCTTCGGGAAGACGCACTACTTGATCCGCTCGTAGGCGGGCAGCGTCAGGAAGTCGGGGAACTCGTCGGCCAGCGCGACCTGCTCGAACAGCTCGATCGCCGGCAGCAGCCGGTCGGCGGGCAGCTCGCGGGCGAGCTCGCCGCGGACGTCGGCCAGCACGCCGCGCACCAGCTCCGACGTCACGACGTCGCCGGTGTCCAGCGTGGTCCCGTTCTTGACCCACTGCCAGATCTGCGACCGCGAGATCTCCGCCGTGGCCGCGTCCTCCATCAGGTTGTGGATCGCCGCCGCGCCGTTGCCGCTCAGCCAGGACGCGATGTAGCGGACGCCCACGTCGACCGCGGCGCGCAGGCCGCCCGCCGTCGCGCCGCCCGGCGTCGAGGCGACGTCCAGCAACTGGTCGGCGGTGACGCTCACCTCGTCGCGGGTGCGCCCGAGCTGGTTCGGCTCGTCGCCGAGGACCTTGTCGAACTCCTCCTTGCAGAGCTCGACCATGCCCGGGTGCGCGACCCAGGAGCCGTCGAAGCCGTCGCCGGCCTCGCGGGACTTGTCCGCGTGGACCTTCTCGAAGGCACCCTTGTTGACCTCGGGGTCCTTGCTCGGGATGAACGCGGCCATGCCGCCGATCGCGAACGCGCCGCGCTTGTGGCAGGTGCGCACCAGCAGCTCGGTGTAGGCGCGCATGAACGGCGCGGTCATGGTGACGGAGTTGCGGTCCGGCAGCACGAACTTCTCGCCCGCGTCGCGGAAGTACTTGATCACGCTGAACAGGTAGTCCCAGCGGCCCGCGTTGAGGCCCGACGCGTGCTCGCGCAGCTCGTAGAGGATCTCCTCCATCTCGAACGCGGCCGGGATGGTCTCGATCAGCACGGTCGCCCGGACGGTGCCGTGCTCGATGCCGAGCGCCTTCTCCGAGTGGGTGAAGACGTCGTTCCAGAGCCGCGCTTCGAGGTGGCTCTCCATCTTCGGCAGGTAGAAGTACGGACCCTTGCCGCGCTTCAGCAGCTCCGCCGCGTTGTGGAAGAAGTACAGGCCGAAGTCGACGAGCGCGCCGACCGCTTCGCGGCGGCCGAAGGACAGCCCGCGCTCGGGCAGGTGCCAGCCACGCGGGCGGACCACGATCGTGGCGTGCTCGACGTCTTCCTTGAGCGCGTAGCTCTTGCCGCCGCTCTCCAGCGAGATCGTCTCGCGGACGGCGTCGTACAGGTTGACCTGGCCGGACACGACGTTCGCCCAGTGCGGCGTGTTGGCGTCCTCGAGGTCGGCGAGCCAGACCTTCGCGCCGGAGTTGAGCGCGTTGATGGTCATCTTGCGGCTGGTCGGCCCGGTGATCTCGACGCGGCGGTCCCGCAGCGCGGGCGGGGCGGCGGCGACCTGCCAGTCGCCGTCGCGGATCTCCTTCGTCTCCGGCAGGAAGTCGAGCCTGCCGGTGGTCCGGGCCTCCTCGCGACGCTTGCTCCGCGCCTGGAGCAGCTCGTCGCGACGGCCGGCGAACGCGTCGTGCAGGCCGGCGAGGAAGTCGAGCGCTTCCGGGGTGAGGATCTCGTCGCCGCGCTCGACCGGCTCGCCCAGCACCTGGACTTCAGAAGACATGGGGAAACACCTCGAAGGTTCGGATCTTTGGATAACGGCCCTACGGTTTTCTACCAGCCGGACTATAGTTTCTGCATAGCGGAACCTCAACGCCGACGTAAGGAGGGCCACCGGTGGCAGCGGAGAAGAACGGGCGCGACGGCGGCGTCCAGTCCCTGCAGCGCGCCTTCGAGCTGCTGGAACACCTCGCCGACACCGGCGGGGAGGCCAGCCTCTCGGAGCTCGCGACGCTGTCCGGGCTGCCGATGCCGACGATCCACCGGCTCATCCGCACCCTGGTCGACCTGGGGTACGTCCGGCAGAACACGAACCGCCGGTACGCGCTGGGCGCGCGGCTGATCCGGCTGGGCGAGAACGCGAGCATGCAGTTCGGCGCGTGGGCGCGACCGTTGCTGGCGGAGCTGGTCGAGGAGGTCGGCGAGACGGCGAACCTTGCGGTCCTGGAGCGCGACGAGGTCGTGTACGTGGCCCAGGTGCCCTCGAAGCACTCGATGCGGATGTTCACCGAGGTCGGCCGGCGGCTGCTGCCGCACGGCACCGGGGTGGGCAAGGCGATGCTGGCCCACCTGCCGGAGTCCGACGTGCGCTCGCTGCTGGAGCGGACCGGCATGCCGGCGTACACCGAGCACACGTTCACCGACGCGGATGCCCTGGCCGTCGAGCTGGCCCGGATCGCTTCGCAGGGGTACGCGCTCGACGAAGCGGAGCAGGAGCTGGGCGTCCGGTGCGTCGCGGTGGCGGTGCCGGGCGCGCCGGTGCCGGCCGCGGTGTCGGTGTCCGGGCCGTCCGGGCGGCTGACCGCCGAGGCGGTGGCGCACATCGCCCCGGCGGTGCAGCGGGTGGCGGACGCCCTGGGCGCGAGCCTCTCCCAGGCGACCGTCACGGTCTAGGTCAGCTCACCCTTCAGCAGGTCCATGAGCAGGCCGTCGTGCCAGGTGCCGTCCGGGGCGCGCTCGTAGTCGCGCAGCAGGCCGACCGGGCGGAACCCCACCTTCGTGTACACCCGGATCGCCGTCTCATTGGACGCCGCCGGGTCGATCGTCAGGCGGTGGTGCCCCTGCTCCAGCAGGTGGCGGGCCAGGGCGCGCAGGGCGTCCGTGCCGACGCCGCGGCCGTGGAAGCCCGGGTGCACCGAGATGTCGATGCCCGCGTGCTTGTACTGCGGGTCGAGTTCCTCACAGCTCTGGATCAGCCCGACGACCACGCCGTCGAGTTCGATGGCGTAGCACGTGAACCCGTCCTCGACGGTGTACAGGCCTTCGGTCTCGTGGTCGGGGTCGCCCCACCAGCGGGCCACCTCCGGGGTGGCCAGGATCTCGCGCAAACGGGCGCGGTCCGCTGCGACGATCGGGCGCAACCGCACCCGTTCGCCGGTGATGACGGTCATGATGGGTCCTCTCTCGTAGCGAATGACGGCTTCGGGGCGTCTGTTACGAGGAGGGGCACGGGCGAAAAGCGCGCTGCGTCAACCGGGCATGCCGGGAGTGTGCGCCGTCGCGCGGGCGCCCGTCACCTGAATATCGCCGGAGGCCGCATGGACACGCACACCGGCGCTCTGACCTGGCTCGCACAGGGTGCCGCTTCGAACCTGCTGGACCGCCTGGTCGACCGCGCGCTCGACGGCTCGCCGCCGACGCCCGCGTGGCCACGCCCGCCCAAGACCGCGGCGGGGACGGTCGAAATCACCGTGCGGCACCACGCCGCCGCGAAGGGGCGCACGCCGGTGATCCTGACGCTGCAGGAGAACGGCAGCCGCACGGGCACGGTGTTCTCGGTCGTCCTGGGGAACACGGCCCGCATCGCGGTCCCGGGCGGCGACTACTTCGGCGCGGCGATGGTGGTCGACCCGCGCCGCCGCACCCTGCAGGGCATCGGCTGGTCGCGGCTGACCGTGGCGGCTCACCGGACGTCCCCGTGCCTCATCCCGGCGAACCGCCCGACGGCGCCGGTGCTGCTGCAGCTGGGCCTGCGCAAGGCGGACGGGACACCGCTCTTCCGGCTCTGACCCCGGTAAAATCGGGGTCCGGGTTCCGGAGGGGGAGGAATGCTCGAACTGTTCGCGGCGCCGCTCGCCTGGCTGGGTCAGAAGGCGGCCGACGTCATCGTCGGCCAGCTCGTCGAGAAGGGCGTGGACCGGCTCACCGACCGGTTCGGCGACTCGCGGCGGAAGACGGTCGTCGTTCCCGAGACGCCGGCCGCGCCCACCCGGCACCTGCTCGGGAACGTGACCAGCGACATCGACATCGACGTGCGGCACGAGCCGTCGAGCAGGCAGTGGGTGCTGCTGACCTTCCAGCCGACCCCGCCGGCCGGCGAGCGGACGTCGGGCACGACGGTGCCGATGGTGCTCGGCGAGACCGCGCACCTGACGCTGCACCGCGGCGACTACCTGATCGGCGCCCTGGTGCTCGATCCTCCGGAGGATCTCCGCGGCAAACCGGTGCTGCGCGGCGTCGGCGCGGTCCGCCACTGGGTGGCCGGCACCGACACCGACCAGCTGACCATCGAGACCACCGAGCCGACGACGGAGCTGCTCGAGCGGCTCGGGCTGCAGATGCCCGACGGCTCCGGCCCCTTCCGGCCGGCGCCACCGAAGGCGGCCGCCCCTCCCCGGCAGCTCACGGCCGCACCGGAACTCCAGGCGCGACGAGAGGCGGTTTCGCGACTGCTCGCCCAGGCGAAAACCGGTGCGGCCCCGCAGTGCCGAGCCGCGGCTTCCGACCTCGGCCCCCGCTGCACCGCCCGGGCCCGCGTTCACGGCAAGAACGGGCTGTGCCAGTTCCACCATTCCGCGGTGACACTGGGCGAGACCGTGTACGAGTGGTCGAGCGGGAAACCGATCACCTAGCCGAGCAGGGCGTCCACGAAGGCACCCGGCTCGAACGGCGCCAGGTCGTCCGGGCCCTCGCCGAGCCCGACCAGCTTCACCGGCACGCCCAGCTCGCGCTGGACCTGGAACACGATGCCGCCCTTGGCGGTGCCGTCCAGCTTCGTCAGGACGATCCCCGTCACGTCGATGAGCTCGGCGAACACCCGCGCCTGCATCAGGCCGTTCTGGCCCGTCGTCGCGTCGAGGACCAGCAGGACCTCGTCGACCTTCGCCTGCTTCTCGACGACGCGCTTGACCTTGCCCAGCTCGTCCATCAGGCCCGTCTTCGTGTGGAGCCGGCCCGCCGTGTCGACCAGGACCGCGTCGACCCCGGTGTCGATGCCGCGCTTCACCGCGTCGAACGCCACCGCCGCCGGGTCCGCGCCTTCCTTGCCGCGGACGACCTCCGCGCCCACGCGCTCGGCCCACGTCTGGAGCTGGTCGGCCGCCGCCGCGCGGAACGTGTCCGCCGCGCCCAGCACCACCGTCTTGTCCTGGGCCACGAGAACCCGGGCGAGCTTGCCCGTGGTCGTCGTCTTGCCCGTGCCGTTGACGCCCGCCACCAGGACCACCGCGGGCTGCTTCTTGCCGTCGACGATGTGCGGCAGCGCCCGCACCGCGCGCTCGCTGTCGGTCGACAGCTGCGCCGTCAGCACCTCGTGCAGCACCTCGCGCGCCTCGGCCGACGAGCGGATCGCGCGCCGGGACAGCTCGTCGCGCAGCCGCTCGACGATCTGGGTCGTGGTGGCCGCGCCCAGGTCGGCCATCAGCAGCGTGTCTTCGACGTCCTGCCAGGAGTCCTCGTCCAGGTCACCGGCGCCGAGCAGGCCCAGCAGGCTCGTCCCGAACACCGACCGCGACTTCGACAGCCGGCCGCGCAGCCGCTCGAGGCGGCCGGTCGCGGGGTCGATCTCCTCGGCCACCGGGGCGGGCTCTTCGGGGAGCTTGACGTCGCGCACCGTGCGCTGCGCCGAGTCGCGCGGCACCGCCGCGTCGTCGCCCACCGCGGGCTGCCCCTCGGTCTCCGGCCGGTCCTCGACGGGGTGCTCGACCTCGGTCCCGCCGGGCGCGAGCGCGATGCCCCCGCTGGCCGCGTAGGAGCCGCCCTTCGGCTTCTCCTCGACCTCCCGCTTGGCGTCCAGGGTGATCCGGCGCCGGCGCGCGACCAGCAGGCCGGTCACCAGGAGGGCGACCAGCACGACGACAGCGAGGACTACGAACAAGAACCAGGTGCTCGACACCGCCCCATCCTTTCATCCGCACCGCGGCGTCCCGGACACCCCGCCCGCACAGGCAATTCATAACGACGTAGGTCCCGATTGGGCCAAGACTTCACGATGTGGGGTTGCGCCACCGGAGACCCTGCACTAAACCCCTCCGGATGGGGAAAAGCGCGAGCCACAGCTTCCGGGTGATCGGGCTCATTTCGGGCACCTCGGTCGACGGCATCGACGTGGCCGCCGCCGACCTGCACGCCGAGGACGGCACGGTGGTCCTCACCCCGCTCGGCGAGCTCGACGTCCCCTACCCCGAACCGCTGCGCGAGGGCCTGCTCGCCGCGTTGCCGCCGAACCCCTGCACCGCCGGCGAGCTGACGCGGCTCGACACCGGCGTCGGCCAGGCGTTCGCCGACGCGGCCGTGCGTGGTGCCGAAGAACTCGCCGGCGGCACCGCGGACCTCGTCGCGTCGCTGGGCCAGACGGTGTTCCACTGGGTCGAGGACGGCCACGTCCACGGCACGCTGCAGCTCGGCCAGCCCGCCTGGATCGCCGAGCGCACCGGGCTGCCGGTCCTGGCCGACCTGCGGGCCCGGGACGTCGCCGCGGGCGGCCACGGCGCGCCCCTGGCGAGCACGTTCGACCAGCTGTGGCTGCGCGGTCTCGCCCAGGACGCCGGTCGCCCGGTCGCCGCGCTCAACCTTGGTGGCATCGCGAACATCACCGTCGTGACCGACGGCGAACCGGCGATCGCCTACGACACCGGGCCCGCCAACGCGCTGCTCGACGTCGCGGCCCACCGCGTCACCGGGCAGCGCAGCGACGTCGACGGCCGGCTCGCGCTCGGCGGTTCGGTGCGCTCCGACCTGCTCGCCCGGCTGCTCGACGACCCGTACTTCGCCGCCGCGCCGCCGAAGTCCACCGGCAAGGAGTACTTCAACGCGCCCTACCTCGACGCCGCCCTCGCCGGGCTGCCGCCGGTCGACCCCGGTGACCTCCTGGCGACGCTGACGGAGCTCACCGCGGTGAGCGTCGCCGGCGAGTGCCGGCGCCACGGCGTCACGACGGTCGTCGCCTCCGGTGGCGGCGTCGCGAACCCGGCCGTGATGACGGCGCTGGCGCGGAACCTGCCGGAAGCCGTGCTGAAGACCAGCGACGACCTCGGCCTGCCCGGCGCCGGCAAGGAGGCGTACCTCACCGCGCTGCTCGGCTGGCTCACCTGGTGCGGCGTGCCCGGTACGGTGCCGTCCGCGACCGGTGCCCGCGGGCCGCGCCTGCTCGGCGCGCTCGTCCCGGGCGCCGGGCCCCTGAACCTTCCCGCCCCGCTGGGGGGCACCGTGACGCGGTTGCGAGTCGCGGAGAAGGCCGGATGAAGATGACAGTAGGAGAAGTCCATGCGCGGTGTTGACCTCGCCATCATCGTGGTCTACCTGGCGGCGATGCCGCTGATAGGCGTGCTCGTCGGCCGCAAGCAACGGTCGGCGGCCGACTACTTCGTCGGCGAGCGCAGCCTCCCGTGGGGTGCGGTGATGCTGTCCGTGGTGGCCACGGAGACCTCGACGCTCACCGTGATCAGCACGCCGGGTCTCGTCTTCGGCAACGCGTTCCTGTTCCTGCAGCTGGCTTTCGGCTACATCATCGGCCGGACGATCGCCGCGTTCGTGCTGCTGCCGCGGTACTTCAAGGGCAACCTCGTGAGCGCGTACGCGTTCCTGGGCAAGCGGTTCGGGTCCGGGCTGCAGGGCACCGCGTCGGTGACGTTCGTGATCACGCGGCTGCTCGCCGAAGGTGTCCGCCTGTTCGCCGGCGCGATCCCGATCAAGGTGATCCTCGGGCACTACAACATCCACCTGGACTACTGGGTGATCGTGGTGATCCTGACCGCGCTGACGCTGATCTACGCCTACATCGGCGGGATCAAGGCCGTCGTGTGGGTCGACGTCATCCAGCTCACGCTCTACCTCGGCGGCGCGGCGGTGGCCGCGATCGTGCTGCTGAACAAGCTGCCGGGTGACTGGATGAGCCAGGCGTCCGACGACGGCAAGTTCATGCTCGTCGACTTCTCGAAGAACCTGCTGACCAGCCCGTACGCCTTCATCACGGCGGTGCTCGGCGGCGCGGCGCTGTCCATGGCCTCGCACGGTGCCGACCAGCTGATCGCGCAGCGGCTGATGGCCACGCGCAGCCTGCGCGACGGCCAGAAGGCGCTCATCGGCAGTGGCATCATCGTCACCATCCAGTTCGCGCTGTTCCTGCTGGTCGGGGCGATGCTGTGGGTGTTCGACGGCCGCAAGTCGGTCGCGCAGCTCGGCCTGCAGAGCCCGGACGACGTGTTCTCGCGGTTCATCATCGACGACCTGCCGGTCGGCGTCTCGGGCCTGCTCATCGCGGGCGTGCTCGCGTCGACCATGGGCGCTTTGGCTTCGGCGCTCAACGCCCTTTCGACGTCGACCGTGGCCGACCTCTACCAGCGGTTCACCAAGCGCTCGCCGGAGGATTCGAAGCTGCTCCAGCACGGCCGCATGTGGACGCTGATCTGGGCGGTCGTGTTCGCGCTCTTCGCGTCGCTGTTCTCCACCACGAAGAACTCGGTGATCGAGCTGGGCCTGGCCATCACCGGGTACACCTACGGCGCGCTGCTCGGGTCGTTCCTGCTCGGCCTGCTGATCAAGAAGGCCCGGCAGCTGGACGCGATCATCGCGTTCGTCGCCACGGTCGTGGTGATGGCGTTCGTGATCCTCGGGGTGAAGTTCAGCGCGAAGACCGGCGGGTTCATCGGGATCGACTTCTCGAAGGCGGCCGGCGACCGCGTGGCTCTCGCCTACCCCTGGTACACGCTGCTGGGCGTGGTGATCACGCTGGTCGTGGGCGGGTTGCTTTCGCTGCGGCACCGGACGCCGGACCCGAAGGCGGCCGAGGCCAACGCGGTCGGTGAAGCGGAAGAGGTTCCCGCCGCCTGATCCTTTTGAACCGTTTCCGGCGGGCTCCCGTGTCGAGGTGCGGGAGCCCGCCGAGAAGCGGCGGGAGGAATCGAAGGTGGGTTCATGAAGCGGATGACGGTGGCGCTCGCGATCGGCGCCCTGCTGGCCGGCGGCGCGGCGACGGCTTCGGCCAGCCCGGCGGGCCCGAAGGTGCCGGACGCGATCAAGGTCCCGGCCGGCAACCACGCGCTGGCGACGTTCCCGGCCGAGGGCGTGCAGATCTACGGGTGCACCGCGGGCGCGTGGACGCTGATCCAGCCCGCGGCGGTGCTGTCGAAACACGGCAGGCCGGTGGCCCTGCACAGCAAGGGTCCGGTGTGGACGTCCATTGTGGACGGCAGTACCGTCGGCGCGGCCGCGGTGGCCACCTCCCCGCGGGACGGCGCGATCCCGGAGGTGCTGCTCAAGGCGAACCTGAACACGGGTGACGGGATCTTCGGCAAGGTGACCTACGTCCAGCGCCTGAACACGCGCGGCGGCCTCGCCCCGGCCGGGACCTGCACCGACGGCGCGCAGACCGCGGCCCGCTACTCGGCCGACTACGCCTTCTGGGTCGCCGACTAAGGGGATGTGACCCCCTCTCCCGCTCCCGTAACCTGGGAGCGGGAGAGGGGGTCTCACATGGGGTTCTTCATCGGCATCGGCGTGGTCCTCGCCGTGCTGCTCGTCATCGGACTGGTCATGGACCGGCTCGACCGCAAGCGCGGGGTCAAGCACGGCATGCTCCGGCCCGGCGGGCGGCGCCCGAACATCGGCGACGCCGGCAGCGTCGGCAACGACCTGAGCACCTACGAGCCGCGCGTGCGGGGCGACGACCGCCGCGCGCCGCGCGAAGACGACATGTGACGCGTCAGCCGACCGCGACCGGCTCGTCATCGGCCGTGCGCAGGCGCTGCGAGATCACCTTCGTGATGCCGTCGCCCTGCATGCTCACGCCGTAGAGCGCGTCGGCGATCTCCATCGTCGGCTTCTGGTGGGTGATGATGATCAGCTGTGACGAGTCGCGCAGCTGCTCCAGGAGCCCGATCAGCCGGCGCATGTTGGTGTCGTCCAGCGCGGCCTCGACCTCGTCCATCACGTAGAAGGGTGACGGCCGGGCGCGGAAGATCGCGACCAGCATGCCCACCGCGACCAGCGACTTCTCGCCACCGGAGAGCAGCGAAAGCCGCTTGACCTTCTTGCCCGGCGGGCGCGCTTCGACGTCGACGCCGGTGCTCAGCAGGTCGTCCGGCTCGGTCAGGACCATCCGGCCCTCGCCGCCGGGGAACAGCACGCTGAACACCGTCTCGAACTCGCGGGCCACGTCCGCGTACGCCCCGGCGAAGACCTCGAGGATCTTCTCGTCGACCTGCTTGATGACCGCCTCGAGGTCCTTGCGGGTGTCCTTGAGGTCCTCCAGCTGCGTGGAGAGGAACTTGTACCGCTCCTCCAGCGCCGCGAACTCCTCGAGGGCCAGCGGGTTCACCTTGCCCAGCAACGACAAGTCCTTCTCGGCGCGCTTGGCGCGGCGAGCCTGGGTGTCGCGGTCGTAGGGCATCGGCGGCGGCGGGGTGACGTCCTCGCCGCGGTCCTTGGCCGCCTCGTACTCGGCCATCTCGCCCGCGCTCGGCGGGACCGGGACGTCCGGGCCGTACTCCTGCACCAGTTCCGTGAGCCCGATGCCGAAGTCCTCGGCGATCTTGGCTTCCAGGGTCTCCAGCCGGAGCCGCTGCTCGGCGCGCAGGACCTCGTCGCGGTGGACGGCGTCGGTCAGCTTCTCCAGCTCGCCGGTCAGCTCGCGGACCTTGGCGCGGACGCCGGTCAGCGCGGCCTCGCGGCTCTGGCGGCGGGCCTGGACCTGGTCGCGCTCGGCGGCCGCGCGCTGGACCGACTGCTCGATGCGGTCCAGGGCGATCTCGCCGCCGTTGACGACGGCGTTGGCGATCTCGGCGCCGCGCTTGCGGTTCGCGGCGGCGCGCTCGGCGCGTTCGCGGGCCTGCTGCTCGGCGTGCGCGGCGCGGCGGAGGCCCTCGGCCTTGCCCGCGATGCTGCGCGCCCGCTCCTCGGCGGTGCGCTGCGCGAGCCGCGCTTCCATCTCTTCCTGCCGGACGACGGCCAGCTCTTCGACGGCGGCGTCGCGCTCGGCGGTGTCCGGGTCGTCCTCGACGGGCTGCTCGGCGACGGCGGCGAGCCGTTCCTCCAGCTCGGCGAGCTGGGCCAGGGCCTGCTCGCGGCTCTGCTCGACCTTCGCGCGCTGGCCGCTGAAGCGTTCGACCTCGGCCTGGGCCTGGCGGGCCGCCTGCTGCAGCCGGCTGAGCCGCTCCGACGAGCGTGCCTTGCGCACCTTGGCCTCGCCGAGGGCGTCCTTGGCCTGGGAAACCTCTTCGCGACGCGCTTGCTGCTCGGCGCGGGCGCCTTCCAGCTCGGCCGCGTAGCGCTCCAGCGAGCGTTCGGCCGTGCGCAGCCGCTCCCCGGCCTCGTCGACGGCCGCCTGGACCTCGATGACGCTCTCGCGCTTGCCCGAGCCGCCGATCGCCCAACGGGACCCGAAGACGTCGCCTTCGGCGGTGACCGCCCGGACCTCCGGGTGCACGGCGACCAGGTGGCGCGCCGACTCGAGGTCGCGGACCAGGGCGAGCTTGTCGAGGGCCTGCTCGACGGCGGGCCGCAGCTGCGCCGGCGCCGTGACGACCTCGCGGGCCCAGCGCGCGCCGTCCGGCAGCGACGGCCACGAGTACGTGTCCACAGTGGACTCAGGCCCGCCGAGCAGGATGCCCGCGCGGCCGGAGTCGGTGTCCTTCAAGTACTTCAGGGCGCGCAGGGCGTCCTCGCCGCCGGCGACGGCGACCGCGTCGGCCACCGGGCCGAGCGCCGCGGCCAGCGCGACCTCGTAGCCGGGCTCGACGGTCAGCAGCGCGGCGACCGAGCCGAGCAGGCCCGGCAGCTCGTGGGACGCGCCGAGCAGCGCGCCCGCGCCGTCCTTGCGCCGCAGGCCCATCGACAGCGCCTCGACGCGGGCCTTCTCCGACGCGATCTCGCGCTCGGCGGCGCGTTCGGCCTTGACCAGCTCTTCGACACGCGCCTTGGCCGCGTTGTTGGCCTCGACCGCGCGGTCGTGGCGATCCATCAGGCCGGAATCGTCGGACTCCTCGACGCCGCCTTCCGCCTTGGCCACTTCGAGCTCTTCGACGGCGATCTCCGCGCGTTCCGCGGACTCCTCGAGGGAGACGCTGAGGCGGTCGATCTCGTCGGAGGTGGCGCCGTTCTTGCTGCGCAGCGCCTCGACCTGGCCGGTCAGCTTGGCCATGCCCTCGCGGCGGTCGGCGATCGCGCGGACGGCGGCCCAGTGCGCGCGCTCGGCGGCCTGGACGCGCTGTTCGAGGTCTTCGCGCCGCAGCACGGTCTGGGCGAGCAGCTCCCGGGCCTCCATGACGGCCTCGTTGAGCTCCTCTTCCTGCTCGGCGACGCGCTCGGCCTCTTCGAGCAGCTCTTCGGGGTCACGGCCACCGGTCGACGTCGAGACGTCGGCCGACAGGTGGCGCTGCCGCTCGATGGCCAGCCGGACGGTGCCGCGAAGGCGCTCGGCCAGCGCGGAGAGCTTGTACCAGGTCTCCTGGGCGGTCTGCAGCAGCGGCGCGTCCTCGGCGAGCGACGACTCCAGCTCGGTCTCCTCGGCGGAGACGATCTCGAGGGTCTGCTCGACCTCGGCGCGGCGCTGGCGGGCGGTCTTCTCGTCGGCCTCGTCGCGGGTGATCGCGCTGCGCTGGGTGACCAGGTCGTCGGCGAGCAGGCGCAGGCGGGAGTCGCGCAGCTCGGACTGGACGGCCTGGGCCCGCCGGGCGATCTCGGCCTGCTTGCCCAGCGGCTTGAGCTGGCGGCGCAGCTCGGTGGTGAGGTCGCCGAGGCGGTCGAGGTTGCCCTGCATGTTGGCCAGCTTGCGCAGGGTCTGTTCCTTGCGCTTGCGGTGCTTGAGGACGCCGGCGGCCTCTTCGATGAAGGCGCGGCGCTCTTCGGGCTTGGATTCGAGGATCGCCGAGAGCTGGCCCTGCCCGACGATGACGTGCATCTCGCGGCCGATGCCGGAGTCCGAGAGCAGCTCCTGGACGTCCATCAGGCGGCAGCGGTCGCCGTTGATCTCGTACTCGCTGGCGCCGTCGCGGAACATCCGGCGGGTGATCGACACCTCGGCGTACTCGATGGGGAGCGCGCCGTCGGCGTTGTCGATGGTGAGGGTGACCTCGGCGCGGCCGAGCGGGGCGCGGCCCGCGGTGCCGGCGAAGATGACGTCCTCCATCTTGCCGCCGCGCAGGTCCTTGGCGCCCTGGGTGCCCATGACCCAGCGCAGGGCGTCCAGCACGTTGGACTTGCCGGAGCCGTTCGGCCCGACCACGCAGGTGATGCCCGGCTCGAAGCGCAGCGTGGTGGCCGAGGCGAAGGACTTGAAGCCCTTGAGCGTCAGGCTTTTCAGGTGCACTGGGTGCTGACCCCTCTGGCTGCCGGTACTGGCGATTCAATCGTCCCAGGCTACCCGGGGGTCCCCGCGGGCCGCCGGACGCGCCCCCTCATCGGCGCGCCTTAGCACATCCTCGGAGGTCACAGCAACCTCCTGCGCCACACCCGCCCCGGAAGTACCAAGGCCCGCGTCAGCGTTCCAGGAAGCCGCTGAGTCCCCCTTTCGGGTCGGACCAGCGCTCGACGACGGTCTCCACACTTCCGGGTGATTCTCCCGACCGCAGGACGGCCAGCAACCGCTCACAGTGGTCTCGATCACCCTCCGCTATGACCTCGACACGCCCGTCGGGCATGTTGCGGGCACTGCCCACCAGGCCGAGCTCGAGCGCCCTGCTGCGGGTCCACCAGCGGAAACCGACCCCCTGGACCCGGCCGCGCACCCACGCCGTCAATCGTGTGTTCGTTTGTTGCTCACTCACGCTTTCATCCTTTCCGGACACATCGACTGCGCACAGTGATCACGCAGGCTCACTACCTGGTCGAATAGGGCACCGACGGTGATAGCCTCGCCGCCGAGGTCGTCCTCCCGGGTTCCCCCGCCCGGGGAAGCAGTGATCGATTCACGACCTCCCACCGCGCCTCCCGACCCCCCGAGGAGCCTGCAATGCCCCGCCCCGACGGGTCCGCATCGAGCTCGCACGTGACCAGGATCGACACCGCCCCGCCGAAGAGCAGCAAACCGAACCGCACCGGGTACGTCGTGCTCGGGGTGGCCGGGCTGGTCGTCGCGACCGCGTTCGCCGCGGTCGCCGAGCTCGCCGGCCCCGACCCCGCCACCACCGCGGGCGGCCCCGGCGGCATCGGCGGCCAGGGCACCTCGCAGGCCGGCCTGCAGACGGCGTCGAACACCCCCTCGTCGGCGGGCCCGTCGACCGTCGGCGCGCCGACGTCGCCGACGTCGCCGGCCGCCCCGTCGATCGCGCCGAGCACGGTCGTGTCGGTCAGCCCGGACGGCAAGACCACGACCACGGTGGTCACCCACGCCGACCCGCCCCCGCCGCCCCGCGACGACACGGGCAACCCGCCCCCGGTGACCTCGACGACGCCGAAGCCGACCAGCACGACACCGAAGCCGCCGACGTCGACGACTCCTCCGCCGACCACGACGGCCGATCCGCCGACCACGACGACCGGTGGAGGCGGGACCAGCACCGCGGGTTCGCCGTCGCCGACCGGGACCGGCACGTCCTCGACGACGGGCGGCAGCACCACGCACGCGCAGTAGCGACAAGAGAAACCCCCGGAGGCCACCGCCGCGGCGGTGGCCTCCGGCATGTCTAGACCAGGACCGCGGCGACGATCGCGTCGCGCAGGAATTGCCCGTAGCGCTCCGGCGGCCACCCGCGCTCCAGGCACAGCAGCTCGTACTGCTCCGGACCGTGGTAGGTCCACAGGACGTCGCGGACATCGTCGGCGGCCAGCCCGGGCTTGACCTGTCCGGTGGCGAGCAGGTCCGCCGCGAAGTACGTCATCGCCGTCAGCGTTTCGCGGCGCATCTGCGCCCAGACCTCGGCGGCCGCGGGGTCGGCGGCGGCCGCGTCGCGGGCGAGCAGCTGCACCGGCGTCACCGCCGGGGCCACCGCGGCGAGGTGCTCGAGGTACATCCCGATCTTCCGGGCGGCGTCCGGCTCGGCCTGGATCGCGGCGATGAAGTCGCGGCCGGCGATAGGGATGTCCTCGTCGTCGCCGGCGAGGGTGACGTCGAAGACGGCCTTGAGCAGGGTCGCCTTGTTCGCGAACGCCTTGTAGACGGTCTGGACCGCGACCCCCGCGACCTTCGCGACCTCGGGCATCGCGGTGCCCGCGTACCCCTTCTCGCGGAAGAGGCCCGACGCCGCCGTCAGGATCCGGCGGCGGTTCTCCCGCGCCTGCTCCTGACGCCGGGACGTGTCGTACCGGCGCTTGACAGGGTCGGACATTTGAGTAGAGACTCCTCTATCTAATAGTCGTCCATCTATCGTGACACCCCGAGGGGGCGCTGACCATGATGGGACAAGCCACCACCGACGCCGTGACCGCCGCGCGGGAGCTCGCGCCCGAGCTGAGCGCGCGGGCCGTCGAAGCCGAACAGCTGCGGACGCTGCCGCGCGACCTCGTCGAGCGGGCGCGGGCCGCCGGGCTCTTCCGCCTCGCGACACCGCGGGCACTCGGCGGACTGGAGCTGCCGCCCGCCGAGATCGTCGAAGTGGTCGAGGAGCTCTGCCGCGCGGACGGCTCCGCCGGCTGGACGATCATGATCGGCAACGGCTCGGCGTTCCTCGCCTGGCTCGATCCGGCCGCCGCGGCCGAGCTGACCGCGGCCGTCCCGGACCCGATCGGCGGTGGCGTGTTCGCGCCGATGGGCCGGCTGACCAGCGATGGCGACGGCAAATTCGGGCTCACCGGACGCTGGGCGTTCTGCAGCGGCAGCCCGCACGCGGACCTGTTCTTCGGCGGCGCCTTCGCCGACGGCGACCCCCGCGACTGGCGGCTGGCCTTCGTCCCCGCCGCCGGGGTGCGGGTGCTCGACAACTGGGACGTCACCGGCCTGTGCGGCACCGGCAGCCACGACGTCGAGATCGAGGCGGTCGTGCGCGCGGAGCACACCGCGTCCCCGTTCACGAACCCGGCGCGCCACGAGGGGCCGCTGTGGCGGTTCCCGTTCTTCACCCTGGTGGGCACGATGATGGCGGGCGTCCCGCTCGGCATCGCGCGTCGGGCGCTGGACGAGTTCACGACGTTCGCGCCGGCGAAGTTCCGCCCGCCGGGCCCGGGCCCGATCGCCGAGGACGGCGACGTCCAGGTCGCCCTGACCCGTGCCGAAGGCCAGCTGCGCTCCGCACGGGCGTTCGTCTTCGACGCGCTCGGCGAGCTGTGGGAGACGGCGTGCGCCGGCGACGTCCCGGACGTGGCTTCGCGGGGGCAGTTCCTGCTGGCGACCCAGCAGGCGATGCGGGCGTCGCTGAGCGCGGTGACCACGGCGTTCGGTTTCGCGGGCGCGGGGGCGCTGCACGCGGACCAGCCCCTGCAGCGCTGCTTCCGCGACCTCCACGCAGCTTCTCAGCACATCTACTTCTCGGCGGCGGCTTCGAAGCGGTACGCGAAGCTGCGGTTCGGGATCGAGCAGCCGACCTTCTGGTTCTAGCCATTGGGGGTTTGCCGCCGCAGCGCCTCCACTGCGGCGGCTCCGAGCACCGGCCCGGCCCCGAGGACACCGCGGGTCCACGGATCTTCGAGGCCGAACAAAGCCGCCACCCCCACACCCGCGAAGTAACCGAGCGCCACCAGGACGAGCAACCCCAGCGCTCGCGCCTTCCGGCTGCGGCGCGGCGATTCCGGCTCGCTCATCCGCGCTTCCGGCTCGCCTGGGCGTACCGAAGCCAGTAGCACCCGGCCACGAGCACGCCGACCGCTGCGACCACCACCTGGAGCGTCCCCCGCCACCCCGGCTCCACTCCCCCGAGGAAAGCGATCAAGCCGAAGCCCAGCGCGCACACCGTCCAGCAGATCGCCAGTCCCAGTGCGGCTTTCGCGGGCAAGCGGCCGCCGGGGCGCCGCTTTCCCCCGGTCACCGGGACTATCCGTCGCGCCGGAGGCGGTGGGCGAACAACCTCCACAGGTACACCGTCAACAGGACTCCGGCGCCCGCGGCCGCGATGCGCAGCCACCTCGCCCAGCCCACCTCGTCGCCGTCGAAGGCCGTGAGGATCCAGCCGAACGCCCCGAAGGTCGCCCCCACCGCCAGCGTCAGCACGATCACCGGCGGGATGCGCTCACCGCCGAGCAGCCACGTCTTCGACCCGTCCATGGACGTGGGGTACCCAGCGGGTCAGACCTCGAAGCGGTAACCCATGCCCGGTTCGGTGAGCAGGTGCCGGGGCCGCGAAGGCTCCGGCTCCAGCTTGCGCCGCAGCTGGGCCAGGTACACCCGCAGGTAGTGGGACTCCCGCTCGTACGACGGCCCCCACACCTCGTGCAGCAGCTGCTTCTGCGCCACCAGCCGCCCGCGGTTGCGCACCAGCAGCTCCAGCACGCCCCACTCGGTCTTCGTCAGGTGGACTTCGTCGCCGTCGCTCAGGCGGACCTTCTTCGCGGCCAGGTCGACGCTGAACGACGCCGTCTCCACCACCGCGTCCACGTCGTCCGCGCCCGTCACCGCCGAGCGGCGGACCGCCGCCCGCAACCGGGCCAGCAGCTCGTCCATGCCGAACGGCTTGGTGACGTAGTCGTCCGCGCCCGCGTCCAGGGCCTGGACCTTGTCGGCCGAGTCGCCGCGGGCGGACAGCACGATGATCGGGACCGTCGTCCAGCCGCGCAAGCCGGCGATCACCTCGGTCCCGTCCAGGTCCGGCAGCCCCAGGTCGAGCACCACGACGTCCGGCTTGGTCTCGGCCACCGCTTTCAACGCGGCCGTGCCGTCGTGCGCGGTGATCACCTTGTAGCCGCGGGCGTTCAGGTTGATCCGCAGCGCCCGCACGATCTGCGGCTCGTCGTCGACCACCAGCACGGTGGCGCCCAGGTCGTTCATCGCACCTCCTCGAACGTGACGCTGTGCTCCGGCAAGGAGATCACGACCGTGAGGCCGCCGCCCGGCGTGTCCTCGGCGCGGATCGTCCCGCCCATCGCTTCGGTGAACCCCTTCGCCACGGACAGGCCGAGCCCGACGCCCGGCGTCGTGTCCCGGTCACCGCCGAGACGCTGGAACGGCGCGAACGCCGAGTCCGCGGTCCCCTTGCGCAGGCCCTTGCCGTGGTCGACGATCCGCAGCTCGACGTGCCCGGAGTGCGCGCTGGCCCGCGCCGACACCGGCGCCCCGCCGTGCCGCAGGGCGTTGTCCAGCACGTTCGCCACCACGCGTTCCAGCAGGCCGGGGTCGGCGAGGACCGCCGGGAGCTGGTCGTCCACGGCCACCCGCACCGCGTCCGAGGAGTCCACATTGGACAAAGCGTGCGCGACGACCTCGTCGTAGCCGACCGGACGCAGGAGCGGCTGCACCGCCCCGGTGGCCAGGCGTGACGAGTCGAGGAGGTTGTCGATCAGCCCGGCCAGCCGGTCGGCCGACAGCTCGATGGCCTCCATCAGCTCGGCGGTGTCCTCTTCGGACAGCCGCAGATCCGGCGCGCGCAGGCTGCCGATCGACGCCTTGATCGACGTCAGCGGCGTGCGCAGGTCGTGTCCGACGGCCGACAGCAGCGTCGTGCGCAGCTCGGTCGCCTCCGCCTTGCGCTCGGCGCGCGCCGCGGCGGCGGCCGCCCGCTGCTGACGCAGGGAGAGCAACGCCTGCCCGGCCACGGCTTCCAGCACCCGCCGGTCGGCCGCCGGCAGAGCACGCCCGCGCAGGGTCAGGTGGACGTCGGCGGTGACGGCGATGTCCACGTCGGCCTCGTCCGGGTCGGCGCACGGATGCTCCCCCGCGACCGCCACGCGATGCCAGTCGCCTTCCTGCTTCTCCAGCAGCGTCACCGACGTCAGCGCGAAGTTCTCGCGGACCTTCTCCAGCAACCGTTCGATGGGGTCGGTGTGGGTGAGCACGGTCCGGGCGTAGGAGGCGAGCAGCGCCGCCTCGGTCCGCGCCCGCGCCGCCTGGGTGGCCCGGCGCGCGGCCTGGTCGACGACCAGCGCGACGAGCACCGCGACCACGACCATCGCGATCAGCGTCACGAGGTTCTGCGGGGTGTGCACGTTGAGCGTGTACAGCGGTGGTGTGAAGAAGAAGTTGAGCAGCCCGGCGCCGAGCACGGCCGCGACCAGCGCCGGTCCGAGGCCGCCGACCAGCGCCACGACCACGGTCGCCAGCACGTAGGAGATGACGTCGGTGGCGAAGTCCAGCCCGGACGGGATGAAGAAGCCGACGACGGTCACCAGCACCGGCAGGACGACGCTGAGCACCCAGCCCGCGACCAGCCGCGAGAACCCCAGCGGGCTCGCGCTCAGCCGCGCCCGCAAGCGCCCGCCCGCCTCGGCGTGGGTGACCATGTGGACGTCGATCGGCCCCGACTGCCGGACCACGCCGGCCCCGATGCCCTCGTCGAACAGCCGCGCCACGCGCGAACGCCGCGAGGTGCCGATCACCAGCTGGGTCGCGTTGACGCCGCGGGCGAAGTCCAGCAGCGCGGTCGGCACGTCGTCGCCGACGACGGTGTGGAAGGTCGCGCCGACCTCCTCGGCCAGCGTCCGGCAGCGGGCGATCGCGGCCGGGCCGAGCCCGGACAGGCCGTCGCCGCGCAGGATGTGGACGACCTGCAGCTCGGCGCCGGCCCGGGTGGCGATCCGGCTGGCGCGGCGGATGAGCGTCTCGCTCTCCGCGCCGCCGGTGATGGAGACGACGACGCGTTCGCGCGCCTCCCACGTGTCGGTGATCCGCTGCTCGGCGCGGTAGCGCTGCAGCGCGACGTCGACCTGGTCGGCCACCCAGAGGAGCGCCAGCTCGCGCAGCGCGGTGAGGTTGCCGGGGCGGAAGTAGTTGCCGAGCGCGGCGTCGATCCGCTCGGCCGGGTAGACGTTGCCGTGGGCGAGCCGCCGCCGCAGCGCCTCCGGGGTGATGTCGACCAGCTCGAGCTGCTCGGCGCGGCGGACGACCTCGTCCGGCACGGTCTCCTGCTGGGTGACGCCGGTGATGCGCTCGACGACGTCGTTGAGGCTCTGCAGGTGCTGCACGTTGACCGTGGACAGCACGTCGATGCCGGCCTCCAGGAGCTGCTCGACGTCCTGCCAGCGCTTGGCGTTGCGCGAGCCCGGCACGTTCGTGTGGGCCAGCTCGTCGACGACGGCGACCTCCGGGGCCCGCGCGAGGATCGCGTCGAGGTCCATCTCGTCGAACTCGCGGCCGCGGTGATCGGCGTGCCGCCGCGGCACCGTCTCCAAGCCGTCCAGGAGCACCGCGGTCTTCTCGCGGCCGTGCGTCTCGACCAGCCCGACGACGACGTCGGTGCCGCGGTCGAGCCGCCGCCGCGCCTCGCCGAGCATGGCGAAGGTCTTGCCGACCCCCGGAGCCGCGCCGAGGTAGATCCTCAGCTCCCCGCGGCGCGGCTTCGGGGCGTCTTCAGTGGTCACGCTGTCAGTGTGCCCCTCCGGCCGCGGCTTGCACGGCCAAGTTGAGCTGGAGCACATTCACGCCCGGGACCCCGATTCCCGCGCCGCTCGTGTTCGCTTCGATCAGCTGCTTCACCCGGTCGAGCGGCAAGCCGGTGACGCGCGCGACGCGCTGTGCTTGAAGATCGGCGTAGGCGACGCTGATCGCCGGGTCGAGGCCCGAGCCGGACGCGGTGACGGCGTCCGGCGGTACCTGGCCGGGTGACACGCCTTCGCGCTTCGCGATGGCGTCCTTGCGCTCGCCGATGGTCTTCACGAGGTCCTCGTTGTACGGGCCCTTGTTGGACGCGCCGGACGTCGACGGGTCGCCGGGGCCGAGCGCGTCCTTCGAGAGCGCCGAGGGCCGGTTGTGGAACCACGGGTCGTGCGCGGGGTCGGCGGGCACCGGGTCGACGCCGATCAGCGACGACCCGACGGCCTGGCCGTTCTGCGTGACGACCGAGCCCTCGGCGTTGCCCTCCAGGCCGGGGATGCGGGCGATCGCCCACACCGCGAGGGGGTAGAGCACACCGAGCAGGACGGTCAGCACGACCAGCACGCGCAGCCCGGCCCAGGTCTGCTTGACGAGAGTGTTCACGACGTTCACCCGATTCCAGGGATGAGGCGCACGAGCAGGTCGATCAGCCAGATCCCGAGGAAGGGGCTGACGATGCCGCCGAGGCCGTAGACGAGCAGGTTGCGGCGCAGCAGGGCCGAGGCCGACGACGGCTTGTACCGCACGCCGCGCAGGGCCAGCGGGATGAGCACGACGATGATCAGCGCGTTGAAGATGACCGCGGAGAGGATCGCCGACTTCGGCGTGGCCAGGTGCATGATGTTGAGCGCGCCGAGCTGGGCGAAGATGCCGGTGAACATCGCGGGCAGGATCGCGAAGTACTTCGCGAGGTCGTTGGCGACGCTGAACGTGGTCAGCGCGCCGCGGGTGATCAGCAGCTGCTTGCCGATCTCGACGATCTCGATCAGCTTCGTCGGGTCGCTGTCGAGGTCGACCATGTTGCCGGCCTCCTTCGCGGCCGACGTGCCGGTGTTCATCGCGACGCCGACGTCGGACTGCGCGAGCGCCGGGGCGTCGTTGGTGCCGTCGCCGGTCATCGCGACCAGCCGGCCGCCCTCCTGCTCCTGCTTGATGAGCGCCATCTTGTCTTCGGGCTTGGCCTCGGCGAGGTAGTCGTCGACGCCCGCGTCCGCGGCGATGGCCTTGGCGGTGAGCGGGTTGTCGCCGGTGATCATCACCGTCTTGATGCCCATCGCGCGCAGTTCCTTGAACCGCTCCTTCATGCCGGGCTTGACGACGTCGGACAGGCGGATCACGCCGCGCACCACGGCGTCCTCGGCGACGACGAGCGGCGTACCGCCCTGAGCGCTGATCTCGTCGACCACGCGCTCGGTCTCGTCGGGGAACTCGCCGCCGTTGTCGCGCACCCAGGCGCGGACGGCGCTCGCGGCACCCTTGCGAATCCGCCGGTTGCCGACGTCGAGCCCCGACATCCGCGTCTGCGCGGTGAAGGGGACGAACTCGCCGTGCTCGTCCTGGCTCGCGTAGTCCGACGTCAGCTCGACGACACTGCGGCCTTCGGGGGTTTCGTCGGCCAGGCTGGCCAGCCGGGCGGCGCGCGCGAGTTCGTCCGGAGTGGACGATCCGACCGGGATCAGCTCGGTGGCCCGGCGGTTGCCGAAGGTGATCGTGCCGGTCTTGTCGAGCAGCAGCGTCGAGACGTCGCCGGCGGCCTCCACCGCGCGGCCGCTGGTCGCAAGGACGTTGCGCTGCACCAGGCGGTCCATCCCGGCGATGCCGATGGCGCTCAGCAGCGCGCCGATCGTCGTCGGGATCAGGCAGACCAAGAGCGCGGTCAGCACGATCACGGACTGCTCGCTGCCGGAGTAGCGGGCCATCGGCTGCAGCGCGACGACGGCGAGCAGGAAGATGATCGTCAACGTCGAGAGCAGGATGGTCAGCGCGATCTCATTCGGCGTCTTCTGCCGCGAGGCGCCTTCCACCAACGCGATCATGCGGTCCACGAAGGACTCGCCGGGCTTGGTCGTGATCTTGACGACGACCCGGTCGCTCAGCACGGTCGTGCCGCCGGTGACGGCGCTGCGGTCGCCGCCGGACTCGCGGATGACCGGGGCCGACTCGCCGGTGATGGCCGACTCGTCGACGGTCGCGATGCCCTCGACGACGTCGCCGTCACCCGGGATCACCTGACCGGCCTCGACGACGACCAGGTCGCCGATCTTCAGCTCGACGCCCGGTACCTGTTCTTCCGAGCCGCTCGCCGTGAGGCGGCGGGCGACGGTCTCCTTCTTCGACTTCCGCAGGCTTTCCGCCTGCGCCTTGCCCCGCCCTTCGGCGACGGCTTCGGCGAGGTTCGCGAAGAGGACCGTGAACCAGAGCCAGACGGCGATCAGGATGGTGAACACGCTCGGGTCGGTGACCGCGAAGACCGTGGTGAGCGCGGAACCCACCCACACCACGAACATCACCGGGTTGCCGAGCTGGTGCTTGGGGTTGAGCTTCCGGAAGGCGTCGGGCAGCGACGTCCAGAGCTGGCGCGGGCTGAACACCCCGGCGCCGACGCGTCCCGTGGTCTCGGTGGCGGGAGTCACCTGGGGTCGTTCTTCGGTGACGGTCATGCGAGTGCCTCCGCGATGGGCCCGAGCGCGAGCGCCGGGATGAAGGTGAGGGCCGCGACGAGCACCACCGTGCCGGTGAGCATGGTGGCGAACAGCGGCCCGGTGGTGGGCAGGGTGCCCGCGGTTTCGGGCACCTTGCGTTGCGCGGCCAGGGAACCGGCCAGGCAGAGCACGGCGAGGATCGGCACGAACCGGCCGATCGCCATGGCGACGCCGAACGACGACTGGAACCAGTCGCTCGTCGCGGTCAGGCCGCCGAACGCGCTGCCGTTGTTGTTGCCGGTGGACGCGTAGCCGTAGAGGATTTCGGACAGGCCGTGCGCGCCGCCGTTGCCGAGCGCGCCCGCCGTGTCCGGCAGCAGCAGCGCGATCCCGGAGCCGAGGAGCACCACGGTCGGCATCGCGAGCATCGCGATCGCCGCGGCGGTGACCTCGCGCTTGCCGAGCTTCTTGCCCAGGTACTCCGGCGTGCGCCCGACCATCAGGCCGGCCAGGAACATCGCGATGATCGCCATGACCAGGATGCCGTAGAGGCCGGTGCCGACACCGCCGGGCGAGATCTCTCCGTAGAGCATGTTGAGCAACGGTCCCCCGCCACCGAGGCCCGACAGGCTGTCGTGGGCGCCGTTGATCGCGCCGGTCGACGTGCCGGTGGTCGTGTCGGCGAAGATCGACGTCAACCCGATGCCGAACCGCTGTTCCTTGCCTTCCATGCTCGCGCCCGCGGCCAGCGCCGCCGGGTTGTTCGCGTTCGCTTCGGAGAACCAGATGATCGCCAGCGACGCGGCCCAGAGCAGGCTCATCACGGCGAGCAGGACGTACCCCTGCTTCGGCTTGCCGACCAGCTTGCCGAACGTGCGGGTCAGGCTGACCGGGATCACCAGGATCAGGAACAGCTCGATCAGGTTGGTCCAGGCGGTGGGGTTCTCGAACGGGTGCGCTGAGTTGGCGTTGAGGATGCCGCCGCCGTTGGTGCCGAGCTCCTTTATGGCCTCCTGGCTCGCGGCCGGGGCGAGGGCGATCGTGCTCTGGCTGCCGTCCGGGTTCGTCACGGCGACACCGGCCTTGAGGCTCTGCACCACGCCGAGCGCGACCAGCACGATCGCGAAGACGAACGCCATCGGCAGCAGGACGCGGACCGTGCCGCGCGTGAGGTCCACCCAGAAGTTGCCGAGCCGGTCGGTCTTCGCCCGGACGAACCCGCGCGTCACCGCGATCGCCACGGCCAGGCCGACGCCGGCGGACAGGAAGTTCTGCACGGTCAGCCCGGCCATCTGCACGAAGTGGCCCATGGTCGTCTCGGGGACGTAGGACTGCCAGTTCGTGTTGGTGACGAACGAAATCGCCGTGTTGAACGCGACGCCCGGGCTCACCGAGCCGCGGCCCAGGCTCCACGGCAGCAGTGGTTGCAGCCGCTGCAGCAGGTAGAGCAGGACGACCGAGACGAACGAGAAGCCGAGCACGCCCGCGGCGTAGGTCGGCCACCGCTGCTCGGAGTCGGGGTTGACGCGGAAGAGCTTGTAGAGGCCCTTTTCGAGCTTCCAGTGCTTTTCGGTGGAGAAGACGCGCGCCAGGTAGTCGCCGAGCGGCTTGTAGACCACGGCGAGGGCGGCGAGGAGGAGGCCGAGCTGGATGAGCCCGGCCGCGGTGTCGGACATCAGAATTTCTCCGGCTTGATCAGCGCGACGAAGAGGTAGACGAGGAGGCCCAGCGCCAGCAGTCCGCCGACGACGTTGGCCACGGTTCCCGCGCCGCTCACAGCTTCTCCAGCCCGCGCAGCGCCAGCGCGAGCACCACGAACACGCCGATCATCAGGACGGCGTAGAGCAAGTCGGCCACAGGCACCTCTCAAGACGGGTCACCGGGTTCGGTGACCGGACGCGTTCACTCTGCGGCTGCGGGACCCCGTCCCGACCTGCGGCTGACGGCCTCTTGATGCGTTCCTGACACCCATTTACGCCGTCTTTATGGCCGGTGGCGGCCATCACGCAAACGTTTGCCGATTAATCACGGAATGCAGTGGGTTAGTGACTCACAACACAACGCGTGACCGAACAAGTGCGGAACGTGCAATTCGGGCAGACAAGATCTTCAGCCCGTGTTACACCTGTGTTACCGATAGTTGTATCGGCTAAGCAAATCTTGGGAGGGGTACACATGTGCGGTATCGCCGGCTGGGTTTCCTACGACGCCGACCTCACCCGCCGCCAGGACGTGGTCGACGCCATGACGGAGACCATGTCCTGCCGCGGCCCGGACGACGTCGGCACGTGGGTGCGCAAGCACGTCGCACTCGGCCACCGGCGGCTGGCCATCATCGACCTGCCCGGCGGCCGGCAGCCGATGTCCGTCCACACGCCGAACGGCGACGTCGCGATGGTCTACAGCGGTGAGGCCTACAACTTCACCGAGCTGAAGGAAGAGCTGACGAAGCTCGGGCACAAGTGGGAGACCGACAGCGACACCGAGGTCGTCCTGCACGGCTACCTGCAGTGGGGCGACGAGGTCGTCGACCACCTCAACGGCATGTACGCGTTCGCGATCTGGGACGAGCGCGACGACCGGCTCGTCATGATCCGCGACCGGATGGGCATCAAGCCGTTCTACTACTACCCGACCCGCGACGGCGTCCTGTTCGGCTCCGAGCCGAAGGCCATCCTGGCCAACCCGCTGGCGAGCAAGGTGGTCGACACCGACGGCCTGCGCGAGCTGATGGCGTTCACCAAGCGCCCCGGCTGGTCGCTGTGGAAGGGCATGGAGGAGGTCCAGCCGGGCACGATCGTCACCGTGTCCCGCGAGGGCGTCCGGACCCGCACGTACTGGAAGCTGGACGCGAAGCAGCACACCGACGACCAGGAGACCACGGTCGCCCGCGTGCGCGAGCTGATGACCGACATCGTGCACCGCCAGCTCGTCGCGGACGTCCCGCGCTGCGTGCTGCTTTCGGGCGGCCTGGACTCCAGCGCCGTCACCGGCCTCGCCGCACCCCACCTCGCCGAGCAGGGCGAGCGGCTGCGGACGTTCTCCGTCGACTTCTTCGGCCAGGAGGAGAACTTCAAGCCGGACGAGATGCGCGACACCGCGGACTCGCCGTACATCCGCGACGTCGCCGAGCTGGTCGGGTCGGCGCACCAGAACGTCATGCTCAACCCGGCCGAGCTGAGCGACCCGGCGGTGCGGCGCGCCGTGCTGAAGGCGCGCGACATCCCGGCCGGCCTCGGCGACATGGACACGTCGCTCTACCTGCTGTTCAAGGCGATCCGCGCCGAGTCGACGGTGGCACTGTCGGGCGAGTCGGCCGACGAGGTGTTCGGCGGCTACCGCTGGTTCCACGACGAGAAGGCCGTCAACGCGGACACGTTCCCGTGGCTGGCGTTCCGGACGTCGATGATGGACGACCGGTCGTCGCTGTACACGACCGAGCTGCGGCAGAAGCTGGACCTGGAGTCCTACATCGCGGACCAGTACGCGACCGCGGTCGGTTCGGTCGACCACCTGGACGGCGAGTCCGAGCGCGAGGCGCGGATGCGGGCGATCTGCAACCTCCACCTGACCCGGTTCGTGCGGATGCTGCTCGACCGCAAGGACCGCGCGTCGATGGCGGTGGGCTTGGAGGTCCGCGTGCCGTTCTGCGACCACCGGCTGGTCGAGTACGTGTACAACACGCCGTGGTCACTGAAGACGTTCGACGGGCGGGAGAAGAGCCTCCTGCGCCACGCGACGAAGCATGTCCTGCCGGAGTCGGTGGCCCAGCGGGTGAAGAGCCCGTACCCGTCGACGCAGGACCCGGGCTACGCGGCGGCGTTGCAGCAGCAGGTCAAGGAGGTCTTGGCGGAGCCGGGTCACTCGGTGTTCGGCCTGGTGGACAAGAACTGGGCGCACCGGGTGTCCGAAGTGGACCCGGCGACCATGAACCCGGCGGCGCGGGTCGGGCTGGACCGGCTGCTCGACCTGTACCACTGGATCGAGATGTACCAGCCGACGCTCGAACTGTCTTGACCTCAACCGCCCTCGAGGTATGAAGCTGGGGGCATGAAGGTGCTCCTGTTCGGCCGCAACCCGGCCACGGTCTCGAGGGTGACGGCGGCGCTGTCCGCGGCGGGTCTCACCGCGGACGGCGTCGTTTCGGAGGAGGCGGTCCTGACCCGGCTCGGGGTGGTGAACGCGTTGGTGCTGGGTGCGGGGGTGGTGGGCCCGCTGCGCGAGCGCGTCACGGCGGCGGCTGTGCGGCACGGCGTCGTGTGGGTGCAGGGGCCGCACATCGTCCCCGAGCGGGACGCGCTGGAGTACGTGCGGACGGAGATCCTGCCGCGGCTGGCGGCCCGGTGCTGAGCTAGCGCCGGACCTCCGCCAGCTTCACCGGACGCCGTTCCCGGCGGGAGACCTCGCACGCCTCCGCGATGTAGAACGCCTCCAGCGCGTCCGCCGCACCGCACGGCGAGGGCGCCCGGCCCGCGACGACGTCCAGGAACGCCCTCAGCTCGGTCGTGTACGCCGGACGGAACCGCTCCATGAACCCCGGGTACGCCGGACCCGGCAGCGGGGGCACCCCCGGCTCCACCGATCGCAGCGGCGCCCGGTCGTCCAGGCCGACCACCACGCCGGACACCGAGCCCAGCGCCTCCAGCCGCACGTCGTAGCCCGCGCCGTTGTAGCGGGTCAGGGACACCGTCGCCAGCGTGGCGTCGTCCAGGGTCAGCGTCGCCGCCGCCGTGTCCACGTCGCCCGCCTCCACGAAGAACTGCTCGCCGCGGTTGGCGCCGATCGCGTACACCTCGGTCACCTCGCGGCCGCTCACCCAGCGGATGATGTCGAAGTCGTGCACGCCGCAGTCGCGGAACAGCCCACCCGAATGGGCGACGTACTCCGCCGGCGGGGGCGCCGGGTCGAACGTCGTCGCGCGCAGCGTGTGCAGCCAGCCCAGCTCGCCCGACGCCACCGCCGCCCGCGCCGCCGCGTAGCCCGCGTCGAACCGGCGCTGGAAGCCGATCTGGACCGGGACGTCCGACGCGCCGATGCGGTCGATCACCGCCAGCGTGCCGGGGATGTCCGCCGCCACCGGCTTTTCGCAGAACACCGGGATGCCCGCGTCGACCGCCGCGATGATCAGGTCCGGGTGCGCGTCGGTGGCCGCCGTGACGACCAGGCCGTCCAGCCCGGCGGCGAACAGCTCGTCGAGGGAAACCGGTTCGACGCCGAGCTTCGCGGCCGCGGCAGCGGCTCGCGCGGGGTCGACGTCGGCCACGACGACCGACTCCACCTCGTCGAACCCCTTCAGCGTCTCCGCGTGCGCGGTGCCGATCCGGCCGGTGCCCGCCAGTCCCAACCTCATCGTGGTGCTCCTCCTGTACCTAGAACCTCGGCGGTGGTCGCCCGGACCACCAAAGACGGGTGCAGCAGGTGCCGGACCGGCTCCGTGCGCTCCCCGCGGACGCGTTCGACCAGCGCTTCGAAGGCCAGCCGGCCCATCTCGGTGCGTGGTTGGTCCACTGTGGTCAGTGAGAGGTGCCGCAACGCGGCCAAGGAAGTGTTGTCGTAGCCGACGACCGAGACGTCCTCGGGCACGCGCAGCCCCGCCTCTTCGAGGGCCGAGATCGCCCCGACCGCGTTGAAGTCGTTGCCCGCCACCAAGCCCGTCGGCAGCTCGGCCCGCGAGTACGTCGCCAGCAGCTCCCGCACGGACTTCTCCCCCGCGGTGTCGGTGTGCTCGCTGCGCACCACGATCGGGTCCAGGCCGTGGCGCCGCATCGCCGCCTGGAACCCGCGACGGCGCTGGGACGCCCCCGCCGCGCCGCCGCCGTCGAGGTGGGCGATGCGCCGGTGCCCGAGGCCGGCGAGGTGGTCGACGGCCAGCGCGGACCCCGCTTCGCCGTCGTCGTTCACGGTGTCCACACCGGACGCTCGCGACGTCCGCGAGACGAGCACCACCGGGCACTGCCGGGCCGCGGCTTCGATGGCCGACGCGGGCACGACCGGCGAGAGCAGGATGACCCCCGCCGGCCGGAAGGAAAGCAGGCTGCGCAAGGCGTTCCCCTCGCGCGCGGGACTGCGGCCGCCGGTGTTGAGCACGAGGTCGAAGCCCGCGGCCTGCGCGGCCGCGTCCAGCCCCTCGACGACGTCGGCGAAGAAGGCGTTGCGCAGGTCGTTGACCATCACGCCGAGCACGGTGGACGTCCGGCTGGCCAGGGAGCGCGCCATCACGTGCGGCTGGTAGCCGAGTTCTTCGGCCGCACGCAGCACAGCCGCGCGGCGCGCGTCGGAGACCTTCGGTGAATTCCTCATCACCAGGGAGACCAGTGCGCGGGAAACCCCCGCCCGCGCGGCGACGTCCTCCATGGTCGGACGCATGGCCGCACCTCCCCTGATCACCGGAAACTCAGCCTTGACTTGCTGTGACGGACGCTACAAGATTAGAGCGCTCTAATCAATAGAGCGCTCCAACGGACCAACGGAGGCCCCTTGTGACAGCGACGATCCGCGTGGCCGCCGCCCCGATCTCCTGGGGCGTCTGCGAAGTCCCGGGCTGGGGCCGGGTGCTGGACGCGGCGACCGTGCTCGGCGAGATGGCGGAACTCGGTGTCCAGGCGACCGAGCTGGGGCCGCCCGATTACCTCCCGCGCGATCCGGCCGAGCTGCGGGAGCTGCTCGGGAGCCACGGCCTGACGCTCGTCGGCGGCTTCCTCGCCGTCGTCCTCCACACCGACCAGGAAAACGCCCTCAAGGAAGCCGAAGAGTCCGCCGCACTGTTCGCCGCCTGCGGAGGCGACGTCCTCGTGCTCGCCGCCGCGACCGGGCTCGACGGCTACGACGAACGCCCGAAGCTCACCGACGCCGAATGGGCGACGCTCGTCGAAACCGCCGGGAAGATCCGCCATGTTGCAGGCGCCTTCGGCCTGCGCACCGTGCTGCACCCGCACGTCGGGACGCACGTGGAGCAGCAGGCCGAGGTCGAGCGCTTCCTCGCCGATTCCGATCTCGGCTTGTGCCTCGACACCGGGCACCTGATGATCGGCGGGACGGATCCGGTCGAGCTGGCGCAGCGGTATCCCGAACGGGTGGGGCACGTGCATCTGAAGGACGTCCGAGAAGACCTCGCGGCGGAGGTCCGCGCGGGGCGGCTCGGCTACACCGACGCGGTCGGGCGGGGCATCTACACCCCGCTCGGCGAGGGGGACGTGGACGTGGCGGCGATGGTGCGCTCCGTCCAGGCGGCCGGCTACGACGGCTGGTACGTCCTCGAACAGGACACCGCCCTCGGCGCGGAGAGCCCCGACGACCTACCCCGGCGGGACACCGAGCGCAGCCTGGCCCACCTCGCGAAGATCATCGACTCCCTCTGAATCCCTGGTCCCAAAGGAGTGACTGTGTTCTCTGTCAAGAAGCTGGCCGGCGTGGCGGCGATCGCCGCGGCCGGGCTGGTCCTGTCCGCCTGCAGTGGTCCCAGCGCCGACAACTCGAGCAGCAGCTCGAGCGCCCCGTCCGCCGCGGCCCCGAGCACGGGCGGTCCGCTGAAGGTCGCCGTGGTCACCCACGGCAGCGCCGGCGACGCCTTCTGGAACGTCGTGAAGAACGGCGCCGAGCAGGCGGGCAAGGACCTGAACGTCGGCGTCGACTACTACTCCGACGGCGACCCGGGCAACCAGGCCAAGCTGATCGACAACGCTGTCGCGCAGAAGGTCGGCGGCCTCGTCGTCTCCATGGCGAACCCGCAGGCCCTGCAGACGTCGATCCAGAACGCGGTCAAGGCCGGCATCCCGGTCGTCACCATCAACTCCGGCGAAGACTCCAGCGCGCAGTTCGGCGCGATCGCGCACGTCGGGCAGAGCGAGGGCCTCGCGGGCCAGGGCGCGGGCCAGCGCCTCAAGGCGGCCGGCAAGACGAAGCTGCTGTGCGTCATCCACGAGGCCGGCAACATCGGCCAGAACCAGCGTTGCGACGGCGCGAAGCAGGCCTTCGGCAACGTCACCACGCTGCAGGTCGACATCTCCAACCCGACCGACGCGCAGGCCCGGATCCGCGGCGCGCTGCAGTCCGACCCGTCGATCGACGCGGTGCTGGCGCTGAACTCGCAGGTCGCGGCCCGCGCGGTGGACGCGGCCAAGGAGGCGAGCTCCAAGGCGCAGGTCGCCACGTTCGACCTGAACGCCGACGTCGTCGCGGCCATCGAGGCCGGCACGATCCTGTTCGCCGTCGACCAGCAGCAGTACGAGCAGGGCTACCTGCCGATCGTGTTCCTCAAGCTGTACAAGGAGAACGGCAACACCATCGGCGGCGGCCACCCGGTGCAGACCGGCCCGGGCTTCGTCGACAAGACCAACATCGACACCATCGCCCCGTACGCGCAACGCGGCACGCGCTGATGACCGCAGCCATCCAGGAACGCCCGGACGAGCGAGTCGCGAAGAAGAGCCTGACCGACCGCCTGGTGGTCCGGCCGGAGATCGGCGCGCTGCTCGGCGCCGTGCTCGTGTTCGTCTTCTTCTCCGTCGTCACCAGCCAGTTCCTCAGCCCGCTGGGCGTGGCGACCTGGCTCGACGACTCCTCCACCCTGGGCATCATGGCCGTCGTGGTCGCCCTGCTCATGGTCGGCGGCGAGTTCGACCTCTCGGCCGGCGTGATGACGGCGTCGACGTCGCTGGTCACGGCGATCCTGGCCACTCAGGCCGGGTGGAACGTCTGGCTCGCGCTGCTGGCCTCGCTCGCCTTCGCGCTCGGCGTCGGCGCGTTCAACGGCTGGCTGGTCATGAAGACCGGCCTGCCCAGCTTCATCGTCACGCTGGGGTCGTTCCTCGCCCTGCAGGGGCTCAACCTCGGCGTGACGCGCTGGGTGACCAACACCGTCCAGATCTCCGGCATGCGCTCGACCAGCGGCTACGAGTCGGCCGGCGGGCTGTTCGCGTCCACGTTCAGCATCGGCGGCACCGAGTTCCAGTCGTCGATCATCTGGTGGGTCGTCGTCACGGCGATCGCCGCGTGGCTGCTGGTGCGGACCCGGTTCGGCAACTGGATCTTCGCGGTCGGCGGGTCGCAGGTGTCGGCCCGCTCGGTCGGCGTGCCGGTGGTGCGCACGAAGATCCTGCTGTTCATGGGCACCGCGCTCGGCGCGTGGCTGGTCGGCTCGATCAACATCCTGCGCTTCGCCAGCGTGCAGGCGAACCAGGGCATCGGGCTCGAGTTCCAGTACATCATCGCGGCGGTGATCGGCGGCTGCCTGCTCACCGGCGGGTTCGGCTCGGCGGTGGGCGCGGCGATCGGCGCGCTGATCTTCGGCATGGCGCGCCAGGGCATCGTGTTCGCGCAGTGGAACAGCGACTGGTTCATGCTGTTCCTCGGCATCATGCTGCTGGCCGCGGTCCTGGTGAACAACGCATTCCGGCGCCGCGCGGAAAGGGTCCGGCGATGAGTCTCATCGAGGTCAAGGACATCGGGAAGACGTACGGCAGCGTCATCGCCCTGCGCGATGTGTCCACTGTGGTCAACGCGGGCGAGGTGACCTGCGTGCTCGGCGACAACGGCGCCGGGAAGTCCACACTCATCAAGATCCTCGCCGGGGTGCACCAGCACGACCGCGGCGAATTCTTCGTGGACGGCGAGCCGGTCCGGTTCGCCTCGCCGCGCGAGGCCCTCGACCGCGGCATCGCGACCGTGTACCAGGACCTCGCCGTGGTGCCGCTGATGAGCGTCTGGCGGAACTTCTTCCTCGGCTCCGAGCCGACGACCGGGTTCGGCCCGTTCAAGATGCTCGACCGGAAGAAGGGCCGCGAGACGACCAAGCAGGCGCTGTCCGACATGGGCATCGACCTGCGGGACGTCGAGCAGCCGGTCGGGACGCTCTCGGGCGGTGAACGCCAGTGCGTCGCGATCGCGCGGGCGGTCTACTTCGGCGCGAAGGTGCTGATCCTCGACGAGCCGACCGCCGCGCTGGGCGTCAAGCAGGCCGGGGTGGTGCTGAAGTACGTCGCGCAGGCCCGTGACCGCGGGCTCGGCGTCGTGCTGATCACGCACAACCCGCACCACGCCTACCCGGTCGCCGACCGGTTCCTGCTGCTCAAGCGGGGCGCGCCGCTCGGGTCCTACGAGAAGGAGGACATCGACATCAACGAGCTGACCCGGCAGATGGCGGGCGGTGCGGAACTGGAAGCGCTGGAGCACGAGCTGCGGCAGGTGGAGAAGGCGTGAGTCTCGAAGCGCTCACCGTGGGCCGGGTCGGGGTGGACCTGTACCCGGAGCAGAGCGGCGTCCCCCTGGCCGGCGTCAGCACGTTCGCCAAGTCGCTCGGCGGGACCGCGACCAACGTCGCGGTCGCCGCCGCGCGGCTCGGCCGGCGCACGGCGGTGCTGACCAAGGTCGGCCCGGACGGCTTCGGCGACTACGTCCGGCAGGCCCTCGACGGCTTCGGCGTCTCGCCCGCTTTCGTGGGCACTTCGCCGGACCTCCAGACGCCGGTGGTGTTCTGCGAGCTGAACCCGCCCGCGGACCCGCCGCTGCTGTTCTACCGCTCCCCCCTCGCCCCGGACCTCACGCTCACCGACGACGACGTGCCGTGGGACGTCGTCGGGTCGGTGCCGCTGCTGTGGGTCACCGGAACCGGCGTCTCCGCCGAGCCGGCCCGCGCCACGCAGCGGAAGATCCTCGAAGCCCGGGGTCGCCGCGAGCACACCGTCCTGGACCTCGACTACCGGCCGATGTTCTGGTCTTCGGTCGAGCAGGCCCGGGAAGAGATCGGCGGGATGCTCGACCACGTCACGGTCGCGGTCGGCAACCGCGCCGAGGTGGAGGTCGCCGTCGGCACGGCGGACCCGGACGCCGCCGCGGACCGCATGCTCGAGCGCGGCCTGCGGCTGGCGGTGATCAAGAAGGGCGCCGACGGCGTGCTCGTGGCGACGCCGGAAGGCCGGTGGACGGTCCCGCCGCAACGCGTCGAGGTCGTCTGCGGGCTCGGCGCCGGCGACGGCTTCGGCGGCGCCCTGATCCACGGCCTGCTGTCGGGCTGGGACCCGGTGCGCCTCGCGGGATACGCGAACGCCGCGGGTGCGCTCGTCGCGTCCCGGCTGGCCTGCGCCGACGCGATGCCCACCGCCGGGGAGATCGAGGAGCTGCTGTGATCCCCACGGACGAGCAAGAACCGGAGGCCGTGAAATGAGCAAGCTGCACCGTCCACTCGGGACGCTGTCCGACGACGCCGACCCGGTCCGGCTCACCCCGGATTCGGCGGGCTGGACGTACACGGGGCTGCGGGTGCTCCGGATCGGCACCCGGCTCCCGCGCACGGTCAAGACCGGCGAGTTCGAGGCGTTCGTGCTCCCGCTGTCCGGCTCGCTCACGGTCCGCGTCGACGGCGAGGAGTTCGAGCTGGAAGGGCGTGAGTCGGTGTTCACCCGGGTCACGGACTTCGTCTACGTCCCCCGCGACGCCGAGGTCGAGCTGACTTCCGAGACCGGCGCGCAGGTGGCACTGCCGATGGCCCGCTGCACCCGGCGGCTCGACGCGAAGTACGGCCCCGCCGAAGACGTCCCCGTCGAGGTCCGCGGCGCGGGGCAGGCGACGCGGCAGGTGACCAACTTCGGCGTGCCCGGGGTGTGGGACCACGCCGACAAGCTCAACGCGTGCGAGCTGATCACGCCGGGCGGCAACTGGTCGTCCTACCCGCCGCACAAGCACGACGAAGCGAGCGAGTGCGAGGTCGTCAACGAGGAGATCTACTACTTCCGCGTCGCCGGCCGCGACGGGGTGACGCCGTCGCGCGAGGGGTTCGGCCTGCACCGGACGTACACGCTCGACGGCGACCTGGACGAGGACGTCGCCGTCCGCGACCACGACGTCTTCCTGATCCCGCGCGGCTTCCACGGCCCGTGCGTGGCCGCGCCGGGCTACCCGATGTACTACCTGAACGTCCTGGCCGGGCCCGCGCCCGAGCGGTCGATGGCGTTCTGCGACGACCCCGCGCACGGCTGGGTCCGCGACACGTGGGAGTCGCAGGACCTCGACCCCCGCTGTCCCGTTACGAGCCACGAAGGACGTGTGCGGTGAAGCTGACGACGGCTCAGGCGCTGGTCCGCTGGATCCTGGCCCAGCGCTCGGAAACCCTGGACGGGCGCGAAGTCCCGCTCTTCCCCGGTGTCTTCGCGATCTTCGGGCACGGCAACGTCCTCGGTCTCGGCACCGCCCTGGAAGAACACCGCGGCGAGATCCCCGTGTGGCGCGGGCACACCGAGCAGGGCATGGCGCTGGCCGCGGTCGGCTACGCGAAGGCCACGCACCGGCGGCAGGTCGGCGTCGTGACGTCGTCGATCGGGCCGGGCGCGCTGAACATGGTCACCGCCGCGGGGGTCGCGCACGCGAACCGGCTGCCGGTGCTGCTCCTGCCCGGTGACACGTTCACGAGCCGCGCGCCGGACCCGGTGCTGCAGCAGATCGAGCCCTTCGGCGACGCGACCGCGACGGTCAACGACGCCTTCCGCGCGGTCAGCCGCTACTTCGACCGGATCACCCGCCCCGAACAGCTGCTCTCGACGTTGCCGCAGGTCGCGCGGGTGCTCACGGACCCGGCGGAGAGCGGGCCCGTGGTCCTGGCGCTGCCGCAGGACGTCCAGGCGGAGACGTACGACTTCCCGGAAGAGCTGTTCGCCCCGGTGACGCACCGGCCGCCGCGGCCGCGGCCCGACCGGCGCTCGGTCACCGAGGCGGCGGGCGTCCTGCGCGCGTCGAAACGGCCGTTGCTCGTGCTCGGCGGCGGCGTCCGCTACTCCGGCGCCGGACAACGCGTCCTCGACTTCGCCGAGCGGCACGGGATCCCGCTGGTGGAGACGACCGCGGGCCGCACGCTGGTGCCGCACACGCATCCCCTGCACGCCGGGCCGCTGGGCGTCACGGGCTCGACGTCGGCGAACGTCGTCGCGGCTCAGGCCGACGTCGTCCTCGCGGTCGGGACGCGGCTGCAGGACTTCACGACGGCGTCCTGGACGGTCTTCTCCCCCGACGTCCGCCTGGTCGCGCTGAACGCGGCCCGGTTCGACGCGGTGAAGCACGGTGCTCTGTCGGTGGTCGGCGACGCCGACGCCGGGCTCGTCGATCTGGGCGCGCAGCTGGAAAGCTGGCGGGTCGACCCGTCGTGGACCTCGCGGGCCGCGGCCGAACGGGCTTCCTGGGACGAGCACGTCGACTCGCTGCGCTCGGGCGGCTCCGAGCTTCCGTCCTACGCGCAGGTCGTGGGCGTGGTGAACGACCTGTCGGCGGCGGACGACTACGTCATGACGGCGTCCGGCGGGCTGCCGGGCGAGCTGATCGGCGGCTGGCGCGGGTCCGGCTCGATCTCGATGGACGTCGAGTACGGGTTTTCCTGCATGGGCTACGAGCTGTCCGGCGCGTGGGGCGCGGCGATCGCGCATCCGGGCCTGGTGACGACCCTGCTGGGCGACGGCTCGTACCTGATGTTGAACTCCGAGCTGTTCTCGGCCGCCTTCGCGGGTCACCCGTTCGTCGCGGTCGTCTGCGACAACGACGGCTACGCGGTGATCGCCCGGCTCCAGGAGGGGCAGGGCGGGAAGCCGTTCAACAACTTCTACGCCGACTGCACGACTTCGCACGCTTCGCCGCCGCGGGTGGACTTCGCGCGGCACGCGGAATCACTGGGCTGTCTGGTTTTCACGGCTTCTTCGGCCGAGGACCTCCGGGCGGCTTATGCCCAGGCGCGCGAAGCGGCGGTCGCGCAACGGCGTCCGGCGGTGGTCGTGGTGAAGACGCAACCGTCGTCGTGGACCGAGGCCGGCGCGTGGTGGGAGGTCGGCGTGCCCGAGCACCTCGCGGGCCGGGACGAGTACGAGCGGGCCAAGTCAGGGCAGGTGCGCTACCTGCGTTCCTAGGTTCGCCCGGGCGCGCGGCCGCAGCGTGAACCCGCTGGGCTTGAGCGTCAGCGACTCGACGATCTCGAGTTCGTACGCCGGATCGACGTCGAAGTCGTAGCGCTGCAGCACCATTCCCAGCGCCAGCACAGCTTCGTGCAGCGCGAACTGGCGGCCGATGCAGGCGCGCTCGCCCGTCCCGAACGGCTTGTACGCCTGCGCCGGCCGCTTCCGCACCGCGGCGGGCTCGAAGCGGTCCGGATCGAAGCGCTCCGGGTCCGGCCAGACCGCGGGATCGCGGTGCACCAGGGGCAGCGGCACGATCACCCAGTCGCCCTTGCGCATCGCGTACTTCCCGCCGAGCACGACGTCTTCGCGTGCTTCGCGCGAGTAACCCGGCGCGGTCGGCCAGAGCCGCATCGCCTCGTCGAGGCAGCGACGCACGTAACGCAGCTTCGCGACGTCCGAGAACGCCGGCTCGCGGTCGCCCCACACCGCGTCGACCTCGGCGCGGGCCTTCGCCAGCAGCTCGGGATGGCGCGTCAGGTAGTACAACGCGAACGACAGCGCACCGGACGTCGTCTCGTGGCCCGCGACGACGAACGTGATGGCCTGGTTGCGGATGTTCACCGGGTCCAGGCGTTCCCCCGTCTCCGGGTGGCCCTCGGTGAGCATCAGGCCGAGCAGATCGCGGCTCTCCTCGCCGTCCTGGCGACGGGCTTCGATGACCTCGTCGACCAGGCCGGTCATGGTCGCGATGTCGGCCTGGTTCCGCTCCGCCGTCCCGGCGAACGCGCGTCGCACGAACGGGAGCTTGACGTTCTGCAGCTGCGCGTACCGCAGCGCGCGGATCATCGCCGTGACGAACGGGTGCGGTTCGCTGCGCTCGAACGAGCCGAACCGGTAGCCGAAGCCGGCGAGCCCGATCGTCTCCAGCGTCAGCCGCGTCATGTCGGCGGCGACGTCGACCGGCCCGCTCGCGGCGTCCCAGCGCGCGATGAGCTCGCGGGCGACGTCCAGCATCACCGGGTGGTAGCGGCGCATGGCCTCGGCGGAGAACGCCGGTTGCAGGATGTCGTGCGCGAGCCGCCAGTTCGGTTCGTGGGTGTGGGCGGTGAACAGCCCGTCGCCGGCGAGCGCGCGCAGGTTCTCGATGCCCATGCCGACGTGCTTGCCGAACTTCGTCTCGTCGTTCAGCTCGGTGACCAGGTCGACGCCCCCGACGAAGACGATCTCGAACCCGAAGACCTTGCGCGTGAAGATCGGGCCCAGTCGCCGGCCGATGCGCAGCGTGTCCTGCAGCGGCGTGCGCGGGTTGGCACCGATCAGGTCGCCGATCACCGGCAGGCGGCCCGGCCGGTGCGGAAGCCCGGTGGTGTCCACGACGTCACCCCTTATTGAACCCGTATCCAATAGGGTCACGATCCCCCGCTACTGAACCCGTGTCAAGTAAGGTCGGGGGATGCGGACGAGGCTGAGCACCGAGCAGCGGCGCGAGCAGCTCTTGGCGATCGGGGCCGGGTTGTTCGCGAAGCGGCCGTACGACGAAGTGTGGATCGAAGAGGTCGCCGAGATCGCGCAGGTCTCCCGCGGCCTGCTCTACCACTACTTCCCGACGAAGAAGGACTTCTTCGCTTCGATCGTCCGCGCGCAACGCGACCAGCTGCTGGCGATGAGCGAGCCCGACCCGGCGCTGCCCGTGGCGGAGCAGCTGCGGGCCGGGCTCGACGTGTACCTCGAGTTCGCGCGCACGCACCCCGACGGCTACCGGATCGTGCACCGCGCCGCGAGCGGCGCCGACCGCGAGATCCAGGAGATCCGCGAATCCGGGATGGCCGCGAACGCCGCCCGCATCCTGGACGCGGTGCGCGTGCTGACCCCCATCACCGAGGTCACCCGCCTGGCCGTGCGGGGCTGGCTCACGTTCGTCGCGACGATGATCCTCGAGTGGCTCGACCAGCCGACGGTCACCCAGGAAGAGCTGCGCGACCTCGCCGTGCGGACGTTGTTCGCGGCGGTCGGCGTCACCCCGTGACGGCCGGCGACGCGGCGTTCCCGGCCAGCTTCCGCGGCGCGCCGGAGCCGTCCGCCGGGACCGCCCAGACGGCGTTGTCGAGCCCGTAGAGGACCGTGTGGTCGTCCTGCCACAGCGCCTGGTCGTCCACGCTCTTCTGTTCCGCCAGCTCGGTTTCCTTCATCGTCTTCAGGTCGAGGACCGACAGCCGCCAGCCCCCTTCGCCCACCTTCTTCTTGAAGGCGACGCGGGTGGCGTCCGGGGACAGCGACGGGCATTCGACGTTCTCCCGGAGCGTCTTCCCGCGGTAGCGCCGGTAGTCGGCTTCGACGAGGTAGGTCTGTCCCTTGCTGCCGAGGGTCGCGTAGAAGCGGTTGCCGTCCGGGGCGAACGTGATGCCCCAGTAGTTGACGTCCGGGGCGAAGTACCGCTGGTCGTCCTTGAAGACCGGCAGCTCTTCGATCGTCTTGACGAGCCGCCCGGTGTCGACCTCGTACAGCCCGGCGCGCGTCGAAAAGCCGGTCTGCGCGTACGAGTCGCCGGTGACGAACAGCGTCCAGTAGACGCGCTTGCCGTCCGGGGACACCCGGGCGCGGCTCGGCGTGCCGGGCAGGGACTCGGTGTGGCGGACGGCCAGGTGGTCGTCGAGGACGAGGACGTCGGTCACCGCCGGGAGCGTCCCCGGCCGCACGGCCAGGCACACCGCGGTCTGCTCCGCCACCGCGAAGCGATCGCACTTCAGGCCGCTGAGCTGGGGTTTCTTCCCGGTTTCGGCGAGCGGGACGGCGCCGACGCGACCGGTGGCGGTGTCGCGGAACAGCAGCTGACCGGGGCTCAGCGTGAGCTGGGCGGCGGGTTCGGCGTCCGCCGTGTCGTGGCGGGCGCTGACGGTGTAGACGACGGCCGCGGCGATCAGGAGCACCGTGCCGAGCAGGGCGAGGACGAGTTTCTTCACGGGCGCACCGGTTTCACGAGAGCGGCGGCGAGGGCGACCACGGCCAGGCAGACCGCGGCGACGAGCACCGCGGGCCGCAGGTCCCAGAGCGTCCAGGCCAGTCCGAAGAGGACGGACGAAAGCATGCGGGCCACGGCCTGCCCGGTCTGCACGACGGCCATCCCGGTGGCCCGGAGGTCCCGCGGGATGAGCGGGCCGGCGGCGGCCATGAGGACGCCGTCGGTGGCCGCGTAGAAGACGCCGTGCAGGCCGAGCGCGACGACGGCGAGCCAGATCCCCGCCTGCGGCCCGCACAGCAGGACCAGCGCCAGGCACAGCGCGCCGTGGCCGCCGAGGAACACCGGCCACCGCCCGACCCGGTCGGCGAGCTTGCCGAGCGGCACGGCCAGGACGAGGTAGACCCCGGCGGTGCCGAGCGGCAGCAGCGGAAAGAACGTCGCCGCGATCTCCCAGCGTCGCTGCAGGACGAGGTAGACGAACGAGTCGCCGACCGTCACCAGGCCCAGCAACGCGGCCCAGAGCGTCACGCGCCGGAAGTCGCTCTGCCTGAGGAGACCGGCCGCCCGGCGCAGCGACACCGCGGCGCGATCGACGGTCCCGGAGTGGTCCCGGACGAACAACGCCAGCAGCAGCACGGCGATCGCCGCGACGCAGAAGCTGGTGAAGAACACGCTCGTGTAGCTGCCCAGGCTCAGCGCGAGCACGGCCATCGCGACCAGGGGGCCGAGGAACGCGCCGACGGTGTCGAGGGCGCGGTGCACGCCGAACGACCGGCCGAGCGCGTCCGGCGTGCTGCTGAGGGAGATCAGGGCGTCGCGTGGGGCGGTGCGCAGCCCTTTGCCGGTGCGGTCGGCGGCGAGGACCACACCGATCGCCGCGACCGACGAGCCGGCCGCGACCAGGCCGAGCTTGCACACCGCGGACAAGCCGTACCCGAACCCGGCGACGGCCTTGAGCCGCCGCCACCGGTCGGCGAGGTGCCCGCCGAGCACCCGCACGAGGGCGGTGGCGCCCGCGTAGAGCCCGTCGAGCAGCCCGAACTGCACCGGGTTCAGGCCGAGGCCGAGCACCAGGTAGAGCGGGAGGACGGCGGTGACCATCTCCGAGGAGACATCGGTGACCAAGCTGACCACGCCGAGCGCCACCACGTTGGCGGAGACCCTCTTCAGCGCCGGTTTCCGGTCGGTGCCCGCCGCCAGGTCCGAGGTACGGCTTGCCGCGATGTACATGCCGCTCCTACCGGTGGCAGGTGTAGGTCGGGCTGCTGTCGAGGACCTTGCCGTCGACGCCGATGAGCTGCGACTGGAACGACGTGTCCGTCATCGACAGCTTCAGGACGCCGAAGGTCTTGAGCAGCTTGGCGGTCGTCTGGTGCGCCGGGCTCAGGTCGTAGAGGTTCGCGCCCCCGGAGCCGCCGACGATCTCGACCGGGCCGTTCGCATCCGCCTTGCCGTCGGCGTTCTGCGGGACGAACCGCTCGTAGTCGTGGTCGTGGCCGTTGAGGACGAGATCGACCTTGTTCGCGGTCATGATGTTCCACAGCTCGGTGCTGTCGGGGTTGTCGCCGTGGTCACCGGAGCTCCACCGCGGGTGGTGGTAATAGGCGGCGACGCAGCCCTTGGTGTTCTTGGCCAGGTCCTGCTTGAGCCAGGTGATCTGGGGCGGCTCGGCGAAGTCGTCGTGCGTGACGAAGTCGTTGGAGTCGAGGGCGATGAAGTGCCAGTTGCCCATCTCCCAGCTGTAGTACCGCTTTCCCTGCGGCTTGGCGATGGCGCCGAAGTAGTCCTCGTAGCCCTTGAACGGAGTGTCGTCGTAGGACTCGTGGTTGCCCGGGATCGGGCGGGTGATGGTCTTGAACTTGCCCCACGTCTTGTCGTAGTAGGACTTGAAGTCCGAGAGGTGCGCGTCGTCGTACTGGTTGTCGCCCATGGTGATCACGGCCGCGGGCTTCATGGCGTCGACGAGTTTCGCGGTCTTCACGTGGGCGCAGCTCGAGCTGCTCGAGGTGCAGCGTTCGGCGATGTCGCCGGCCGCGGCCAGGACGAAGCTCGTTCCGCTGCCCGCCTTGGTCTTCACGGTGACCGGGGTGCTGCTGCCCGAGACGTTGCCGGCGGCGTCGCGGGCGCGGACGGCGTAGGAGTAGCTGGTGTCGGGAGTGAGGCCGCTGTCGGTGTAGGAGAGGGTCGTGCTGGTGGCGACGACGGTCCCGTCGCGCAGGACGTCGTAGCCGGCGACGCCGACGTTGTCCGTGGCGGCGCTCCACGTCAGGGCGGCGCTGGTGGCGGTGGTCGTGCCCGCGGTGAGGCCGGCCGGGGTGGTCGGGGCCTGGGTGTCGCCGGAGGAGTCCGTGGAGCCGAAGACCTGCATCTCCCAGAGGGAGTAGCCGTAGCTCGTCGCGCGGGTGACGCCGACGAAGCGCACGTACCGGCCGTGGGCGTTCACGGTGAGGTCGTCGGTCTTGCCGTCCCCGGCGTCGACGGTGCTCGCGGTGGTGAAGGTCGTGCCGTCGTCGGAGACTTCGATGCGGTACTTCTTGGCGTAGGCGGCTTCCCAGTTGAGGAGGACGCGGTGGATCGCGGCGGACTGGCCGAGGTCGATCCGCAGCCACTGCGGATCGGCGCCTTCGGCGCTGGCCCACCGGGTGGTGGTACTGCCGTCGACGGCTTTGGTCCCGGCGTAGGACGAGCTCTCGACGGTGGACGTCGCGACCAGTTTCCCTTGGGAGAGCAGGACATCGGCTTGCAGGATACTGGCCGCGGCGATCGCGCCGGGCAGCAGCGTGATCGCGGCCACCACGGGGGTGAGGCGGGTGAATGTTCGTAGGCGGGTCGACGGCACGTCGCGCTCCTTCTGGGCCTGGCGGTGGCTGGTGGGCTGCGGCGTCGGTGAACGAGAGCTGAACTGTTAGGAAAGTTTCCTAACTAAGCGGACTGTATCGGTGACCGGTTTCGGCTGACAAGACGTGTCTTGCCGTTGAATCGGTCAAGAGGGTGAGTTTGCGCTGATCTTCGCTGCTCAGGGCGGTTCCCGATGATCGGAGCACTGCCCCGCGCACCGGGATGAGTACCGCAGAGCCCCGACCTTTCCCGGCTTCCTCCGGTTTTGTCGGTGGTCCCGGGTAGCGTGGGAACCGGGGGCAGCGCCCATTCCCTCGCGCCGTTTTCCCTTGCTTCACAAGGAAAATTTCGCCGCGCACCGGCTCTTGATCTCACCCGATCCAGCGATGACCATCGCACAGGTGTTCGGGTAGCTTCGGATGTATGACCTCAACCCAGCAGCTTCTTGATCTCGGCGACCGCCGCGCGTCCCGCCCGGTTCGCCCCGACCGTGCTCGCCGAGGGCCCGTAGCCCACGAGGTGCAGCCGCGGTTCACGCACCACGCGCGTGCCGTCCATCCGGATCCCGCCCCCGGGTTCGCGGACGTGCAGCGGCGCGAGGTGGTCGATCGCCGCGCGGAACCCGGTCGCCCAGAGGATGACGTCGGCGTCGAACCGAGAGCCGTCCGCCCAGACGACCCCGTCGGGCGTGATGCGCTCGAACATCGGCCGCCGCTCGAGGATCCCGGCGGCGCGTGCGGCGCGCACTTCCGGCGTCACGGCGAGATCGGTCACGCTCACAACGCTCTCCGGCGCCAGCCCGGCCCGCACCCGCTCATCGACCTTCGCGACGGCGTCGCGTCCCCAGCTCTCACTGAACGGCTCGTCGCGCCATACGGGAGGGCGCCGTGTCACCCACGCCGTCGCGCGAGCGAGCGGGGCGAACTCCATGAGTAGCTGAACGGCGGAGGCCCCACCCCCGACCACGACGACTCGCTGCCCACGAAAGTCTTCGGGGCCGGCATAGTCCGCGGTGTGCACCTGACGCCCGGCGAAGGTCTCCTGGCCGGGGTAGCGCGGCCAGAAGGGCCGATCCCAGGTACCGGTAGCACTGATCACGGCCCGAGCGGCCCAGGACTCGGCCGGGCTCGAAACCACCAGCCGCTCCCCCGCGCGCGTCACGGACTGGACGTCAACGGGCCTGAACACCGGGAGGTCATAGACGCTTTCGAAGCGAGCAAAGTACTCCGAGACGACTTCGGAGGCGGGACGCGTCACGTCCGGGCTGCCGAAGGCCATGCCGGGCAGGTCGTAGATGCCGTGCACCTTCCCGAGCACGAGGGAGGGCCACCGGTACTGCCACGCGCCCCCAGCCCGTTTCCCATGATCGAGCACAACGAACCCGGACCGGTTGCCAAACCCGGCCCGCCGCAGATGATAGGCGGCCGAGAGTCCGGCCTGCCCCGCCCCGATCACCACGACATCCGTCTCGTGATCCGCACCACCCATGTCGGGTTCAACGGCTACGAGCCGAGGGTATTTCGCGCCGTACCTCACACGCCGCGGCGGTCACAGCGAGGTTGCCGGAGACCTCGCGCACCCTGCGCGAGGGCGGGCTGGTCACCGGGCCGAGCCGGGCGCCACCGCAGCCGCGCGCCACGACAGCCGTGTCCCACGCGGCCTGGTCGGGAGCCACACCGCGCGTCCGGTCACCCCAGTGATCGCACGCAACCATCCCGACCCGGACCAGACCGCCGACCGGCGCCCAACCCAACCGACTTCAGCCCAGCCCAACCGAGCCCCCACAGCAACGTCCCGCGCGACCGAACCCCGCCCGACCTCCGCTGTCGGCTAACCCAGCCAGCGCCAAGCTGGCGACCCCAACCCCGGCCAGCATCTGGTCGACGATCCCAACCCCAGCCACCGTCGCGCCCGCTCGATCCGCCACAACCAGCGAGCCAACCCCAGCCACTGCCACTGCCACTGCCACTGCCAAGCCGACGACACCAACCCCGCCAGACTCACCCTTGCCTGATCCACCGAAACCAGCCAGCCAACCCGAGGCCAACCCCACGGAGCCATCCCAACCCGAGCCACACCGCGGCCACCTCACCCGGCAGCCCAGCCGCGCCCGAGCCGGTCAACCGACCGAGCACTCCCGCTCACACGGCAACACGGTTCCGCCCAGCCTCCTTGGCGCGGTACAACGCGGCATCCGCCGAGCGGAGCACGTCGTCGAGTGTTGGGCCTGCGTCCGGGTGGCGGGCCACGCCGATCGACACCGACAGCCCGCCCACCCGGACCGTTCCGCCGCCGGTCGAGATCACCACGTTCAGCTCGCCCACCGCCGCTCGCACGCGTTCGGCGATGCCGAGCACTTCGGCGCGGCCGACGCCCGGCAGCAGGACCACGAACTCCTCGCCGCCGAATCGGCCGGTCGTGTCGCCTTGGCGGACCGCGCCGGAGATCGCCACCGCGACCGCCGCCAGCACGTCGTCGCCGGTGAGGTGGCCGTACGTGTCGTTGATGCGCTTGAAATGGTCAAGGTCGATCATCAGCACGGCGAAACCGCCGCCGGCCGCGCCGCGCCGCTGGGAGCGGGTGTGTTCGCGTACCGCGGAATCGTGCCAGCCGGCGGTGTTGAGCAGCCCCGTCTTCTCGTCGGTGACCGCCGCGACCTGCAACTGCTGCTTCAGCAGCAGGTAACGGTGCAGCAGCAGCAACGGCGCGACCACGAACACCACCAGCACCGGCTGCTCGGCCAGCGCCAGCGCGGCGAGGCCGCCGAGGCAGAGGGTCGCGAGCTCGAAAGCGTTGTCCTCCCACGTGCCGATCAGGTCGGCCGCCGAGCGCTGGCTCGTGTAAAGGTAGATCCCGGCCGCGACCAGGCCGATGTTCACCAGCTCGAACACCGCGGCGGCCAAGCAGAGCGCGAACAGCCCGCGCGTCGTCTGCAACGGCGTCCCGTGCAGCCCGGACACCGCGAGAACGGACGAAGCGGCGAAGCAAGAGAGCATCGCCCAAGCCGTGCTGGCGACGAAGCGGTGTGCGGGCCGCGTACGGACCTGTCGCCACACGCGCAACCACAGGTGCGTGTAGAGCACGACGGCCAGCAGCGCCACCCAAGCCGGCGGCAGCAAGACGACGCCGGCGAGGTACCAGACCGACGTGACGTTGATGTGGGTCTGCCCGCTCATCCACCGCCGCAGCCGCTCGATGCGGCGCGACATCTCGGCCTGCGCGACGCCGAGCGCGACGAGCACCGCGAACCAGACCGGCCGCACGGGCCCGCCGAACCCGGTGACCAGCGCGCCCCCGGTCGCCACGACCGCGACCAGCTCGCAGCCGAGCGCGTAGGTGATCCAGCGGGCTTTCGCCCCCGTCCACATCTCCCACCGCGCGGGCCAGCCCGGCCAGGCGGAAAGCGCTTCCCGGCGCACGGCGGCCTGGGCTCTCAAGAGCCGAAGCCACAGAAGTGACGGACCGGCATCGTGACGTACCCCTTGCGCGAAGTTCGGCCGACCAGGTAGCCCAGCGTAGCCGTTCCGACGACGCGCGTCGCCAGTCCGGGCGAATTGCGGGCACCGCACCTGCCCAAAGACCCGCGCAGGGTAGATCTTCCCAGCTCAGCGGTCCACCACTGGATCATCGCCCTGGAAATACGGATCCGGGAACGCCGAAAGGGGATTCCCACTCCCGCGATCCCGGACGCGGAAAGGGCCCCCGCGAAGAGCGAGGTTCAGCGCAGGAGAATCCGGCTATCGCACCGAAGGGGCGAGCGCATAGCTATCGCAGATCGACACCGGGTGCCGGCAGCAGCGAGCGAACCGGCTCACCTACCCGCGCGAGCCCGCCACCTCAAAGGTCCAGCACCAACCGGGAGCTACTTCCGCAGCGCCCGGATGATCGCCACCAGGCCGATCACCGCCGCGATTCCCGCCACCACCGGGGCCAGCCGCTTCAACACCGACTGTCCCGCGTAATCGAGCAGGTCGATCGCTTCCGTCTCCGGGGCCGCCGGGACGCTGTGCAGCGGCGGACGGTCCGACGCTGCCGGCGACGGCTTCGGGTCCGTGTTGATCTCCGCCGTCGTCGGGGCGGGCTTGACCGCCGGCTTGGCCACCGGCTCCGCGGTCTCCGTCGGCTCGGGCGTCGGTGCCGCCGTCACCGGCGCCGGCGCCGGCGAAGCCGAAGGCGCCAGCTTGTCCGACAGGCACCCCGCGAACGTGTCGAGGATCTTGCCGCCCACCTCGCTGATCAGGCCGCGGCCGAACTGGGCGGGCTTGCCCGTGATCGACAGCTCCGTCGACACCGAGCCGTGCGTTCCGCCGTCGGCCTCCGTCAGGGTCAGCGTCACCGTCGCCGCCGCCGTGCCCGATCCGCGTGAGTCCTTGCCCGAGGCCTTGATCGTGACCTTGCGCGCGGCTTCGTCCTTCTCCAGGAACTCGCCGTTCCCCTTGTACAGCAGGGAAATCGGCCCGAGCTTGACCTTCACCGTCCCGCTGAACTTGTCCCCTTCGACCTTCGTCAGCGTGGCGCCCGGCATGCACGGGGCGACGCGCTCGGGGTCGACGACCGCCTGCCAGACCTCGCCGATCGGAGCCGGGACGGTGAATTCGTGGTCGAGCCGCACGGGCCGACCTCCTCTCTGCCAGACCTGACGTGTTCCGGTGCCCACCCTAGCCGCCGCCGGAGCGGCGGCCAGGGGGACGAACGGAACCTCAGGCGCCGGCCGCCGCCGCGATGGCCCGGCCCGTCAGGACCTGGGCCAGGTGACGGCGGTATTCGACGTCGGCGTTGCTGTCGACCGGCGGGTTCGTACCTTCGGCCGCGTGCGAAGCCGCCGCGGCGATCGAGTCGGCCGAGGCCTGGACGCCGACCAGCGCCGCTTCGACGCCCGAAGCGCGCACCGGGGTCGAGCCCATGTTCGTCAGCGCGACCCGGGCCTCCTCGATGACGCCCGCCTCGGTACGGACGGTGACCGCGACCGCGACCATCGACCACGCCTGGGCGACGCGGTTGAACTTCTCGTAGTGCGCCCGCCACCCGGTGTGCTTGGGGATGCGGACCTCGACCAGCAGCTCGTCCGCGGCCAGCGCCGTGGTGAACAGGTCCTGGAAGAACTCCGCGGCCGGCACCGTGCGACGACCGGAGGGCCCGGCCAGCACCAGCGACGCGTCCAGCGCCAGGACCGGTGCCAGCAGGTCCCCGGCCGGGTCGGCGTGGGCGATCGCGCCGCCCAGCGTGCCCCGGTGGCGGATCTGCGGGTCGGCCACCGTGCCGGTCGCCTCCTTGAGCAGAGCCGCGTGCGAAGCGACCAGTGCGTCCCGCTGGACGTCGTAGTGCGTGGTCATCGCCCCGATCACGAGGTCGTCGCCGTCCTCGCGCACGCCGCGCAGCTCCGCGACGCGCCCGAGGTCGACCAGCGTCGTCGGCGCGGCCAGCCGCATCCGCAGCACCGGCAGCAGGCTCTGCCCGCCCGCGATGACCTTGGCGTCCTCACCCGCCGACGCCAGCGCCTGCACCGCTTCGTCCACTGTGGACGGGCGGACGTAGTCGAAGGAAGCCGGGATCACTGCGCACCTCCGGTGGCGTCGATGGAGCCGAGACCGCCACCGGCTTCACCGCGGCCGGGGCCGCCGGCGTCGGTGGTGCCGTGCCGCATCGCGTGCCACACCCGCATCGGCGTCAACGGCATCTCGATGTCGTTCACCCCGTAGTGGCGCACCGCGTCGATCACCGCGTTGACCACCGCCGGGGTGGACGCGATCGTGCCCGCTTCGCCGACGCCCTTGGCGCCGAGCGGGTTCGTCGTCGACGGCGTCTCCGTGCGGTCGGTGGTGAACGACGGCAGGTCCGCCGCCGACGGCAGCAGATAGTCGGCGAACGTGCCGGTGGTGAGCGTGCCGCTGTCGTCGTGTTCGGTGCCTTCGAACAGCGCCTGCGCGATGCCCTGCGCGAGCCCGCCGTGCACCTGGCCCTCGACGATCAGCGGGTTCACCGCGACGCCGACGTCGTCGACGCAGACGTACGAGCGCAGCTTGATCCGCCCGGTCTCGGTGTCCACCTCGGCGGCGCACAGGTGCGTGCCGTGCGGGTACGAGAAGTTCTCCGGGTCGAACGTCGCGTCCGAGTCGAGCGACGGCTCGACGCCGTCGGGCAGGTTGTGCGCCGCGAACACCGCGAGCGCGATGTCGCCGATGCCCGTCGACGTGTCGGTGCCCTTCACGGTGAACTTGCCGTTGGCGAACTCGAGGTCGTCCTCGGCGCATTCGAGCAGGTGCGCCGCGATCGGCTTGGCCTTCGCGACGACCTTCTCCGCGGCCTTGACGATCGCGATCCCGCCGACGACCAGCGACCGCGAGCCGTAGGTGTCCATGCCCTTGTGCGAGGACTGCGTGTCGCCGTGGATGATCTCGACGTCCTCGAACGCGACGCCGAGCTGGTCGGCGACGATCTGGCTCCACGCCGTCTCGTGGCCCTGACCGTGCGCGGACGCGCCGGTGATGACCTCGACCTTGCCGGTGGGCAGCATCCGGATCGCCGCGTGCTCCCAGCCGCCGGCGCCGTAGTCCAGCGAGCCGAGCACCCGTGACGGCGCGAGCCCGCACATCTCGGTGAACGTCGAGATGCCGATGCCGAGCTGGACCTTGTCACCCGACTCACGACGCTTCGCCTGCTCGGCGCGCAGGCCGTCGTAGTCGAAGAGCTGCTTGGCCTTTTCGGTGGCGGCCTCGTAGTTGCCGGAGTCGTAGGTCAGCCCGCACACGGTGGTGAACGGGAACTCCTCGTGCTTGATCCAGTTCTTCTCGCGCAGCTCCATCGGGTCCATGCCGAGCTCGACGGCGAGCTCGTCCATGATCCGCTCGATCGCGAAGGTCGCCTCCGGCCGGCCGGCGCCGCGGTAGGCGTCGGTCAGCGTCGTCGTCGTGTACACGTTCGTGCAGGCGAAGTGGTACGCCGGGATCTTGTAGATCGCGTTGAACATGAACGCGCCGAGGATCGGCACGCCGGTGCCGACGAGGCCGTTGTACGCGCCGAGGTTGGCGAGCAGCTCGACCTTGAGGCCGGTCACCTGGCCGTCGCGGGTCGAGGAGATGGTGATGTCCTGGATCTGGTCGCGGCCGTGGTGCGCGGCGAGCATCGTCTCCGACCGCGACTCGTTCCACTTGACCGGTTTGCCGAGCTTCTGCGCGACCAGCAGCGACATCATCTCTTCCGGCAGGACACCGATCTTGCCGCCGAAGCCGCCGCCGACGTCGGGGGCGATCACGCGCAGCTTGTGCTCGGGGATGCCGAGCGTCAGCGCCGCCATCACGCGCAGGATGTGCGGGATCTGCGTGGCCGACCACATGGTGATCTGCGTGCCGGTCGGGTCGACGACGCAGGCCCGCGGCTCCATGAACGCCGGGATCAGGCGCTGCTGGCGGAAGCGGCGCTTGACGACGACCTCCGCCGAGCTGAGAGCGTCCTCGACGTTGCCACCGGTGCCGGCCTCGCCGGAGTCGAACTTCCAGACGGCGCTGGTGTTGCTGCCCTGGTCCTCGTGGACCAGCGGCGCACCGTCGGCGATCGCGGCTTCCATGTCGAGGATGACCGGGAGCTCGTCGTACTCGACGTCGATCTCCTCGAGCGCGTCGTGCGCTTCGGCGGACGACCTCGCGACGACGACCGCGACGCCCTCACCGGCGAAGTTGACCTGGTCGGCGGCGAGCACCGGACGGCGTGGCGCCTTCATGTCCGGCGTGATCGGCCACGCGCAGGGCATGCCGATCGCGCTGTCCGGGTCCAGGTCCTTCGCGGTGTAGACGGCGACGACGCCGGACGCGCCCTTGGCCGCCGACGTGTCGATCGAGACGATCTTGGCGTGCGCGAACGGGCTGCGCAGGACCGCCATGTGCAGCAGGCCCGGCAGCGTGATGTTGTCGGTCCAGCGGGTGCGGCCGGTGATGAGCCGCTCGTCTTCCTTGCGGCGCCGTGACTTTCCGACTTCCGGTTCGATCGTCGCGGTCATCAGTCACCACCCACGCCGACGTGCTTGGTCTCAGTGATCCGCTCGGCTTCGGGGCCGGCGCCAGGGCTCATGTTCTGCGCCGCGTCGCGGACCGCGCGGACGATGTTCTGGTAACCGGTGCAGCGGCAGAGGTTGCCTTCGAGACCTTCGCGGACGGCCTGTTCGTCCGGGTCGGGGTTGTCGGCCAGCAGGTCGATCGACTGCATGATCATGCCGGGCGTGCAGAACCCGCACTGCAGGGCGTGGTTGTCGTGGAACGCTTTCTGCACCGGGTGCAGCTGCCCGTCGCGGGCGAGGCCTTCGATGGTGGTGACCTCACAGCCGTCGGCTTGCACGGCCAGCACGGAGCAGGATTTCACGCTGTGCCCGTCCAGGTGGACGGTGCAGGCGCCGCAGTTGCTGGTGTCGCAGCCGACGACGGTGCCGACCTTGCCCAGCTTCTCTCGCAGGTGGTGCACGAGCAGGGTGCGGGGCTCGACTTCGTCGGTGTACTTCGTCCCGTCGACGGTGACGGTGATGCGCATCAGGCCTCCAAAAGCCGGTTCGGGAACGGCCCGCCCGACCGTGATCGGGCTCACAGACTCCCGAGCGTGCTACGCGACCTTCGCGCGGACAAGTCCTGATGTCACACGTTCAACTACCTGTTCCGCAGATACACGGGAATCCGCTGCGGGACGCCGTATGTGCGGAAGTCCGGATGGGTGAACTTTTGTGGGCCACCCGGAGCAGTAACAATCGGGGCGTCGCCCCGAGCCCGGGGGCTCCGCCACCCGGAACCCCCGAACAGCAGCAGTCAGCTGTGGATGCGTCCCGACAACTCGGCGAGCCGTTTCCCACCGCCACCCCATCGCAACGCGATGATTTCCGCGGCGATCGACACGGCCGTCTCTTCCGGCGTGCGGGCACCGAGGTCGAGGCCGATCGGCGACGCCAGCCGGTCCAGCTCCCCCTCGGTGATCCCGGCTTCGCGCAGGCGGGCGAAGCGGTCGTCGTGGGTCTTGCGGGAGCCCATCGCGCCGACGTAGCCGACGTCCAGGCGCAGCGCGACCTCCAGCAGCGGCACGTCGAACTTCGGGTCGTGGGTCAGCACCGCGATGGCCGTGCGCTGGTCGATGCGGCCCGCTTCGGCTTCGGCCTGCAGGTAGCGGTGCGGCCAGTCGACGACGACCTCGTGCGCGTCCGGGAAGCGGCTGCTCGTCGCGAACACGGGTCGCGCGTCGCAGACCGTGACCTGGTACCCGAGGTAGGCGCCCATGCGGGCCATCGCGGCGGCGAAGTCGATCGCGCCGAACACGAGCAGCCGCGGCGGCGGCTCGAAGGAGTTGACGAACACCGCCATGCCTTCGCCGCGGCGCTGCCCGTCGGGACCGTAGTGCAGGGTGCCGGTGCGGCCGCTGGCCAGCAGGCCGCGCGCGTCGTCGGCCACGGCGTCGTCCATCCGCGACGACCCCAGCGAGCCCTCGGTGCGGTCCGGCCACACGATCATGTGCTCGCCGACCAGGCCCTCGCGCTCGTGCTCGATGATCGTGACGACCGCGACCGGCTCGCCGGAGCGCACCGACGCGACGACGTCGCCGAGCTCCGGCATCGACTCGCGGTCGACGTGCTCGACGTAGATGTCGATGATCCCGCCGCAGGTCAGGCCGACGGCGAACGCGTCGTCGTCGGTGACGCCGTAGCGCTGCAGCACGGGCTTGCGCTCGCTGACGACCTCCTGCGCGAGCTCGTAGACGGCGCCTTCGACGCAGCCGCCGGACACGCTGCCGGCGACGGTGCCGTCGGGAGCGACGACCATCGCGGCGCCGGGCGCGCGCGGCGCCGACGAGAAGGTGGCGACCACGGTGCCGAGCCCGACCGTTTCCCCGTCGGTCCAGCGGCGGAACACGTCGTCCAGTACGTCACGCATCGGAAATCTCCCCGAGCAGTCGTTCCAAGGTGGCCAGGGTGTGCCCGGCCAGCAGCCGGTCGATGTGGGGCAAGGCGGCCACGATGCCCGACTGGACCGGAGCGTACCCCGCACGGCCGGCGTGCGGATTCACCCAGAATACGGCGTGCGCGAGCCGGCGCAGGCGGGCGAGCTGCTCGCCGAGCAGGCCGGTGTCACCGCGTTCCCAGCCGTCGGAGAAGACGGTGACCACGGCGCGCCGCGCCAGGCCGCGCTGGCCCCAGCGGTCGAGGAAGGCCCGCAGCGTCTCGCCGAGGCGGGTGCCGCCGGCGAAGTCGGGCACCGCCGAACCGGCGGCGAGCATGGCGCGTTCGGGATCGCGTTGACGCAGCTGGCGCGAGACCCGGGTCAGCCGCGTGCCGAGGGTGAAGACCTCGACGGACTGGGGCGCGCTGCGCGTGAGGACGTGGGCGAAGCGGAGCAGGGCGTCGGCGTACGGGCTCATCGACCCCGAGACGTCGATGAGCAACACCACGCGCCGCGGGCGGCTGCCCCGCCGGGCGTAGACGAGTTTCACGGGCTCGCCGCCGCTGGCGAGCATGGCACGCAGCGTGCGGGAAGGATCGAGCCGCCCCCGGTGCGACGGGGTCCGTCGCGAGGCCGGCCGCTTCGGCGGCGTGGGCCTCAGGGTGGCGAGGAGCTCGCGGAGGTGTTCGCGTTCGGCGGTGGTCAGCGCGGCGAGGTCGCGGTGGCGGAGGACTTCCTGGGTGCTCGCGGCGACTTTCAGCTGCTCAGGGCCTTCGCCGCCGTCGGTGTTCCCGCCGTCGGCGTCGACGAGCGGGGCGATCCGGGCCTGCTTCGGCGCGGCGGTTTTCGCGCGTTGCGGGGTGGTGGTTTCGATCGAGAACCACTGGCTGAAGGCTTCTTCGTAGCACGGGAGGTCGTCGGGGCTGGAGCAGAGAGTGAGCCGGCCGGCCCAGTAGAGCTGGGTGGGTTCGGCGACATCGATCTCCCCGACGGCGGCGAGGTAGGCCTGCACGCGACGCGCATCGCAGGCAACCCCGGCTTCCCGCAGGGCGGCGGCGAACCCGGCGTACCCGGCGACGGGATCGGCGGCGGTGGTCATGACTCCATTGTGCGCTCACCCGGCGAGGAGGGCTCGCCTGTGGACAAGGCGGCGGTGGGCACCGGAGATTGTCGGTGCCCTCCGCTAGCGTGGAAAACGGGGGCTGCCGACTGCGGTTTGGCGCTGTCGTGCCGCGGCGCGTGCCGGCGGTTCTGGTGTCCCGGCGAGGAGTCGAACCTCGGACCTCGGCGTTCGTAGCGCCGCGCTCTGTCCTGCTGAGCTACCGGGACGGGGCGGCCTGCGCGCACGTCCCTCCCCGGACGGGCGCAGACCGCGCTCTTCGCGGCGACCGACCCGAGGTAGCGAGGGGTGGGCGCGAAGAGCCTTCAGGAAGATTCAGCGAACGGCACGGGAGATCGTGCCGCATCGGTTCGCTTGCCGGTTCACGATCTCCTCCTCTCGGTGGTGTTGCCTGCTGTACTGGAAAAAGCATGACGGAACCCGGCGTGCCGGGCAACGCATTTAATTGACGTCCTTTGTGGACTGTCAGGCCGTGAAGCCCGGCACGATGTTCGCGCAGCCGCGACGCCGCGCCACGTCGTTGTCCGCCAGGACCGGAGGCAGTGCCCGCTGCGCGAACGCCCGCAGTTCGGCGAGCTTCGCGTCGTCCACCAGATCGCGGCGAACGTGGTACGTGGCCTGGTTCTTCGCGTCGTTCCGCGCGAAGATCGTCGCGTAGTCGCGCTCGAACCGCGGGTCCTGGTCGAACTGCAGGGTGCTGCTCCACGAGCCGACGAAGACGATCAGTTCGGGCTTCGCCGTCGTGAAGACGTAGTCCCGCAGGCCGGCGAAGTCGGCGACGTGCAGGTAATCCGCGATCGGGGCGTCGCCGAGCCCGGCGAGGTCGAGCAGCCGGAGCCGGCTGCCCAGCGCCGTGCCGCCGAGGTCGATCACCCCGGCCGACGCCGTGTCCGGCAGCCGCAGGATGTCCGCGAACCCGTTGATCGCGGTGTCGTCCCGCTCGGCGACGGCGCACATCGCCGTCTTCACGTCGGCGCGGTACTTCGTGCCTTGCTCGTAGTAGCCGCCGACCGCGCTGACCGACGCGGCCACGAGCAGGCAGGCCAGGACGACGCGGGCGCGCACCCGGACCACGGCGAACGTCTCGACGACCGCGGTCGCCCCGAGGAGGGCGCCGACCGTCCAGACCGGCGTCGCGAACCGCAGGTGCCCCATCCAGTCGTACTCGAGCACGATGAACGCGGCGAAGGCCAAGCCGAGCGGAACCAGCAGCGCGATCAGCCCGATGCGCAGCCGTCCGGGCTTGACCAGCAGCACCGCCAGGCAGCCCACGACGACGGCGACGAGCAGCCAGCCCGCGTAGGACACGATCTCGCCCGGCCGCGCGAGGTCGGCGAGGGCGGGCGGTTCCTGCCCCTTCGCGATCGCGGTGTTGGGCAGCAGGCGGCCGAACTCGAACCAGCGGTAGCCGACGTAGGCGCCGAAGGGCAGGACGAACGCCACGACCGAGACGACCACCGCGCGGACGCTGCGGGCGAGCGCGGCCCGCTTGAGGAAGACGGCGACGGCGATCGGGTACGCGCCCGCGTAGATGATGCCGTCGGGGCGGGTGAGCGCGGCCAGCACCGCGATCACGCCGGCGCCGATCGCGACGCGGTGGGTCAGCAGTTTGTCGCTCAGCACCGAGCGCAGGAGGAGCACGGCCAGCGCGGCGACGGTCAACGCGTAGAAGGAGTTCTCCAGGCCGGAGAAGCACCAGATCACGAACGACGGGTTGGCGGCGAGCGCGGCTCCGGCGACGAAGGTGACGAGCGCCGGACGGCTGCTGAGCGCCTTCGCGCCGGCGTAGAACAGCGCCAGGACGCCGGCACAGCAGGCCAGCGCCAGCGCCTTCGGGAAGAGGATCTGGTCGGAGACGCCGAAGAGCGTCCCGTGGTCGAACAGGCCGACGAGCTTGCCGAGGGCGAGCAGGATCATCCAGGTGGGGTTGGAGTACCCCTCGACGGGCGCCACGCCGGGCTGGAGCACCGGCCCGAGCCCGTCGGCGACGTTGCGCGAGTAGGCGAAGGTGATGGCGGCGTCGTCGATCAGCCAGTGGCCGTAGAACGAAGCGTGCACGGCGATCAGCGCGGTGCCGCCCACGACGGCCGCCGCGGCCGCGAGCCGGGCCGGCCACCGGCGCCGGGCGGTCACCGCGGGTTCCGCTCCCCGCCTGCTCGACGGTCTCGTTTCGGTCGTCGCCACCACGCTCATGCCTCCGGCCCTCCCGTGCCTTCGGATGCCCCGAGCCGGTCAGGCGAACAAGGCGTCGAGCTTGGCCCGTACCCGGTCGAGGTCTTCGCTGTATTTCAGGACAGCTCCGAGCGTTCGCGCCGCCGTCGCCGCATCCAGCTCGTCCCGCTGCAGAGCCATGAGGGCTCTCGCCCAGTCGAGTGACTCCGCTACTCCTGGTGGCTTCAGCAGGTCCATTTCGCGGAGCCGATGCACCGCTTCAGCGATCTGCCGAGCCAACACTTCCCCTATTAGGGGGATTCTACGGCGCAGGATCGTGACCTCTCGCGCCAGGTCGGGGTGTTCCAGCCAGTGGTACAGGCAGCGACGCTTGAGGGCGTCGTGCACCTCGCGGGTGCGGTTCGACGTCAGCACCACGAGCGGCGGCTCCGCGGCGCGGACTTCGCCGTATTCGGGGATGGTGACGGCGTGCTCGTCGAGCAGCTGGAGGAGGAAGGCTTCGAACTCGTCGTCGGCGCGGTCGATCTCGTCGATGAGCAGGACGCACGGCGCGTTGATGAGGGCCTGCAGCAGGGGGCGCGCGAGCAGGAAGCGTTCGGTGTAGAGCGAACGCTCGGCGGTCTCGACGTCGACGCGTCCGTCGCCGGCGGCTTCGAGGGCGCGCAGGTGCAGGAGCTGGCGCGGGAAGTCCCATTCGTAGAGGGCTTGGGCGGCGTCGATGCCTTCGTGGCACTGGAGGCGCACGAGCGGGCGGTCGAGCGCGGTGGCCAGCGCGATGGCGAGCGACGTCTTGCCCGTGCCGGGTTCGCCTTCGCAGAAGAGGGGGCGGCCCATGCGGAGGGCGAGGAAGCCGGCGGTGGCGAGCCCGTCGTCGGCGAGGTAGCCGGTCGCGTCCAGCGCGGCGGCGAGTTCTTCGGGCGAGTCGGTCACGCTGTCGATCGTAGGCGGCGTGCCGGTCACCGGCCGGGCAGATCGGCCGGGCGGTCGACGTCGCGGCCGCTGCCGAGGTCGCCGCACTCGACGAGCTTCAGATCGGGACGGGTCGCCAGCCAGTCCCGGGCGCCGCGGTCGCCCCGGGCGGAGCCGGCGATCTCGGGCCACCAGCGGCGGCCGAGGAGGACGGGGTGGCCGGGGGCGCCGTCGTAGGCCGCGCGGGCGACGGTCTCGGCGGTGGCGTCCGCGGCGACGCGGGTGAGGATGTCGGCGCCGACCCACGGCAGGTCGACGAGGTGGACCAGGGCCGCGACCGGAGCCGGGTCGTCGGAGAGGGAGGCCAGGCCGGCTTTGAGGGAGGCGCCCATGCCGCTCTCCCAGCCTTCGGCGAACACGGCTTGGGTGGGATCGGGCAGGAGGGCCCGCACTTGCTCGGCGGCGGCGCCGACGACGACGCGGACGGGGTGGCAACCGGCGGCGGAGAGGGCGGAGAGCGCCCGGAGGACGAGAGGTCGCCCCTCGAGTTCGGCGAGCGCTTTGGGGCCACCGAACCGCCGCCCGGCCCCGGCGGCGAGCAGCAAGCCGGCGACGGGCGGGGTGGCTGGGGTCATCGCCACACCCGCTTCCCGGCGGTAGGCGGCAACCCGGCGGGGGCCAGGACGGCCGCAGCCATCGGACGCTCCGACCTCGCGACGGCGAGAAGAAAACCAGCACCGGGCGACTTAGCCGAGGTCATCGGCACACCCGCTTCCCCACAGCAGACCGCAACCCGGCGAGGAGAAGGGGAACCCGGGAGCCTGGGCGGCGAGCAGCAAGCCGGCGACGGGCGGGGTCATCGGAGCACCGAACGCCCGGTGGGCGCCCCGGCCTCGGACTCGGCCGACGCACCCAACCCTCGGTACTCGGCGGCGCCCGCCACTCGGCTTGCGTTCTCAGCCATGGGCTCGGCCCGGGGCGCCGACTGCCAAGTCGGCCTCTATCGCTCGGGCCGTCTCCAGCAGTGGGGGCACCAAATCCCGCTCCACCGACTCGGCCGTGGTGCGGCTCGCGTGGGTCGACAGGTTGACCGCCGCCGCCACTCGGCCTCCGCGGTCGTGGATCGGGGCCGCCACCGAGCGGAGGCCTTCCTCCAGCTCCTGGTCCACCATTGCCCAGCCCTGCTCCGTCACCTTGGCCAGCTCCTCGCGGAGGCGGTCCGGGGCCGTCACCGTGCGGTCCGTCAGGCGGTTGAGCTTGGCCACCACGAAGTACGCCTCCAGCTCCGCCTTGCTCAGGCCGGACAGCAGGACGTGACCCATCGATGTCGCGTACGCCGGGAAGCGGGTTCCCACGTTGATGCTCACCGTCATGATGCGCGAGACCGCCACTCGCGCCACGTAGACGATGTCCGTTCCCTCCAGGACCGACACCGAGCTCGACTCGTGCACTCCCGCCGACAGGTGCTCCAGGTGGGGCTGGGCCACCTCGGGCAGCGTCATGCTCGACAGGTACGAATACCCCAGCTCCAGTACCCGGGCCGTCAACGAGAAGTACTTGCCGTCCGTGCGGACGTAGCCCAGGTCGGTCAGGGTCAGCAGGAACCGCCTGGCCGCGGCGCGGGTCAGGCCCGTCGCCCGGGCGACGTCGCTCAAGGTCAGCTCCGCCGCGCCGGCGTGGAAGGCCTTGATCACGGCCAGCCCGCGCTCCAGTGACTGGACGTGGTGGGCACCGCGGTGGGCCGGCTCGCTGGCCAGCTCGACTTCGATGGGCCTCCCCGTGTCCATGCCCGGCACCTTATCCGGCGTCCGCCGTCAGGGCGGTCGGCTCGCCGAGCTCGGCCAGGGTGCGCTGGGCGATGGCGAACGCCGCGTTCGCCGCCGGGGCTCCCGCGTAGACCGCCGTGTGCAGCAGGACCTCGCCGATCTCCGCCGCCGTAAGACCGTTGCGGATCGCCGCGCGGACGTGCATCGCCAGCTCGTTGTGCGCCTGCAACGCGGTCAGCGCCGCGAGCGTCACGCAGCTGCGCGTCCGGCGGTCGAGGCCGTCGCGGGCCCAGACCGAACCCCACGCACCTTCGGTGATGTAGTCCTGGAACGGGCGGCTGAACTCCGTGGTGCCCGCGACGGCGCGGTCGACGTGCTCGTCCCCGAGCACCTCGCGCCGGACCTTCATGCCCTGGTCGTGACGGTCGGTGCTCATGTCTTTCGGTGTCACAGCGCCTCCAGGTGCTCGAGGATCAGCCTCGTGAATTCTTCGGGCCGCTCGTAGCTGCCCAGGTGCGCGGCGTCCGGCACGACCTCCAGCCGCGCGCCCGGGATGCCCGCCGCGATCAGGTCGGCGTGGCCCTCCGGTGGGGTGGCCTGGTCGTCGGCGCCCGCGATGACCAGGGTCGGCGCGGTGATCTTCGGCAGCACGTCGAGCAGGTCCATCCGCTCGATCGCGCCGCAGCAGGCCGCGTAGCCCTCGGGCGGGACCGCGGCGATCATCGAGCGCAGGTACGCGGCCCGGTCCGGGTGCCGCTCGGCGTAGGCCAGCGTCAGCCAGCGGGTGACGCCGGCGGCGGCCACCGGGCCGGTGCCCTTCTCGAGCACCGTGCGCGCCCGGTCGGCCCACATCTCCGGCGGGCCGAGCTTCGCGGACGTGCAGCAGAGCACCAGGCTCGCGATCCGGTCCGGCGCGTGGGCGCCGAGCCACATGCCCGTCATCGCCCCGAGCGACAGGCCCACGAAGTGCGCTTTCGCGACGCCGAGGTCTTCGAGCAGCCGGAGGAAGTCGAAGCCGAGGTCTTCGAGGTCGTACGGCCCCGGCGGCACCGGCGAAGCGCCGTGCCCGCGCGTGTCGTAGCGGACCACCCGGAAGCCGCGCTCCAGCAGCGGCACGACCTGGGGTTCCCACATCCTCAGGTCGCTGCCGAGCGAGCCGCCGAACACCACCACCGGACCGTCTTCAGGCCCTTCGACGACCCGGTGCAGCCGCACGGCGCCCACGCCGTCACCTCCGTTCGCGTTCGTCATACCCGGAAGAACACCGTCTCTCCGTCGCCCTGGAGGCGCACGTCGAACCGGTAGCCGTCCTCGGTCTTCCCCGCGATCAAGGTGCCACGCCTCTCCTCCGGGACCGTCGCCAGTACCGGGTCCGCGGAGTTGTCCTGGTCTTCGAAGTAGATCCGCGTGACGACCCGGTTGAGCAGGCCGCGGGCGAACACCGACACGTCGATGTGACGGGCCTGCGTGGTGCCGCCCTCGCCGGGCACCACGCCCGGGAGCAGGGTGAGGATGCCGTACGTGCCCTCGGGCGTGGTCGGGCAGCGGCCGAACCCGCGGAAGTCGCCGGACGCTTCGCCGCGCGGGTCGTCGGGGTGGCGGAACCCGCCGTCCGGGTCGGCCTGCCACGTCTCGATCATCGCGTCCGGCACCGGGTCGCCGTTGCCGTCGCGGACGGTGCCGCGGATCCAGAACGCGCCGGGTGTGCCCTCCGGCACGACGTGCGGGCCGTCGGGCCAGGGCAGCCCGATCGACAGGTACGGGCCGACGGTCTGCGAAGGGGTGGGAAGCAGGCTGGTCATTCGTCTTCGTCCTCTTCCTCTTCGAACACCGACGCGTCGCGCCCGCGCAGCACGATGTCGAACTGGAACCCCAGCGCCCACTCCGACTGCGTGATCTCGTGGTCGTAGCGCGAGATCATGCGCTGCCGGGCCTTCTCGTCCGGGATGGAGTTGAAGATCGGGTCCTGGGAGAAGAGCGGGTCGTCCGGGAAGTACATCTGGGTGACCAGCCGCTGCGTGAACGCCGAGCCGAACACCGAGAAGTGGATGTGCGCGGGGCGCCAGGCGTTGTCGTGGTTCTTCCACGGGTACGCGCCCGGCTTGATGGTGGTGAAGGTGTAGCGGCCGTCGCTGTCGGTCAGGGCGCGCCCGACGCCGTCGAAGTTCGGGTCGAGCGGCGACGGCCAGCGGTCGCCGGTGTGGCGGTAGCGGCCACCCGCGTTTGCCTGCCAGATCTCGACGAGGGAGTCGCGCACCGGGCGGCCTTCGCCGTCGAGCAGCCGGCCGGTGACGATGATCCGCTGCCCCTGCGGCTCCCCCGCGTGCTGACGGGTGAGGTCGTTGTCGAGCTCGCCCAGGCGGCCGGGGCCGAGCAGGGGGCCGGTGACCTCGGTCAGCATCTGCGGGAGCAGCACCAGGTCCTGCTTGGGGTGCCGCAGCGCCGTGGAGCGGTAGCCGGGGTAGCCGAGCGGCGGGTGCGTGCCCTCGGGGTCCTCGCCGTAGCGCGGCAGCCTGAATTCGGTCGGAGTAGCCACGTCTTCTCTCCCTTACCGGCCTTCGAGGACGACGGCCAGGCCTTGGCCGACGCCGATGCAGATGGCGGCGAGTCCCCAGCCACCACCGCGGCGGTGCAGGTCGTGCGCCAAGGTGCCGAGGATGCGGCCGCCGGACGCGCCGAGCGGGTGCCCGATCGCGATCGCGCCGCCGTGGGTGTTGACGATCTCCGGGTCGAGCTTCTTCCAGTCGCGCAGGCAGGCCAGCGACTGGGCCGCGAAGGCCTCGTTGAGCTCGACCGCGACCAGGTCGTCCCAGCCGATGCCGGCGCGCTCGAGGGCGATCTCGGCCGCGCGCACCGGGCCGATGCCGAAGACGTCCGGGTCGACGCCCGCCGCGCCCCGGCCGGCGATCCGGGCCAGCGGGGTCGCGCCGAGCCGGCTCGCGCTCGCTTCGTCACCCAGGAGGAGCGCCGACGCGCCGTCGTTCAGCGGGGAGGCGTTGCCCGCCGTGACGGTGCCGTTTTCCTTGCGGAAGACGGGCTTCAGCTTGGCGAGCTTCTCGGCGCTGGAATCCGGGCGGATGCCCTCGTCGCGGGCCAGGTCGACGCCCTCGACCGGGACGACGAGGTCGTCGTAGAAGCCTTCGTCCCACGCCTTCGCGGCGTTCACGTGGCTGCGGGCGGCGAAGGCGTCCTGCTCGTCGCGGCCGATGCCGTAGCGCTCGGCGAGCTTCTCGGTGGACTCGCCGAGGGAGATCGTCCACTCCGACGGCATCGCCGGGTTGACCATGCGCCAGCCGAGCGCGGTGTTGTAGAGGGTCTGGTTGCCGGCGGGGAAGGCCTTTTCGGGCTTTTGCATGACCAGCGGCGAGCGGGTCATGGACTCGACGCCGCCGGCGACGACCAGCGACGCGTCGCCGACCTGGATCGCGCGGCTGGCCTGCATCACCGCGTCGAGACCGGAGCCGCAGAGGCGGTTGACGGTGTTGCCGGGGACGCTCGTGGGCCAGCCGGCCAGGAGCGCGGCCATGCGGGCGACGTTGCGGTTGTCCTCGCCCGCGCCGTTCGCGTCGCCGAGGGTGACTTCGTCCACTGTGGACGGGTCGAGGTCGTTGCGCGCCTGCAGGGCCTTGAGGACCCCGGCGGCCAGGTCGTCCGGGCGGACGCCGGCCAGTGCGCCGCCGTAGCGGCCGAACGGGGTGCGGATCGCGTCGAGGACGTAGACGTCGGTCATGCCTTCTCCAGCTCTCGGAGCACGGTCAGCTCCTGCTCGGTCGGGGCGGGGGTGACCTTCAGGTCGTCCGCGACCTTCAGTTTCCACCCCGTCGCCTTGACCGCCCGGTCCAGCTCCACGCCCGGGTGCAGCTCGGTGAGGGTCAGCTCGGCCGTCTCCGGGTCGGGGCGCATCAGGCCGAGGTCGGTGACGACCAGCGTCGGGCCCCGGCCCGGGAGGCCGAGCTTCTCGCGGTCGCCCTTGCCGGAGCCGTGGCCGAACGACGTGACGAAGTCAACCTTCTCCACGAACGCGCGGGGGCTCTGGCGCAGCACGATGAACACCTCACCACACGACGCCGCGATCTCCGGGGCGCCGCCCGCGCCCGGCAGCCGGACCTTCGGGTCGTGGTAGTCCGAGCCGATCACGGTCGTGTTGATGTTGCCGAACTTGTCGAGCTGGGCGGCGCCGAGGAAGCCGACGTCGATGCGGCCCGGCTGGAGCCAGTAGTTGAACACCTCCGGGACGCTGACCACGGCGTCGGCGGTGTCGGCCAGCTCACCGTCGCCGATGGACAGCGGCAGCCTCGACGGCTTCGCGCCCAGGCAGCCGGATTCGTAGATCAGCGTGAGGTTCGGGGCGTGGGCACGGCGGGCGAGGTTCGCCGCCTTGCTCGGGAGGCCGATGCCGACGAAGCAGGACATGCCGTCGCCGAGGGCACGGGCCGCCGCGACGCTCATCATCTCGTCGGCGGTGTAGTCGGTGCTCATGCCGGGACCTCCGCGGTCTTGCGGGCGTTGCCGGTGGTGGGGTGGATCGGGCGCGGGATGGCCGCTCTGGCTCGCCGCATCGGGGACCGGCGCCGGGTCGCGCCGCCGGGCTGGTGAGCGGCTCGGGTCTGCTGCACCGGGGAACGGCGCGCGGTCGGGGCGCTGCCGAGCTGGTGCGCCGCTCGGGCCCGCCGGGCCGGGGAACAGCTCGGCGTCGCGGTGTGACCAGGCAGGGCGAGAACCGCGCTCATGCCGTCACCCCGGTCAGCTCGTTCAGCCACTTCGTGAACTCCTCGCGGTCGCGGCCCACCTCGTCCCACGCCTGGTACGCCGAGTTGTCCCGCTCGTAGTACCCCGCCGCGTACGACGGCTTCGCGCCGCCCGGGACCTCGGCCACCGCGGTGACCACCCAGGACGGGAGGATCACCGCGCCCACCCGGGGCTCCAGCTCGTCGACGATTTCCTCCACCGTCACCAGCGAGCGCTTCGCCGCCAGGACCGCTTCCTTCTGGACGCCGGTGATGCCCCACATCTGGACGTTGCCGGCCCGGTCGGCACGCTGCGCGTGGACGATCGTGACGTCCGGGTTCAGCGCCGGGACCGCCGTGAGCCGCTCGCCGGTGAACGGGCACGTGATCGGCTTGATCGTGTCGGTCTGGGCGGGCAGGTCCGTGCCCGTGTAGCCGCGCAGCACCGCGAACGGCAGGCCGGACGCGCCGGCGACGTACCGGTTCGCCATGCCCGCGTGGCTGTGCTCCTCGATCTCCAGCGGTACCGGCCAGTCGTGCTGGACGGCGTCGCGGAAGCGGTGCAGCGAACCGACTCCCGGGTTCCCGCCCCAGGAGAAGATCAGCTTGCTCGCGCAGCCCGCGCCGATCAGCTGGTCGTACACGATGTCCGGGGTCATCCGCACCAGGGTCAGCCCCCGCCGACCCTGCCGGATGATCTCCTGCCCGGCCGCGACCGGGATGAGGTGCGTGAACCCTTCGAGCGCGACGGTGTCGCCGTCGTGCACCAGCCGGCCCACGGCCTCCTCCAGTGACAGCAGCTCCGCCATCTCACGCTCCCGAGATCTGTTCGCATCACGCACACTCGTTCTGAAACCGAACATAGCACGGCTCCCGGCGTCCGACCAGACGTCTTCCACCCAATGGATGACGCAGGCACGACGAAGGGGACTTTCCTCGCGCGAGCAGCGAGAAAAGTCCCCTTCGAGAGAACCGTCAGCCGATCCGCACCAGGCGGGAGCCGTGCGGCGGCACCACGGAAGCCGTCCACGAGCCCCGGAACCGACCCAGGTCCTTCCGCGCGACGAGGTCACGGACCGGCCCGCCGAGGTCCACCGTGATGTCCGCGGGCGTGGACCCCAGGTTGTAGACAGCCGCGTACGTCCGCCCGTCCGGCGCGCGCTTCGTCCACACCTGGTGGTCGCCGCCGGTCACCTGCGTCGGGTAGGTACCCGACCGGTCGACCGCGATGACCTCGGGGTTCGTCAGGACCGAGACGGCGGAAGCGTCCAGGAAGTAGATGTCTCCGCCGACGTACAGCGGCGAAGACGCCATGGACCAGAACGTCATCACGCTCTGCCGCTCGACGTCGGAGATGCCGTCCTGGATGCCGGACCCCGTGTTGTTGCTGATCGGCATGGAGTCCAGGTCCGGGCGATACTGCGGACCGAACACGCCTTGCCAGCCGGGCAGGTCCGCCCACCGCGCCTTCACCGAACTGTCCCACGAGGACACCGTCTCGCAGTAGCACTCCATGTCGGTGTCGATCCGGACGCCGTTCGCGTAGGGCGCCAGCGAGGAACCGATGGACCGCGGCACCGGCCACGCGCTCGCGGTCAGCCACATCGGCCGCCGCGAGTGGTCGATCGCCGCCGACCATGCCCTGATGTCGGCGACGTTGTCCGCGGTCGTCCCGTCGACCTTGACGAAGTCGACGCCCCAGGAAGCGAAGCGGGCCACGATCGAGTCGTAGTACTTCTGCGCGCACGGGTTCGTGAAGTCGACCTTCCAGTTGCCGCCCCAGCCGTTGGACGGCGTCAACGGCCGGTACGCGATGTCCTGGGCGTGGCACGACGTCCCGAGGATGGGCGCGTTCTTGTCGTAGACCTCCTTCTCGAGCCCGGTCACGGCATACAGGCCCAGCTTCAACCCGAGGGAGTGCACATAAGAAGCCAACGCCGGGATCCCGGCGGGGAACCGCGTCGGATCGGGGTCGGGGATGCCGTTGACGTCGGTGTGGAAGACCCAGGACTGCGAAGCGTTCCAGCCCGAGTCGATGTTGACGTAGGTGTAACCGGCCGACTTGAGCTTCGAAGCCATCGCCGAAGCCGCGTCGCGGACGTGCGACTCGTTCAGCCACGAAGTGCCGTAACCCGCGCGGGTCGACGACTCGAGACTCCAGCTGCTCCAGCCCATGAACGGCCGGACGAACGGTGTCCGCGCGTCGGCCATCGGTACCAGGAAGGCCGAAAGACCCAGGACAGCGAGGAACACGGAAAGGAGGCGCTTCACTGAACACTCCTCGGTAGGGGACCTACTCCTTGAGCCCGCTCGCGGCGATTCCGCTGACGATGAACCGCTGGGCGACCAGGAACATCGCGACCAGCGGCGCGATGGTGACCAGAGCGCCGGCGAACAGTGCCGGCAGGTTGACCGACTGCGCGGTCAGGAACGTCGAAAGCGCGATCTGCGCGGTCCACGAAGACGGGTCTTGCCCGATCACCAGCGGCCACAGGAACGCGTTCCAGCTTTCGATGAACATCAGCGCGCCCAGGGACGCGATCATGCTCCCCGAGTTCGGCAGCACGAGCCGCCGGTAGACGCCGAGGTAGCCGAGCCCGTCGAGCCGTCCCGCTTCCTCCAGCTCGACGGGGAACCGCAGGTAGAAGTTGCGGAACAGGATCACGGTGAACGCACTGAAGAGGTTCGGCGCGATGATGCCCCACTCCGTGTTGACCCCGCCCATGGATCCGACGACGACGAACGTCGGCACGAACGTCACCGACTGCGGGATCATCAGCGTGACCAGCACGTACGTGAACACCGCACGGCGTCCCGGGACGTTGATCCGGGCGAGCGCGTACCCGGCCATCGAGCCGAACAGCGTGCCGACGGGCGCGGTGATGATCGCGACCAGGAACGAGTTCCAGAGCGAGTGCGCCATCGGCACCGACGCGTCGGCGAACAGGTCACCGAAGTTGACCCACGAGAGCGGGTCCGGCAGCCACGACCAGTCGGGCGAGCTGACCTGCTGCCGCGTCATCAAAGCGTTGCGCAGCATGATGTAGAACGGCAGCAGGAAGATCAGCGAGAGCACCGACGCCAGGACATACTTCGGTGCCTTCCGCACGGGGGGAGCGGCGAGGACGGCCATCAGTCCTTCTTCCCGAAGCCGACGAACCGGCCCTGCAGCAGCGTGATCACGACGATGAGCACGGTCAGCAGGAACGCCCCCGCGGAGCCGACGCCGTAGTTCTGGTCGCCGAGCGCGGAGTCGTACAGATAGACGAGCGGCGGCTTCACCGGCGCCGTCGCGGTGCCCGACAGCCCGGTGCCGAACAGGTTGTAGAACTCGTCGAAGGCCTGGAACGCGGCGATCAGGATCAGCAGCAGCACCGCCACCGACGTGTTCCGCAGCTGCGGCAGCGTGATGTAGCGGAAGGCCTGCCACTTCGTCGTGCCGTCCAGTTCACCTGCCTCATACAGCGACGGCGAGATCGCCTGCAGCCCGGCCAGGAACAGGATCATGTACAGCCCGACCTGCAGCCACAGCCGCAGCGTCACCACCGCGACCCAGTACACCGGCGGGCTCGTCTCCGACAGCCACGGCACCGGGTCGGCGCCGAACAGCCCGCCGAGCACGTTCGCGACGCCGGACGGGAGGCCGTTGAACAGCGCCATCTTCCACACCAGCGCGGCGACGACGTACGACACCGCCGCCGGGATGAGGAAGATCGTCCGGAAGAACGCCTTGCCGCGCTTGATGCTGTTGATCAGCACCGCGAGGCCGAGCGACGCGACGAACGTGATCGGCACGATGAACACGGTGAAGAGCGCGATCGTCGACAGCGACGTCAGGAAGGCGTCGTCGCCGAGCAGGAACGCGTAGTTGTCGAAGCCGATCCAGTTCCCGAGGGTGATCGTGCCGCGCGCGTCGTTGAAGCTGAGCAGGAAGCTCCACCCGATCGCGACGTACTTGAACAGCCCCAGCCCGATCACCACGGGGCCGGTCAGCACGGCGAACGCGCCGATCGCCCGCCAGTCCCGGCGACGCCGGCGCTTCTTCGGCGCCACCGCGACAGCCGGAGCCTCCATCAAGGCGGTCATGCCAGCTGCTTGTCGACTTCGGCCTGGGCCTTCTTCGCCGCGTCACCCAGCTCGGCGGCCGGGTCCGCCCCGTTCGCGATCTTCGTCGCGGCCTGCAGGAACAGCGTCGCTGACGCCTTGTTCCACAGTCCCGAGTACGACTTGCCTTCTCTCTGCGAGATCGTCACGGCGTCCTTCGCGGCGCCGCTGGAGAACTCGGTGGTCTGCGCGGCGACCGGCTTGCGGGCCGGGATGTGGAAGCCGTACTTGACGCACCAGTCCTTCTGCAGGTCGGCGTTCTTGATCCACAGCCAGTCGATGAACTTCTTGACGGCGTCGAGGTTCTGGCTCTTCGCGTTCGCCAGCTGGTACCAGCCGCCGACGCGCGCGACCTGCTTGCCCGCGTCGCCGAACTTCGGCCACGCGACGACGCCGAAGTCGTCCCCGAGGGCCTTCTTGATGTCCGGCAGCGACCACAGGCCGCCCCACTGCATCGCGGTCGCGCCGTTGGCGAACGCGCCCGGGTCGGACCAGTCGGTCGGGTAGCCCTGGAGCAGGCCGCCGGTGTCGTGCAGCTGCTTGAGCCCGGCGATCGCGGCGACGGCCTCGGGTGAGGCGAAGGCGACCTTCTTGCCGCTCGAGTCGAAGAAGTCCCCGCCGGACGACCAGAGCAGGAGCGTCGCCGCTTCGCCGACGCCGTCGGTGCCGACGTAGAGGCCCTTCTGCTTGCCGGTGTTCAGCTTCCGCGTCGCCTCGAGGAGCTCGGCGAACGTCTGCGGCGGCTGCACGCCCGCCGCCTGCAGCGCGGACTTGCGGTAGTACAGCATCATGACGTCGTCGATCATCTTGACGCCGTAGATCTTGCCGTCGACGGTCACGGTGTCCAGCGCGGCCGGGCTGAAGTCGGCCTTGGCCGGCGCGATGACGTCGTCGAGCGGCGCGAGCAGGCCGTTCTTGACGTTCTGGTAGCGGAAGTCGCCCAGCTCGAACAGGTCGGGCGCCTGCGCGGTGAGCATCGCCGAGTTGAGCTTGGTCTCGTAGTCGCCGGCGATCCAGCTGACGTTGATCGCGATGTCCGGGTTGGCCTTGGTGAACTCCTGCGCGTACCGCTGGACCGCTTGCTGCGTCCCGGATTCGCCGTACGCGTGGTACCACTGCTGCAGCGTCACTTTCGCGCCGGAAGCGGCGCCCGCGTTCTTGTTCAACGGATCGCTGGTGCAGCCCGCGAGGGCGGCGCCACCGGCGAAGAGGACGGAACCGACCAGGAAGCTTCTCCGGTTCATGGGGCTCACAGGGACTCCTTAGACGCTCTCGGCGACGAAAAGACTTTGGATGGCGACGGCGGCCGCGCCCCGCGCCCACTCCTCGAACGGCAGCGGCCGGATCACCAGGCCACAGCGGGCGGCACTGCCGAACGCCTGGACCGCGAAGGTCCGGCGGATCTGGTCCTCGAACAGGTCGTAGGTCGCGACACCCTCACCCGAGACGACGACCCGCTCCGGGCCGAACAGGTTGACCAGCGCGGCCAGGCCGAGCCCGATCGCGTGCCCGGCCCCGGCGAACACGTCCCGCAGCAGCTCGTCACCGCCGCGGGCGCGCGCCACGGCGTCTTCCATGGTCAAGCCCGGTTCCGCGGCGATGAGCCGGGCCCGGGTCAGGATCGCTTCGGTGGACGCGATCGCCTCGACGCAGCCCTGGCCGCCGCAGTGGCAGGACGGCCCGCCGTCGGCGACCGGGACGTGCCCGATCTCGCCCGCGACCCCGTGCGCGCCGCGGACCAGGTCGCCGTTCACCACGAGCGCGCTGCCGATGCCCGTACCCACCGTGACCAGTGCGAACGACGACGCGCCGACGCCTTCGCCGAACCACTGCTCGGCGACGGCGAGCGCCTTGACGTCGTTCTCCAGCGTCGCTGTGAGCCCAGTGGCGTCTTCCAAAAGGGAAGCCAGGGGCACGTCCCGCCAGCCGAGGAACGGCGAGTACCGGACGACGCCGGACGCGCGGTCGACGTCGCCGGACACCGCGACGCCCAGGCAATAGGCGCGGGCGCGGAGGTTGCTGGTGCCGTCCGGGGTCGGCCCGCCCAGCAGTTCGCGGACCAGGTCGGCCAGCGCGCGGACGACGTGGTCGACGTCGTGGCTCGTCAGCGCGTGGTGGGCGCTGGCGCGGACGTCGGCACGCAGGTCGGTGACGACGCCGATGAGGTCGTCACCGGTGATCTTGACGCCGACGAAGTACTCGCGGTCCGGGCGGATCGCGAGGGGGTTGGCGGGGCGCCCGGCGCCCGGCGTCGTGCGACCTTCGGAGGCGAGTTCTTCGAGGTAACCGGCCTCGATGAACGGCCGCGCCGCCTTGGTGACCGCGGCCGAGGACAGTCCGGTGCGGCGGGCGACGTCGACGCGGGAAACCGGCCCTTCGGTCAGGACCGTGGTGAACACGGTCGCTGCCGCGGGACTGGTGATCGGCGCCCTTGCCGGTGCACTGCGAGGCATGGCCGGAAGGGTAGGCAGGATTAATTAACTTCGTCAAGAATTTATTTTTCGGCTGGTCATGCCTACGCTCGGGATCATGTCGCTCGTCGAACACGACCCCGCGCACCGGCTCTGGCTGCTGCGCACCCCCGAGAGCTCGTACGCCTTCCGCCTCGACGCCGACGACCGGCCGCGCCACGTCCACTGGGGCCCGCCGCTGACGTTGGCGCAGGCCACGCAGGTCGCCGCGCGCCGCAACCCGGCCGACAGCAGCTTCGACGAGCCGGGCGACGAGCGGCAGGAGCTGCCGGCCGAAGGCGGCGCGTTCTTCGGCGTCGCGGCGCTGGCCGTGCGCTACGAGGACGGGACGTCGGCCCTCGAGTGGCGCTACGACGGGCACACCGGCACCGGGGACTCCGTGGTCGTGCGGCTCGTGGACCGGCACTACCCGCTGGAACTTTCGCTGCACTACCGCGTCCGCGGCGACGTCGTCGAACGCTGGACGTCGCTGCGCAACACGGGCGAGGCCACGATCTCGTTGCTGCGCACGGATTCCGCGGCGTGGACGCTCCCCCGGCGCGACGGCGCGCGGCTCACCCGGACCTCCGGCGCGTGGAGCGCCGAGTACGGCGTGCTGCGCGAAGCCCTGCCGGTCGGCGAAACCACGCTGACCAGCCGTCGCGGGGTGTCCAGTCACCAGGTCAACCCCTGGGTGATGCTCGACGCCGGCGACGCGACCGAGACGGCCGGCGAGGTCTGGTCGACGGCACTCGCCTGGAGCGGCAGCTGGCGGATCACCGTCGAGCACACGCACACCGGCCGCGTCACGTGGACCGGCGGGTTCGGCCACGAGCACGTCGGCTGGCGGCTGCTGCGCGGCGAAACCTGGGAGACGCCGGTGTTCGCCGGGCTCTACGCGGCCGACGGCTTCGGCGGCACGAGCCGGCGGTGGCACGCCTACGTCCGCGAGTTCGTCCAGCCGCACCCCGAGGAGCTGCGGCCGATCGTCTACAACTCCTGGGAAGCGACCGGCTGGGACGTCGACGAAGCCACCGAGACGGCCCTCGCCGACGCCGCGGCTCGCCTGGGAGCCGAGCTGTTCGTCATGGACGACGGCTGGTTCGGCGCCCGCACCGGCGACGCCGCCGGCCTCGGCGACTGGACCGCCAACGAACAGCGCTTCCCGGCCGGGCTGCGCCCCCTGGTCGACGCCGTCCACGCGCACGGGATGAAGTTCGGGCTGTGGGTCGAGCCGGAGATGGTCAACCCGGACAGCGACCTCTACCGCGCGCACCCGGATTGGGTGCTGCACATGGCTCATCGCGAGCGCACCACTCTGCGGAACCAGCTCGTGCTGAACGTCGCGCGCGCCGACGTCGCGGACTGGGCGCACAAGTGGCTCGACCGGCTGGTCGGCGAGCACGGGATCGACTACCTCAAGTGGGACATGAACCGCGCGTTCACCGAGGCCGGGTGGCCGGCGGCGGGCGAGGACGCGGGACGGCTCTGGGTCGGGCACGTCCGCGCGGTGCACGCCATCCTGGACCGGCTGCGCGCCGACCACCCCGCGCTGCGGATCCAGGGCTGCGCGGGCGGCGGCGGGCGCACCGACCTCGGGATCCTCGCACGCACCGACGAGATCTGGGCGTCCGACAACACCGACGCCGCCGACCGGATCACCATCCAGCACGGCTACGGCCAGCTCTACCCGGCCGGCACGATGTCGGCCTGGGTCACCGACAGCCCCAACCCGACGACGGGCCGCGAGGCGCCGCTGAGCTTCCGGTTCCACGTCGCGATGGCGGGCGTGCTCGGCCTGGGCGGCGACCTGCCCCGGTGGTCCCCGGAAGAACTCGACGAGGCGGCCTCGCTCGTCGCGCTGTACAAGGAAATCCGGCCGGTGGTGCAGCACGGCGAGCTGTACCGGCTGGCGGACCCGGCGAAGTCGGCACTGACCGCGGTGCAGTACGTGCTGGACGACGACGTGGTCGTGTTCTTCTGGCGGCGGCCCGCGGAGTTCGCGCGGCCGGTCACCCCGCCGCGGCTGGCGGGGCTCGACCCGTCCGCGCGGTACCGCGACTCGGGCGGCGTCGTCCACGACGGCGCGGTGCTGCTGAGCCACGGCCTCGACGTCGACCTGCCGGGGAGTGGCTACGCGAGCGCCGTCGTGCGGCTGAGCAGGGTCTGAATACCCACGCCGACCGGCGTCACCAGGACGGGTGAGGTGGATTGACTTTTCACCGGACACGAGCCGAATGTGAAAGTCCTTCACTTCAGTTGCCAACGGAGGCAGCATGCGCAAGCGCCTGACCGTCCTGCTCGTGCCCGTTCTCGCCGCGCTTGCCTTCGCCGCCCCGGCGGCGGCGAGCACGCCCTACCGGGAGTACGTCGCCCTCGGTGACTCCTGGACCGCCGACGTCTTCGTCACCTTCCCGCCCACCACGCGGTTCACCCCGCTCGACTGCGCACAGTCCACTTCGGACTACCCGCACGAGGTGGCCGGCGCACTGGGCGTCGAAACCTTCCGGGACGCCAGCTGCGGCGGCGCGACGACGACGGACTTCACCCAGCCGCAGAAGCTGCCGCTGGGCGGGACGAACCCGCCGCAGTTCGACCGGCTCACGGCGACCACGGACCTGGTCACGGTCGGGATCGGCGGCAACGACATCGGGCTCGCCTCCGCCGTGACCAAGTGCCTCACCCTCCTCCCGGTGAGCACGTGCAAGGCGAAGTTCACCGCGGGCGGCGTCGACCAGCTGGAAAACGCCGTCAAGGCGACGGAACCGAAGATCGCGGCATCGCTGCAGGCGATCAAGGAGCAGTCCCCGCAGGCGCGGATCCTGCTGGTGAACTACCTCGCCGGGCTGCCTTCGAGCGGGAAGGGCTGCTGGCCGGTCATCCCGATCGCCGATGGCGACGTCGCGTACCTGCAGGCGAAGTTCCTCTCGATGAACGCCATGCTCGCGCGCGTGGCCGCGGACAACGGCGTCGAACTCGTCGACACCTACTCCCCCACGCTCGGGCACGACGCGTGCGAGGCGCCCACTGTGCGGTACGTCGAGGGCCTGATCCCGATCTCCACGAGCAACCCGCTGCTGCTCGCGTTCCCCTTCCACCCCAACGGCGCCGGGGCCGCCGCGCAGTCGGAGATCGTTCTCGACGCCGTTCAGCGGGGCTGAACTGTCGGTGCGGTGAACTAGCCTGTCGGGGTGACCAAGATCGTGGTGACCCGATGGATTCCGGACGACGCGGTGAAGCTCCTCGCCGAGGCGGGCGACGTGGTGGTGTCGCCCGCCGATCGGCCGTTGGCGCCGGACGAACTGCACGAGTTCGTCTCCGGCGCTTCGGCCGTCGTCGGGATGCTGCACGACCGGCTCGACGGCGCGCTGGCCGACGCCGCCGGGCCCGGGTTGAAGGTGGTCGCGAACGTCGCCGTCGGGTACGACAACGTCGACGTCCCGGCGCTGGCCTCCCGCGGGGTCGTCGTCACGAACACGCCGGGGGTGCTGACCGACGCCACGGCCGACCTCGCGTTCGGCCTGCTGCTCGCCGTCACTCGGCGGATCGGCGAAGGGGAACGGCTGCTGCGTTCGCGCACACCGTGGTCGTTCCACCTCGGCTTCCTGCTCGGCTCGGGCCTGCAGGGCAAGACGCTCGGCATCGTCGGGCTCGGCCAGATCGGCCGGGCGATGGCCCGGCGCGCGCGGGCGTTCGGGATGTCGATCGTCTACTCAGGACGGTCGAAGCAGGACTTCGACGCGGAATACGTGCCCTTCGAAGACCTCCTGGCGCGTTCGGACGTCGTCTCGCTGCACTGCCCGCTGACGCCGGAGACGCGGCACCTCATCGACGCGGCCGCGTTGCGCGCCATGAAACCCGGCGCGTACCTGGTGAACACGACGCGCGGCCCGGTCGTCGACGAAGCCGCGCTGGCGGACGCGCTCGAAGCCGGGGAGATCGCGGGCGCCGCGCTGGACGTGTTCGAGAAGGAGCCCGACGTCGAACCGCGGCTGCTCGGCCGCGACGACGTCGTGCTGAGCCCGCACCTCGGGTCGGCCACGGTCGAAACCCGGACCGCGATGGCCGTGCTGGCGGCCCGCAACGTCGCGGCGGTGCTCGCCGGGCGTCCCCCGCTGACGGAGGTGAAGCCGTGACCCGTGTCGTCATCGCGCCCGACAAGTTCAAGGGCAGTCTCACCGCGGTCGAGGCCGCGGAAGCGATCGCCCTCGGCGTGCGAGACGCCTTGCCGGACGCCGAGATCGTCACCTGCCCGGTCGCCGACGGCGGCGAAGGCACCCTCGACGTCCTCGAAGCGGCGGGCGCGCGCATCGTCCGGTTGACGGTCCGCGGGCCGCTGGAGGAGGCGGTCAAGGCTTCTTACGCGGTGCTCGACGGCACCGCCTACGTCGAATCGGCGCGGGCGTGCGGGATCGAATTCGTCGAGCCCAGCCCGGAAACCGCGCTGAGCGCGCACACCTGGGGCGTCGGGGAGCTGCTCGCCGACGCGCTGGTGCACGGCGCTCGCCGGCTCGTCCTGACGGTCGGCGGCACGGCCAGCACCGACGGCGGTGCCGGGATGCTCAGCGCGCTCGGCGCCGGCGTGCTCGACGCGTTCGGCGCGCCGGTCGGCCTCGGCGGCGGCACGCTTTCGCGGGTGGCGTCGACCGAGCTGACGCCGGTGCGGGAGCGTCTCGACGGCGTGCGCGTCGCGGTCGCCACCGACGTCACGAACCCGTTGCTGGGCCCCTCGGGCGCGGCGGCCGTGTTCGGGCCGCAGAAGGGCGCGGGGCCGTCGGAGGTGCGGCTGCTCGACGAGGCGCTCGGCCGGTGGGCGCACGCGCTGCGGGTGGGCGGCGCTCCGGACGTCTCGGGGATTCCGGGCGCGGGGGCCGGTGGCGGGCTCGCCGCCGGTGCGATCGCCCTCGGGGCGACCGTCGAATCCGGGTTCGACCTCATCGCCGGGCTGACCGGCGTCGACGAAGCCCTGGCGGGCGCCGATCTCGTCATCACCGGCGAGGGTTCGCTCGACGAGCAGAGCCTGAACGGCAAGGCGCCGGCCGGGATCGCGGACCGGGCGCGGCCGCGCGGGGTGCCGTTGATGGCGCTGGCCGGGCGGATCCAGCTCGACGCCGCGGGGCTGGCCCGGCTCGGCGTCGTCGCGAGCAGCGCGTTGATCGACCACGCGCCGTCGCTCGACCACGCGCGGGCGCACGCGGCGGAACTGCTGCGGGAGCGCGCCGCGGATTTGGTCCGCGGCTGGCGGCCCCACTGACGAACGGACCTCTCGCGGCGCTGCGAAAGGCCCGTCCGCGGCGGTCAGCTGGTGTGCTGCGGCAGCACGGCGAAGGCGACTCCGCCGGCTTCGTCCTCTTGGACGTCGAGCACCTTGTCGTCGAGCAACGCCGCGGCCTGCGGTTCCAGGAAGACCTTCGGGCCTTCCTCGGCGCCCAGCACGCTGTCGCCCGCCGCGGGTTCGGGGGCGACGGACAGCGCCAGCTGGGCGCTTTCGCCGTCGGCGTTCTGGACCGCCAGGCGGAGCCCGGCTTCACCTTCCCCTTGGCTGGTCAACGCGGTGATCGCCTCGGCGGCGGCTTCGGTCACGGTCAGCATCTTTCGGCCTTCCCTTCGTCGCGGTCCGATGCACTGTGGTGCCCCACGCTAGGGGCGTCCGTTCGGGCGCGCAGTCTGAGCGGATCAGCCCTGCCGCGCCTCACGGATGGCGTCCGCCACGGACCCGCCCGCGTAGTCCGCTTGTTCGCGCGGATCGGGGTCGGCGTGGCGGCGCGGGAACTCGTCGTCCGGCGTCACCTGCTCGAAGTCCGCCGGCGCGTCTTCGACGGTCTCGTCGAGCTGGTCGGCCGGAGTCACCGCGAGCGGGCGCTCCGGGACCGGCTCCGGCTCGGTGTCCGGAACCTCTTCGGCGAGGCGTTGCTCCATCGGCTCGCCTTCGCGCGCTTCTCTGGGCGTGGTGCCGAAGCGGTCGGCGGCGCTCCAGTGCTCGGGCGGGTCGATGCCCGCTTCGAGGGGGTCCACGCGCAGTTCGTCCTCGTCCAGCGCTTCACTGGGCTCCAAGCTCTCCGGTTCACTCACTGGTTCTCTCCCGTCATCGCGGGTGACCTACCCGGGGCGTCGGGGACTTCAAACCCGGGCGGTGTCACCGGGATCACATTTCTTCAACGGGTTTAACATATTCACAAGTTTGTGAACGCAGAGTAGGTTCGGATCATGGCCACCACCAGGTGCGCACCGGGACACCGGCTGCTCGCCACCGACCCGGAGCGGCACCACGAGCTCGGCACGCACGCCGCGTGGTACGTCGTGGCCGGTGTCGTGACGACGGGCGTGCAGGCGGCGCTGTTCCTCCTGCTGCGCGACGAGCTCGGCTCCCAGGTGGCGAACCTGGTCGCGATCGCGCTGACGACGATCGGGAACACGGAGTTCCACCGCCGCGTCACCTTCGCCGGACGGCCCAGCAACGCCGGGAAGCGGCACCTGCAGGACCTGCTGACGTTCGCCTTCTACGCCGGGTACGGCTCGGCGGTGCTGGCGATCCTCGACGCCGTCGTCGACCGGCCGACGTCGTGGGAGGAGACCGGCACGCTGCTGCTGGCCAGCCTGGTCGGCGGGTTCGTGCGGTTCGCGGTGCTGCGCTGGTGGGTGTTCGCGCACCGAGCGGCCACGCCGGCGCACAGCGGCTAGCGTCTGGAGGCGTGGCCTCGGACGACATCAAGCCCCACGCGGGCGGCACCGAACCGGATTATCGCTTCACGCTCGCCAACGAGCGGACGTTCCTCGCGTGGCTCCGGACGGCGCTGGGGTTGCTGGCGGGCGGGGTGGCGGTGCACCAGCTGGTCCCGGCCTCGGCCACGGCCGGCGCGGTGCTGGCCGGGCTGTGCGTGGTCCTGGCGGCGGCGTTGGCCGCGACGGCCTACCCGCGGTGGCGCCGGGTGCAGATCGCGATGCGAGCCGGGGAGCCGCTGCCGCGAAGCTTGATGATCGTGGCCCTGACGGGCGGCCTGCTGGCCCTGACCGTGGCGGCGGCGGTGTTGCTGGTGGTGTCGTGAGCGAGCGGGACACGTCCCGGGCCGGGCAGGCCACCCGGACCACGCGACTCCCCTGCGACCGGAGCAACCGACTACCGCCGGCCGCCGACTCACGACCGCCGCGCGCGCCCGCCCCGGCTCCACCGAAGCCGCACGCTTCGCCACGGACCGCACACGGCGCTAGGCCGTCCGGACACGCCCGCCGGACCCCGCCGGAAGCCGTTCCAGCCATTCGACGCAACGCCGCCGGGCCTCACCACGTCCCCCGAATACCGCTGCTTCGCGATTATCACGACGTCAGAAGTACCGTCATCACCCTGCCGGTAATCCCGTGACCACGCCCGACGGCGCGCAGGCCGAGCGCACCGGGCTCGCCTGGCGGCGGACCGCCCTCGCCTCCGCCGCCTGCACCGTACTTCTCCTGCACGCCGCCTCCCAGCGCCATTGGGGTGTCTCTTTGGTGCCCGCACTGCTCGCCGCCGTGACATCTGCCCTGCTAGCAGGCGTGGCCGTGCGGCGTGAACGGGTGCTGCGGACCGGCAGGCCGGCCACCATGAGCCCGGTCCTGCCCGCCGTCGTGTCGCTGGCCGTGACCGTGACTGCCGCTTCCGTGGCCGTTCTCCACTGACGGGTGAAGTCGGCACATCCTGAAACCGATTAATCGCAATGTGCAGGGTCTGGTCGCGGGAACATCACGACCGCTGCTGCTAACGGGGTATTGGTCGTTGAAATCTGGACTGATGCGCCATGAGGTGCTTACGATTACCCAGCGTCGCACGGAACGCAGGTAAGCCCGGATCTCCCGGAGTATCTGCGATCGGAACATCACAGAGCGTTGATCCCCCGGCAGCGGCGGTCGAGGGTCGGCCGGGGAGACGACTCATGACAGCACCGACGAGGATCACCGGGCAATCGGACAGCGGCGTTCGCGATTATCGGACTCCGGAGTCATTGCCGCGCCCCAGCGGGCGGCTCACCAAGGAGGACCTCGACCCGCTCGTCAAGGACGCGGGCG
>NZ_JBEXVF010000012.1:0-196672 GCF_040629235.1 Amycolatopsis sp. NPDC005961 | reverse complement strand
GCTCGAACTCGGCTGGCTGAGTGACGGCTGGGAGACTCCCGAAGAGTCAGCGGGGCGTCCACCTCGCCGGTACTACCTCGTGACCGACGACGGAGGCAGATCCTCGACCGCGTGTGGCGCGACGACTTCGGCGGGGACGCCAGCATCGTCGACACCTACATCTCCTACCTGCGCCGGAAAGTGGACACCGAGGAGCCGAAGCTGATCCACACCGTGCACGGCGTCGGCTACGTGCTGCGGGAGCCCCGGCGGTGAGGCGGCTGTCGCTGCGCGCCCGGCTGCTCCTGCTCACCGCGGGTCTCCTGCTGGCCGGCCTGACCCTCATAAGCACGCTGGTTTCCGGTCGGCTGGAGCGCTTCCAGCTCGACCGGCTCGACGGCCAGCTGCGGTCGATGACCGAGCTCATCTCGCGCGCCGCGGGGCCGCCGCCCGCCGAGAACCCCACGGTGCGGCCGGACCTCCTCGACCCCGCGCTCGGCCTGTTCGGCACGCCGTACGTCGTCTACCTCGACACCGGCGGCGCGGTGGTGGGCGGCCTGCACTCCTCGCGGGTGCCCGGCGCGGCGCTGCCGCCGTCCGACGCGTTGCGCACGGTCCCCGCCGACGGGACGGCCGTCGACCTGGACGCCGCCGACGGGTCACAGCGCTGGCGTGCCGTCGCGCTCCGGGCGGTCCGCTGGGGCGGGACGGTGGTTTCGGCCGCGCCGCTCGCCGAAGCCGACGCCACGATCACCCAGCTGCGGGTGAGCAGCCTGGTCACCGGCGCGGGCCTGCTCGTCGTGCTGACCGCCGCCGGCTGGTTCGCGCTCGGCCGCGGTCTGCGGCCGCTGCGCCGGATCGAGCACACGGCGGCCGCCATCGCCGGCGGCGACCTCACCCGGCGCGTCCCGGGTCTCGCCTCGCCCGGCACGGAGATCGGGCACCTCGCGGCGTCGCTCAACACGATGCTCGGCCAGCTGGAGGAGGCGTTCGCCGACCGGGCGGCGTCCGAGGCGCGGATGCGCACGTTCGTGGCGGACGTCAGCCACGAGCTGCGGACGCCGCTGTTCGGGATCAAGGGGTCGACGGAGCTCTACCGGATGGGGGCGCTGACCGGAGCGTCCGATGTGGACGACGCGATGCGCCGCATCGACCGCGAAGCCACCCGGCTCACCGCGCTCACCGAGGACCTGCTGCTGCTCGCCCAGCTCGACGACGCACCCGAGGACCAGCTCGACCGCGCCCCGATGGACCTGCGCACCCTCGCCGGCGACGCGCGCCACGACCTGCGGGCGCTGGATCCTTCTCGCGAGATTTCCCTGACCGGGCCGGGCGGAGCCGGACCACCGGGCCCGGCCCCGGTCGACGCGGACGAAGCCCGGCTGCGCCAGGTGGTCACCAACCTGGTCGGCAACGCGGCGGCGCACACCCCACCCGGCACGCCCGTCCGCATCGGCGTGGGCACGGCCGACGGCCGCGCGGTGCTCGAGGTGGTGGACGAAGGTCCGGGGATGACGGCCGAGCAGGCGGAGAAGGTGTTCAACCGCTTCTACCGCGCCGACCGGTCCCGCACCCGAACGGGCGGCGCGGACGCGGGCCTGGGGTTGTCGATCGCCCGGTCTTTGGCCCGGGCACACGGCGGCGACGTCGAACTGGAGACCGCCCTCGGCGAGGGCGCCTGCTTCCGGCTGGCTTTGCCGCTGCTCTAGACGTGATGTCCAGGGACGTTGTCCCGAGTTGAGGTGACCGGTGACGGCCTGTCCGCTGACAGGTGAAGGCCTCCGGATGTGAAGTGGAGCTGTCTAGGAACCACATCACCCACCGGAGGCCTTCGTGTCCCACCCCAACGCCACCCTGACCCCACGCACCTGGCTGCGACTTGCCCGCCTGATCGTCGAAGAGGGCTGGACCTGCACCGCGGCGGCGAAGATGTTCATGGTCGCTGCGAGACCGCCGCCTGCCCGCCTCGATCGTCCACACCGTCATCGACGACCACTCCCGCGTCGCCTAAGCCGAAATTCACTCCGACGAAACCGCGGTCACCGCCACCGCAGTCCCGCACCGGGCCGTCGCCTGGTTCGCCGCCCGTGGTGTGACCGTCGAACGGGCCCTATCCGACAACGGCTCCGCCTACCGATCTCATGCCTGGCGCGACACCTGCACCGACCTGGGAATCATTCCGAAACGGACCCGACCCTACCGGCCGCGAACCAACGGCAAGATCGAACGCTTCCACCGCACCCTGGCCGAAGGCTGGGCCTACGCCCGGTTCGACCCGTCCAAGAGCCTGCGCCGGGCGGCGCTACCAGGCTGACTGCACTTCTACAATCACCACCGACCCCACAGCTCAACCGGCGGCAAGCCGCCGGTCACCCGGCTGACCAACCTCCCCGGACATCACATCTAGACGTCGACGTGGGAGCCCATGATCACCGTGCGGTCCCGGGGCAGGCCGAAGTACTCCGCCGCGTCCGCCGTGATGTACGACGTCGCGATGAACAGGCGCTTGCGCCAGGCCGCCATCGTCGGCTCGGGGCCGCGCTGGAGCTCGATCTTGGACAGGAAGTACGACGCCTCGTCCAGCCGCAGGCGGCCTTCGGTCTGCTCCGGGTCGAGCAGGGCGAGCGCGCCCGGGACGTCCGGGGTCTCCATGTAGCCGTACCGCGCGGTGACGAACACGATCCCGTCGTGGGCGTGCCCGAGGTCCGCGACGCTCACCCGCTCCTCGGTCGGTACCCGCGGTACCGGCTCGGTCTCCAGCGACAGGATCACGACCTGCTCGTGCCGGACGTGGTTGTGCTCGGCGTTCGCGCGCAGGGCCAGCGGGGCGGTCCGGCCGCCGCGGTTGAGGAACACCGCCGTGCCCGGGACCCGCTGCACCGGTGTTTCGTGCAGTCCCTCGATGAACTCCGGCAGCGGGCCCTCACGACGTTCGCGCTCGGCCGTGACGATCCGGCGGCCGCGCTGCCACGTCGTCATGATCGTGAACGCCGTGAGACCGATCAGCAGCGGCAGCCACGCGCCGTGCACGAGCTTGGTCAGGTTGGCCGCGACGAACAGCAGGTCCACGGTCAGCAGGACGGCCGCGCCGGCACCGAGCAGCCAGCCCGGCGTCCCCCACCGCGTCCGGGCGACGTAGAAGAACAGCAGCGTCGTGATGGTGATCGTGCCGGTCACCGCCATGCCGAACGCGAACGCCAGCGCCGTCGAGCTGCGGAACGCGAAGACCAGCGTCAGCACCGAAACCAGGAGCAGCCAGTTGATCCACGGGACGTAGATCTGGCCCCGCTCGGTCTCCGACGTGTGCGCGATCCGCAGCCGGGGCAGGTACCCGAGCTGGGCGGCCTGCGCGGCGACCGAGTACGCGCCGGTGATGACCGCCTGCGACGCGATCACCGTCGCCGCCGTCGCCAGCACCACCATCGGCAGCCGTCCCCAGCTCGGCACGAGCAGGAAGAACGGGCTGCTGACGTTCGCCGGGTCCTCGAGGATCAGGGCGCCCTGCCCGAGGTAGCTGAGCACGCAGGCGGGCAGGACCAGGAACAACCAGCCCCGGGTGATCGCGCGCCGGCCGAAGTGGCCCATGTCGGCGTACAGCGCTTCGGCGCCGGTCACCGACAGCACGATCGCCGCCAGCGCGAAGAACGCGATGCCGAAGTGCCCGGCCATGAACCCGATCGCGTACGTCGGCGAGAGCGCCTTCAGGATCTCCGGGTGCCCGGCGATCCCGGCGATCCCGCACGCGCCGACCACCCCGAACCACGCGATCATGACGGGCCCGAACGCCCGCCCGACCGCCGCGGTGCCGCGCCGCTGCACCAGGAACAGCCCGATGATGATCACGGCGGTGATCGGCACGATCCAGGCGTCGAGGTCGTCCGAGACGAGCTTGAGGCCCTCGACCGCGGACAGCACGGAGATCGCCGGGGTGATCATGCTGTCGCCGAAGAACAGGGCGGCGCCGAAGATGCCGAGCCCGGCCAGCACCAGTGCGGTCCGACGCCCGCTCGGCTCGCGCACGCGCCGCAGCTGGGTGATGAGGGCCATGATGCCGCCCTCGCCGTCGTTGTCGGCGCGCATGGCCAGCAGCACGTACGTGACGGTCACGATGATCATCACCGACCAGAAGATGAGCGACACCACGCCGAACACGTTGTCCGCGCTCACCGGGACCGGATGCGGGTCACCGGGGCTGAACACCGTCTGCAGCGTGTAGATCGGGCTGGTGCCGATGTCCCCGAACACGACGCCGAGCGCGCCGATCACCAGGCCCAGGCGGACGGTGTCCGTCGTGGTGGTCTTCCCGTTCACGTGCTCCTCCTCGGCGCCGGGCACGCCGGACCCTACTGGCCCGCTCCGGCCGGGCGCCGGTTTTCGCGCCAGGACGCGGAGGAGTTCACGCGAATTTACGGAATCTTAGCGCCGCTTCGCACGCGGGGACGCTCCGGGCCCAGGGCCTCCACCAGCTCCGCCACCCGGTGGTGCGCCTCCAGCGGGTGGCGCAACCGGCTCTCCGGATGGATCGTGTAGTGGTTGCGCCGGCCGACGCGCTCGCGCTCGACGTAGCCGCCCGCGATCAGGTCCGCGAGGATCAGCTGGACGCCACGCTCGGTGATGCCGACGCGCTCGGCGATGTCGTGCAGCTTGTGGTCCGGGTTCTCCGCCAGGCACAGCAGAACGTGCGCGTGGTTGCTCAGGAACGTCCACGTGGCCATCGTCGCAGCATAGCCGTCCACACTTGACAGACGAAGCACAGTTCGTCATTCTGGAGGAGACGGAGGGGAGTACCCGCTCGGTCCGGCATCGTCAATACGGCTGTCTCTGCGCAGACCCGGTGCCGGCGCCACCTTCTGGGTGGTCGGGAAGACCTCCGGTTCGCCACCGAACCGGAGGAGTCTGCTGTGACCGTCCCCATCTGGGCCTGGGCCGCCGTGCTGGGCGTCATCCTGCTGATGCTCGCGGTCGACCTGTTCGCCCACCGCAAGGCGCACGTCGTCGGCGTCCGCGAAGCGCTCACCTGGTCCGCTGTCTGGGTCGCGCTGGGCGTCGCGTTCGGCGCCGTCGTCTGGTGGGTCTGGGGCGCGGAGCTCGCCGGTCAGTACTTCGCCGGCTACGTGATCGAGAAATCCCTGGCCGTCGACAACGTCTTCGTGTTCGCGATCATCTTCGGCTACTTCGCCGTACCTCGCGAACACCAGCACCGCATCCTCTTCTACGGCGTCATCGGCGCCCTGGTCTTCCGGGCGGTGTTCATCGCCGCCGGCTCGGCGCTGCTCGCGAGCTTCGCCTGGATCCTCTACGTGTTCGGCGCTTTCCTCGTCCTCACCGGCATCCGGATGGCGCTGCACCGCTCGGAGACGGTGGACTACGACCGGAACGTCGTCCTGCGTGTCTTCCGCAAGCTCGTCCCGTCGACGGATGTCCACCACGGCAAGAAGTTCCTCGTCCGCGAAGCGGGCCGCTGGGTGGCGACGCCGCTGCTGGCCGTGCTGGTGCTGATCGAGGTCACCGACGTCGTCTTCGCGGTCGACTCGATCCCCGCGATCTTCGCCGTGACCCAGGAACCGTTCCTGGTGTTCACGTCGAACGCGTTCGCCATCCTCGGCCTGCGCGCCCTGTACTTCCTGCTCGCCGACCTCATGCACCGGTTCGTCTACCTCAAGTTCGGTCTGGCGCTGGTCCTGGTCTGGGTCGGCGTGAAGATGCTGCTGCTGGAGATCTGGAAGATCTCCACGGCGCTTTCGCTGGGCGTGGTCGGCCTCATCCTCGCGACGGCGGTCGCCGCGAGCCTCCTCAAGACGCGCAACGCTCCGGTCGAAGGGAAAACCCGATGAAACGACTCACGACAGCGGCCATCGCCGGCGGTCTCCTGCTGGCTCTCACGGGCTGCGGCGCGGCTTCCGAAACCGCCGACCGCGTCGGCAACGCCGCCACGACGGTCAGCGTCTGCACCGACGCGGTCCGGATCGCCACCGCCACCCCCGACCTCGCCGACCCGCGAGCCGCGGCGGACCGCGCGCACGAGGCCGGCCGGGAGCTGACGGCCCTCGCGGAACGCGCCGCCGGCACGACCGCCGGCGAGGCGATCGGCTCCCTGGCGACCACGCTGCGCGAGACCACGGTCGACGACCTGGTCACCGGCCCGGCGGACTGGGTGCGGCGCAAGTCCGAGCAGGTCACCGCGCTGACCAAGGCGTGCGGCCTCTGAGCGAACCCGGGTCCGGAACGGCATCACGCGTGCTCCGGCGGGCAGCACGCGTGACTGCCGGGGCATCAGAGCACGGCCAGCCGGTCCAGGAGCCGTTCGGCCTGCTTGATCTCCGCGCTGAGCGGGTGGTCCTCCGGGATGTGCGGGAGGCCGCCGTCGGCGAGGCGGAACGCTTCCCGCAGCGGCGTGTCCGGTAGCCGGACCCCGGACAGCCGGAGCGCGCGGACCGCGGCGAGCAGCTCGCACGCCAGCACCGTCCGGTACGCCGCGGTGGCGGCGACCGTGCTGCGGACGGCGTGCGTCGAAAAGCTCGCGTGATCCTCCAGCCCGCGGGAGATCACCGCGGTCCCGAGCGTGACCGGCGAAGCCGCGTGCCGCAGCGTGCCCAGCGCGTCGTGGGCGACGTACTCCAGGATCATGATCCCCGAGCTGCCCGCCGGCCCCTCGGCGAGGAACGGTGGCAGCCCGCTCAGGTCCGGCTCCACCAGGTCGCCCAGCCGCGCGGTGGACAGCTCCGCGACGTGGTGCAGCGCCGCGCGCAGCTGGTCGAACGCCAGCGCCACGTGCGCGGTCGAGAACTGGCCGTGGTGGTAGGCCTGCTCGGTCTCGACGTCGATCAGCGGGTTCTCCGCGGCGGCGTTGATGTCGATGGCCAGCACGCTTTCGACGGCCGCCACGGCGTCCAGCGCCGGGGCCTGGACCTGCGGGAACGCCCGTAGCCCGAACGGATCCTGCAGCCGCCGCCCTTCGGCGGCGCCGGTCAGCAGGCGACGCATCTCGGCGGCGCAGTGGACGGCGCCCGGGTGCGGCCGCGCGGCGTGGACGCGCTCCGAGTACGCCTCGGCCGAGCCGCCGAGCGCGCAGAACGTCAGCGCCGTGACGACGTGGCTCGCCGCGAGCAGCCGGCTGAGGTCGTGCCAGGCCAGGACGGCCTCGCCCAGGGTGGCGGCGTTGCTGGAGATGAACGCGAGCGCGTCGCCCGGGCTGATCGCGACCGGGTCGAGGTCGCCCGCCGCCCACGGCAGCTCCCCCGCCAGGGTCAGGGCGATCTCGGCGAGCTGGGCGAGGTCGCCGGTGCCGATCGCGCCGCGCGAGTGGACGTGCGGGAGCGCGCCGACGCGCAACGCCGTCTGCAGCACCTCCAGCAGCCGCGGGTGCACGCCGCTCCCGCCGGCGGCCAGCTGGTTGAGGCGGATGGCCATCACCGCGCGCACGGCGTCGTCCGGCAGCGGGTCGCCGGTCCCGCCCGCGTGGCTGCGCAGCAGGCGCAGGCCGTGGTGGTCGGCCGACTCCGGGTCGACGACGGTGTGCCGGTTCGCGCCGACCCCGGTCGTGCGGCCGTAGACCGCGCGCTTGGCGCCCAGCTCGACGGCCAGCTGATAGCTCGACTCCGCCTTCTTCAGCGCGTCGGCCCCGAGCTCCGTCGACGCGCTGCGCCGGGCCACGCGCACCACGTCGGCGCAGCGGAGGCCGGCCCCGCTGATCTCGATGCGGTTGGTGTCGGTCATCGCCACCTTCCCTGACAAGCGCTCTTGACAAGTTTTCATTCATTCCTAAGGTGACATGAAACTACTCATTCACACAAGGACGGAGACCCGGTGTCCCGGTCGCTGCACGAGCTGCTCACCGCCCACCGGCTGACCCCGGCGCAGCGGCGCATCGCCAGCTACCTCGCCGACCACGCGGCCGAGGCCGTGGCGCTCACCAGCGCCGAGCTCGCCGAGTACGCGCAGGTCAGCCAGCCGTCGGTCACCCGGTTCGTCGCGTTGCTCGGGTTCGACGGCTACGCCGGGTTCCGCCGCTACCTGCGGGAAGCGGCGGCCGAGCCCGAGCCGGAGTGCGGCGGCAACAAGTTCCAGGACGCGATCGACGCCGACGTCCGGAACCTCGGCGCCCTGCGAGCGCAGCTGGCCGACGACACCCGCCTGCGGACGCTCGCGGCGGGGCTCATGGAATCCGTCCCGCTCGTCGTCGCGGGCTACCGCGTCTCCGCGGCCCAAGCGGCCGCTTTCGCTTACCTGGCCACGAAGATCCACCCGGACGTCCGCCTGCTGACCGACTCCGGCAGCGTCTTCGGCGACTCCCTGCGCCACGCCCACCGGTGCGGCGCGCGGACGCTGGTCCTGGTCGCGCTCCCCCGCTACCCGCGGGAAAGCGCCGCCGCGCTCGAGCAGGCCCGCGCGCTCGGCCTGCGCACCCTCCTGATCACGGACCGGCCCGTCACGGCGCTGACCCCTCTCGCCGACGACGTGCTCAGCGCGGGCGTCGCGTCGGAGTTCGTGTTCGACTCCCACGCCGCGGTCGTCTCGCTGACCGTGGCGCTGGTCGAGGCGATGGCCGACGCGGCCGGCGCCACGGCCCGGCAACGACTGGAAGGCTTCGAAGACTATGCCGCAGAGCAAGACCTCTTCCTCCCCGAGTGAGGCGGTCACCGCTTTCGACGACGTCCCCCTCAACCGGTTCCACCTGCGCATCACGGCACTGACGTTCTGCGCCAACTATTCCGACGGCTACGAGCTGGGCATCATCAGCATCGCCCTGCCGGTGATCGCGTCCTCGCTCGGGTTCGGCGCGGTGTGGGAGGGCCTGCTCGGCGCGTCGGCGCTGATCGGGATCTTCCTCGGCAGCGTGCTGGTCGGCTGGGCGGCGGACAAGATCGGCCGCCAGCGACTGTACACTGTGGACTTCCTGCTGATCGCCGTCGCGTCGGCCGCGGAGTTCTTCGTGCAGGATCCCGTGCAGCTGTTCGTCTTGCGGTTGTTGATCGGCATCGGGATCGGCGCCGACTACGCACTGGGGCCGACCCTCGTCGCGGAGTTCGTCCCGCGCAAGTACCGCGGTGGGCTGCTGGCGTCGCTGACGGTGCTGTGGACCGTGGGCTACGTCGCGGCGTTCTTCCTCGGCAACTACCTGGTCTCCCTGGGCGGCGACTCGTGGCGCTGGCTGCTGGCGACGAGCTGTCTCCCGGCGATCGCCGTGGTGCTGCTGCGCATCGGCGTCCCGGAGTCCCCGCGCTGGCTGCTGACGCAGGGCCGCCTCGACCAGGCCCGCGCGGTGGTGCGCCGGCTGCACGGCGACGAAGCGGCGTTCGAGCAGCTGGTGGCCACCCACCGCCCGGAGCGGCGGGCGCGCTACCGCGAGCTGTTCGGCAAGCAGTACCGCCGCGCCACGGCGTTCGGCGCGATCTTCTACAACGCGCAGGTCATCCCGTACTTCGCGATCTACACGTTCCTGCCGCTGGTGCTGCTCAAGATCGGCATCGGCGAGGAGGACACGACCAGCGACGGCATCCTGAACCTGTTCCTGCTGCTGGGCAGCTTCGGCGGCCTGTGGCTGGTCGCGAAGATGACCCGCCGCGGCCTGACGATCTGGTCGTTCGTGGTGCTGATCGTGACGATGGCCCCGATGGCGGTCTGGCCGGACGCCCCGACGGCGCTGCTGTTCCCGCTGTTCCTGGTCTTCACGTTCACCATGTCGGCGGCGGTCAACCTCGACCAGGTGTACCCGCCGGAGCTGTTCCCGACGGACCTGCGCAGTTCGGGAGTGGGCCTGCTGAACGGACTGAGCCGCGTGGGCTCGGCGATCGGCACGTTCCTGCTGCCGCTGGCCCTGGACGGGATCGGCTTCTCACCGACGATGCTGATCCTGACACTGGTTCTGGTGGTGGGGCTCGTGGTGTCGGTGAAGTGGGCCCCGGAGACGAAGAACTCCATGCTGGACTGACGAACCCGGGGCCGCCCGGCCACGGCGGCCCCGGGCGGTCAGGACGGGCGGTTCGCGTCGGGGATCTCGATGCTGATCGGGTTCCCCTCGGACAGGAACAGCAGCGTCGCCTGGCGGATGATCTCGTCGAACGTCCAGTACGCCGCCGGGGCCAGCGGGAACGGGAGCAGGCCCTCGCGGACCGCGATGAACGGGCCCCACGCCACCTCGAGCAGCGGGTCCCAGACCGGCTCGCGGGGGATGCGCAGCCAGTTCGCGATCCGGTCGCCGAGCATGAACCGCGTGAACGCGCCCAGCACGTGCGTGCTCAGCACGCCACCGTCCACAGAGGACCCCAGGTTGAGCAGGATCTCGGCCAGGGCGATGCCCTCGTCGGTCGGGGCGAGCACCGGGGTCAGGATCTGCTCGGCCTGGGCGTTCGCTTCGGTCCAGGACGCCGGGATGTACTCGTCCATGATGCCGAGCATGTGCGCGGTCAGCTGCCAGGAGTGCAGGAAACCGTCGGACTCCGCGCGCGGGATCGGCACCTCCCACGAGGTCAGCTTCCCCATCACGGTCGTCGGCAGGCTGTGCCACGTGACGAGCATGTCGCGCTGGCTGATCGGCGCCGTCTGGTCGGCGGTGCCCGTCCACCCCGGCGACCGCGGCAGGAGGTGGCGCACCGCGGCGTGCACCAGCCGGGTCTTCACGCACGTCACGATCATCTCGCCGTCGGCGGCGAAGGCGTTGCGCGTCATGATGTCGTAGCCGAGCTTGGCGGTCTTGGTGATGCGGTCCTTCATGGCCGCGCCGCCCTTGGAGTAGTACACCGCGCGCGCCTCGTGCGGGATGACCGTGCTGATCATCCCGCTCGCCAGGCCGTACAGGATCCCGAGGTAGAGACCGCGCTTCTCGGTGAACGCGAACGACTTGGCGAGCTTGCCCTGGTCGGTCCAGGACGGCAGCTGCCGCGCCCGCTCGACGAAGTCCCGCACGTCGGCGGGCAGGCCGTCGGGGAGGGCCTGCCCGTTCTTCTTCCACGTCCGCAGCAGCGCGTTCACCACCGGCACGTCGCCGCGGTCGATGACCGAGGCCAGCAGCGCGTCGGCCTCGGGATCCCACACCCACCGGGGATCCGCGCCGGCTCCGGTCCGGGCGACCGACGCCTCGGCCGGCCACGTCCACAGCGCCGGTGACGTCACGGTCACCGCGCCCAGCACTCCCAGCGCCCCGCCGCGCTTCAACGCGAGCCGCCGGCTGACTTCGTCCTTGGCCATCGCTTCTCCTCCGGAGCCGAGATCGACAGTGATGCTCGAACAATCAGGTACAGTGATACGCGACTTGCCTCCTTGTATCAGAGCATGATGTGCTGACCCCGGCAAGCCCCCGAGTGGAAGGATCAGGAGGTGGTCGTGGAACAGCCGTTCATCGGTGCCCCGGGCGCGGAGTCGCTGCTGGAGCGCGCCTACATCGACGCCGTCGAACAGGTCGACGACGCCGACGACACCCGCGTCCGCGTGCTCGACGCGGCCTACGAGCAGTTCTGCCGGATAGGCATCCAGCGGTCGACCATGGAGGACGTCGCCAAGCGCGCGGGGCTCTCGCGCATCACGGTCTACCGGCGGTTCGCGACGAAGGACACGCTGGTCGAGCACGTCGTCCGCCGCGAGTACCGCCGCTACTTCGACCGGTTCCTGGTCGAGATCAAGCAAGCCGAGACGGTCGCCGACCGGGTCGTGCTCGGCTTCGTGAGCTCGCTGCGCGCCATCCGCGGCAACCCGCTGATCGGTGGGCTGATGGCCGCGGAACCGGGCTTGCTCGCGTCGTCCATGATCACCGACGACGGACGCACGCTGGCCACCGTGCGGGAGTTCGTCGCCGGCCAGCTCCGGCAGGAGCAGCACGCGGGGAACGTGCGCGCCGAGCTGGACGCCGACGTCGTGGCCGAGCTGATGGTCCGGGTCTCCGGCTCGTTCCTGGCCATCCCCAGTCACGTCATCGACCTCGACGACGAGGAGCAGCTGGCCGCGCTGGCCCGGCGCTACCTCGTCCCCCTGCTCGAAGCCTGAGCCCGTACGCCTACCGCCGGGAGCACTCGTGAGCCTTTCCACCGAGCAACGCGACTTCGTCGCGGCCGTCGACGACTTCTGCCGCCGGGAGGTGGGCGACCGGACCACCCCGCACGACGACGCGCTGTACCGGAAGATGGCCGGCCTCGGCTGGCTCGGCCTCGCCGTCCCGCAGGAGTACGGCGGGGCGGGGCAGGGGATGCTGGACCTGGTGCTGTTCCTGGAGACGACGGCCTACCACCAGGCGCCCATCGGCGGGTTCGCCACGTCGGTGATCACCGCGGCGTCGTACGAGAAGTTCGCTTCGGAAGACCGCAAGCGCGAAGTGCTGGGCGACTTCCTCCGCGGTGACGTGCTGGCCGTCTCGATGTCCGAACCCGGCGCCGGCTCCGACGTCGGGGCGCTGACGTGCAAGGCGGTCCGCCGCGACGACGGCTGGGTGATCGACGGGCAGAAGACGTGGTGCTCCAACGCGCACCTCGCCCGGCACATCCTGCTGGTCGCGCGCACGTCCGCCGACGGCGGCAAGCACGACGGCCTGACGATGTTCTCGGTGCCCGCCGGCCTCGACGGCTTGGCCGTGCACGGCATCGACACGATGGGCGGGCGCGAGGTGAACGACCTCTACTTCACCGGCTGCAGGCTGCCCGCGGACGCCGTGGTCGGCGAGGCCGGGCAGGGCTGGCGGCAGCTGATGGCGGGCCTGAACCTCGAGCGGATGATCCTGGCGGCGATCATGCTGGGCACCGCCCGTCGCGCGTTCGACGACACGGTGGCCTACGTCCGCGAGCGCCGGCAGTTCGGCCGCCCGGTCGGGTCGTTCCAGGCCCTGCGGCACCGGATCGCCGACCACGCGACCGAGCTGGAGTGCACCCGCCTGCTGGTGCACGACGTCGCCCGCAAGATCGACGCCTCGGACGGGAAACCGTTGCCGCGCGAGGCATCCATGGCCAAGCTGAAGGCGACGGAGTTCGCGAAGGCCATGGCGCTGGACGGAATGCAGATGATGGGCGGCTACGGCTACGCGACCGAGTACGGCATGGAACGCCTCCTGCGGTCGACCGTGGTGTCCACGGTGTACGGAGGCACGAGCGAGATCCAGCGCGACATCATCGGCAAGACGTACGGCCTCTAGCCGAGCTTGGCCCGGAGCGCCGCCGCGACCTCGCCGGCCGCGGTGAGCTGTTCCGGGGTCAGCGCGTCCACGAACAGCTCGCGGACCGCCGTCAGGTGCGGGACCGTCGCGCCCCGGAAGGCCGCCGAACCTTCGGTCGTCAGCACCACCTCGGCTCCCCGGTTGTCCGTCCGGCACTCCTCGCGGCGGAGCAGTCCGCGCTTCTCCATGCGGCCGAGGTGGTGGGACAGGCGGCTGCGCTCCCAGCCGATGTCGTCGGCGAGCTGCGACGACCGCAGCCGCTGGCCGTCCGCCTCGCTGAGCGCGAGCAGCACCGCGTAGTCCCCCGGCGAGAGCGCGCACTCCGCCTGCAGCCGCGCGCCGAGCTCGGCGCGCAGAGCTTCGGCCGTCTCGATGAAGCCGCGCCAGACGCGCAGCTCCTCGGTGGTCGGCAGCACACGCCGCCGTGTCGTCCGGGTCACGCTTCCTCCTAGTTGACACGTCAATCATATCGAGCGAATGATTGACGTGTCAATCAAGGGAGCCACGATGATCGAGCTGGGACTGAACTCGTTCGGCGAGGTCGCCACGGACGACGGCCGCGCGCTGAGCGACGCGGAGACCGTCCGGTTGCTGGTCGAGGAGGCACGGCTGGCCGAATCGGCGGGTCTGGACGTCTTCAGCGTCGGCGAGCACTACCGCGAGGGCCACAACGACAGCGCCACGCCCGTGCTGCTGGCGGCGATCGCGACGGCGACCGAGCGCCTCAAGCTCGGCACCTCGGTGACCGTCCTGAGCACCCAGGACCCGGTGCGCCTCTACCACGAGTTCTCCACCCTCGACGCCGTCTCGGACGGACGCGCCCAGCTGGTGCTGGGCCGGGCCTCGGCGACGGAGTCGTTCCCGCTGTTCGGCTACGACCTCGCCGACTACGAGCGGCTCTTCGAGGAGAAGCTCGACCTGTTCCTGCGGCTGCAGCGCGAGGAGAGCGTCACCTGGTCCGGCGGGACACGCGCGCCGCTGACCGAACAGACGCTGCACCCCCGGATGCGTCCGGGCGGGATCCCGACCTGGATCGGCGTCGGCGGCAGCCCGGACTCGGTGGTGCGGGCGGCCCGCCACGGGCTCCCGCCCATGCTGGCGATCATCGGCGGCCGCCCGCAGCGGTTCGCCGGCCACGTCGAGCTGTACCGGCGAGCGCTCGAGCAGTTCGGGCAGTCACCGCAGCCCATCGGGCAGCACTCCCTCGGCCTGATCGCGGACACCGACGAGGAAGCCGTCGAGACCTGGTGGCGGTACTGGCACCCGGTCGTGACGCGGATCGCCGCCGAACGCGGCTTCTACGAACCGGATCGCCGCCGCTATCTGTCCGAAGTGGACACCGGGACCCTGTTCGTCGGCTCCCCGGACACGGTCGCCCGCAAGATCGCGACCGTGGCGCGCGACCTGCGCCTGAGCCGCTTCGACCTCAAGTACGACATCATGCACCTGCCGCGGGCCGCCCGGGCCCGGACGATCGAGCTGCTCGGCAGCGAGGTCGCGCCGCGGGTGCGCGAACTGCTCGCGAAGGAGCCTTCCCGTGTCTGACGTGCAATTCGGCCTCGACACCTTCGGCGACGTCCCCGAGGACGACGCCGGCCGGCCGCTTTCCCACGCCGCCGCCATCCGGCAGGTGGTCGACGAAGCCGTCCTCGCCGACGAGATCGGGGTGGACGTGATCGCCCTCGGCGAGCACCACCGTCCCGAGTACTCCATCTCGACGCCCGAAACCGTGCTGGCCGGCATCGCCACCCGGACGTCGCGGATCCGGCTGTCCTCCGGCGTCACGGTGCTGAGCTCCGACGACCCCGTCCGCGTGTTCCAGCGCTTCGCGACGGTCGACGCCCTCTCCGACGGCCGCGCCGAGGTCATCCTCGGCCGGGGCTCGTTCACCGAGTCGTTCCCGCTGTTCGGCTACGACCTGAGCGACTACGACGCGCTTTTCGAGGAGAAGCTCGACCTGTTCGTGCGGCTGCTCGACGAGAAACCCGTGAGCTGGCAGGGAAAACTGCGGCCATCGCTGGAGGAGGCCGACGTCTACCCGAAGACCGAGTCCGGCCGGCTGACGACGTGGGTCGGCGTCGGCGGGTCACCCCAGTCGGTCATCCGGACCGCCCACCACGGCCTCCCGCTCATGCTGGCGATCATCGGCGGACCGCCGCAGCGCTTCGCGCCCTACCTCGACCTGTACCGCAAGGCGGCCGCGCAGTTCGGCACCACCGCCCACCCGGTCGGCATGCACTCCCCCGGGTTCGTCGCCGACACCGACGACGAGGCGCGCGAGGTGTTCTGGCCGCGCTACCGCGTGATCCGCGACCGGATCGGCGCGTTGCGCGGCTGGGCGCCGATCCGGCGCGAAGAGTACGACCGCGAGATCGAGCACGGTTCGCTCTACATCGGGTCCCCCGAGACCGTCGCCCGCAAGATCGCCGGCGCGGTCGCGGAGCTGGGCGTCGGCCGGTTCGACCTCATCTACAGCTCGGGATCGCAGCCGGCGAGCGCGCGTCTGCGCGCCGTCGAGCTGTACGGCACCAAGGTGATCCCGCTGGTGCGCGACATCCTTTCGGAGGCGAAATGATCATCGGCATCCTCGGCGCGGGCAAGGTCGGCACGGTCCTGGCCCGGCTCGCCCTCGCCGCCGGGCACGAGGTGCTCGTGGCCGGCTCGGGCGCGGCGGACAAGATCGCACTGACGGTCGACGTCCTCACGCCCGGCGCGATCGCGACGACCGCGCCGGACGCGGCGGCGAAGGCGGACGTCGTGCTACTCGCGCTGCCGCTGGGCAAGTACCGCACCGTCCCGGTGGAAGCGCTGGCCGGGAAGCTCGTCGTCGACGCGATGAACTACTGGTGGGAGGTCGACGGCGTCCGCGACGACCTGCTCGTGTCGACCAGCGAGACCGTGCAGTCCTTTTTGGACGGGTCACGCGTCGTGAAGGCGTTCAACCACATGGGCTACCACGATCTCGAGGACGAGGCCCGCCCCGCGGGAACACCGGGCCGCAAGGCGATCGCGGTCGCCGGCAACGACCCGGCCGACGTGGCGCGCGTGGCCGAGCTGGTCGACGCACTGGGCTTCGACCCGCTCCTCGCCGGTTCCCTGGCCGAGGGCGTCCGGCTCGAACCGGGCGCCGAAGCCTTCGGCGCGAACGTCACCGCCGGCGAGCTGCGCGTCATGCTCGACCGGTTCCCCGAGTCGGAGCGAGGCCGGCTCGTCGCCCGGTCAGGAGCCGTTTCTTAGCGGGCGGACGACCGTCGGGGCGCTCGCCGCGGTGGCCGACCAGCCACTCCGCGACCTCGCGCAGCTTCCGGTTGGCGTGCTGCGAAGCGTGCACCAGCATCGAAAACGCGCGCTCGGCGTCGATGTCGTGCCACTCCACGAGGATGCCCTTGGCCATCCCGATCACGCCACGGGCGCCCAGGGCCGCGCGCAGGTGTGCTCGGTCGGCGCGACCGTGGTGATCACGCCGTTCCCCAGCAGGTTCACCCCCGCCGACGTGCTCGACGGCCGCCCGGGTGATCGTCGCCAGCGCGTCCGGCTCGGCCTGCGGATCGCGAGCCACTTCGCTGAGCACCGAAGCCAGTCCGCCCCGCCGAGGCCTGCCCACCTCGCCTCGTGTCCATCAAGACCGGTTACCCGTGCGGGGGCGGCACCCACCGTCAGGCCGCGACCGCCGCCGTGGCGCGCTTCGCCCGGACTGTCAATGCCGCGATCGCCGCCGCGCCCACCAGCGATACCGCAATGCCCACGAGGACCGCGGTGTTCCAGCCCGCGGTCAGCGTCGCCGGCGTCGGCGTGCCGTGGACCGCCAGCACGCTGACCACGGTGACGCCTAGCGCCGCGCCGACGTAGCGGCTCGTGTTGTTGATGCCGCTGCCCATGCCGGCCCGGTGCGGCGGCACGCTCGCCACCGCTTCCCGCCCGAGCGACGCGTTCACCACGCCCGTCCCGAAGCCCGCGACCACCAGGCCCGGCAGCAGGGCCGCCGGCGCCGAGGCCGGGGTGACGAACGCGAGCGGGACCAGCCCCGCGGCCACCACGACGAAGCCCGCGCTCAGCCGCGCACCGCCGGAGAGCGCGGCCGGGAGCCGGCGCGTGAGCAGTGCCGAAACCACGCTCGTCGCCGACCAGCCCAGCACCACGAGCGCCGCCGTCAGGGGGCTGACCGCGAGGCCGTTCTCGAGCATCGTGCCGAGGAACGCCATCAGCGCGGTCACCCCGGCACCCGCCACGAACGCGCCCGCCGTCGCCGACACCAGCGCCGGGCGGCGGAAGAGTGCCAGGTCGAGCATCCCGCCGCCGGCGGAGTTCTGGTGGGCGAAGAACGCGGCGAGCAGCACGACCGCCGCCGCGACGAGGGTCAGTTCGAGGGGGCTCGTCCAGCCCTGCCTGCCTTCGGTCAGCGCGGCCAGCAGCGCCGCGAGTCCGCCGCCCAGCAGCAGCGCGCGGGGCAGGTCGACCGTCCGCGCCCGCGCCGAAACGGACTCCTCCAGCAGGACCCACCCGAGCACGGCCACCCCGAGCGACAGCACCGTGATCACGACGTAGAGCACGCGCCAGTCGTGGTTCAGGGCCGCGCCCGCCAACGGGCCGATCGCGATGCCCGCACCGACGCAGGCGCCCCACAGCCCGGTGGCGCGGGCGCGACCGGCGGCGTCCGGGAACGCGGGTCCGAGCACCGCGAGCCCGCACGCGATCAGCGCGGCGGAGCCGAGGCCTTCGACGACCCGGCCGCCGATGAACATCAGCGGGGCGGGCGCGACCGCGCACAGCACGGACCCCACAGCCGTCACGAGGGCGCCGGCGACGAAGACGCGCCGACGGCCGAAGTCGTCGCCGACCGCGCCGGCCGGCAGCAGCGCGACGGCCAGGCCGAGGCTCATCGAGCTGAGGATCCACGACGTCGCGACCGCGCCGGCCCCGAGGCCGCCGGCCACGGCCGGGACGATCGAGAGCGGCGCGGTGAAGACGAAGAGAGCGAGCAGGGTCGCGCCGCCGGAAGCGACGAGTACGGCTCCGGTGCGGCTGGCCATGCGGACTCCATTGATTCGGTGACCGAACTCTTCCGCCGGAAGGCTAGCACGATTGGTTCGATGAACGAACTATTTTGTGGCAGACTGGGACTCATGGCACTCCCCCGCGAATACACCAACCAGGCCTGCTCGATGGTCCGCGCCCTGGAGATCGTCGGAGAGCGCTGGACGCTGCTGATCGTCCGCGACGCCGTCTTCGGCGTCCGCCGCTTCAGCGACTTCGTCGAGCACCTCGGCATCCCGCGCGCGGTCCTGACCGAACGACTGGAGTTCCTGATCGGCGAAGGCGTGCTGGACCGCGTCCCGGGCCCCGGCAAGCGCAGCGAGTACGAGCTGACGGCGAAGGGCCGCGGGCTCTGGCCGGTCATCCGGGCCCTGTCGGCCTGGGGCGACGAGCACTACGCGCCGAGCGGGCGGCGCCGCGTGTTCGTCCACGCGGGTTGCGAGGGCGAAGTCGCGCAGTCGGGCACCTGCCGGCACTGCGGCGAAGAGGTGGCGCTCGCCGAGACGGTGATGACGCCCGGCCCGGGACTGACGCCGCCGTCCCCGGAAGACGGCCAGGTCAGCGCGGTCCTCGCGCGGCCGCGCCCCCTCCTCCAGCCCGTGCACTGAGTTCTCCCGCCGAGTTTCGAGGGCACGACCCTGGTTTCTGTACCTACTGGTATGTACAGTGCTCGGCGTGAGCACCAGGGACCAGCTCGTCGACAGCACCCGTGAGCTGTTGTGGGAACGCGGCTACGTGGGCACCAGCCCCAAGGCCATCCAGCAGCACGCCGGCGCCGGGCAAGGCAGCATGTACCACCACTTCTCCGGCAAGCGGGAGCTGGCCCTGGAGGCCGTGCGGCGCAGCGCGGACGAGCTGCTGGCGGCCGCCGAGGCCCAGCTGCGCACGCCCGGGACCGCCGTCGAGCGGATCACCGCGTACCTGCGTCGTGAGCGCGAAGTGCTCAAGGGCTGCCCCATCGGCCGGCTCACGCAGGACCCCGACATCGTCGCCGACCCGGAGCTGCGCGCGCCGGTCGACGAGACCCTGAGGCGCCTGCGGGCCCGGCTGGCCGAGGTTCTGGACGAGGGCCGGGCCGCGGGTGAGCTGCCGGCCGGGCTGGACACCGCGGCGCTGGCGGCCACCGTCGTCGCCGTCCTGCAGGGCGGCTATGTGCTCGCTCGCGCCGCCGCCGCACCCGAACCGTTCGACCAGGCCGTTTCCGGCGTTCTCTCCCTGCTCACCGCTCTCTGAGGAGTCCTTTCGTGCACGTCCGTCCCGCTCCGCCGACCAGCACCGCCGCACCCGCTTCGGCGATCACCGGCAGCGCCTGGGTCACGTCGCTGGCCGTCCCCGACGGGCCGTCACGGACTCAGGTCGACCGCGTGCAGTTCGCGCCCGGCGCCCGTACGCGCTGGCACCGGCACCCGCTCGGCCAGGTCCTCGTCGTCACCGACGGAACCGGGTACGTGCAACGCCGCGGCGGCCCGGCCCAGCTGGTCCGGCCCGGCGACACGGTCCGCGTCGCCGCCGGCGAATGGCACTGGCACGGCGCGACCGACACTTCGCCGATGACGCACCTGGCCATCGAAGAGATCCCCGCCGACGGCACGCCCACGGAGATCGGCGACCCGGTCGCGGGCGCCGAACCCGCACCCGCCACCGCCCCGCCGGTGAGCCGGACCCTGGTGCTGGAGCAGCGGCTCCCGGCGCCCCGCCTGGTCGACCTGGTCGAGATCCGCCGCATCACGATCGCCCCCGGCCACGGCTCCGGCCTGCACGTCCACAATGGACCGGTGTTCGGCAGCGTCGAGGCCGGTTCGGCGGTGTACGAGATCGAGGGCGGACCGGCGTCGGTACTGCGGCCGGGCGACGTGTTCTACGAGCCGGAGGCAGCACGCATCGCCCGTTTCGACGCGCAGGACGACGGCGTCACGTTCATCGCCCACTTTCCCGTGGGACCGGGGGAAACCCCGCGCTTGGACCTGCTCGACAGCTAGGGCCGGTCAGTCCACCGGGACGTGGTCACCGCCGGCCCGGGCGGCGGCGAGTGCGGGATGCGTGGACGCACGGGTCATGAAGCGCCCCCGCACGACCCGGACGTAGGCACCGTCGAGGGGAAAGACGAGCACGAACTCCGGCCCGTCGTTTCCGCGCAGGACGGCTCCCTTTCTCAGGTTGTCGAGGAACTCGATGATGTCGTGTTCGATCTCTTCGGCGAATTCCCGCTGCTCGCTCCGCGAGATGTCGTACAGATCGGTGTCGATTGCGTAGGTGGCGCGCCTGCCGCCCACCGGGTCCCGCGCCTCGAACTCCAACCCGAGCCACCGCCGCGGCTCGACGACCACGGTCGCCTGCCACGTCGTTCCGCCGAGCTGCCACGTCGACCCGGCGCCGGCCTCCTCGGCGACGACCGTCCACGTGGTGGTCGCCTCGAGTTCTCGGAGGAAGTCGAGGAGCCGCCGGCCCACTCCGGATGTCATGTACCCACCACTTCTCGCGGCAGCGCCGACGGAATCAGGGGAAGTCTAGGCGGGCGCCGCGAAGTAGTCGCCGTTCTCCAGGTCTTCCAGCAAGCCCGGGTGACCGGGCGTCCAGCCGAGCAGCTGCCGCGTCCCGGCACTCGAGACCGGCCCGTCGAAGCCGTGGACCCGGGCCATGAACGGGCTCGCGAAATGCGACGCGGCCTCCTCCGGCGTCAGGGAAACCGCGGGCAGGCCGAGCTTCCGGGCGACCGTCTCCGCGATGTCCTTGAACGTCACATTCTCGGCCACGCCGTGCAGCACGCTCCCGGCCGGAGTCTCCTCCAAGGCCAGCCGGAACAGGACGGCCGCGTCGCGGCGGTGGACCGCGGGCCAGCGGTTGCCGCCGTCGCCGACGTACGCCGAGACGCCGGTCTTGCGCGCCGTGGCGATGAGCATCGGGATGAAGCCGTGGTCCCGCGGGCCGTGGACGGTGGGCGCCAGCCGGACCACCGTGCCGCCGGCGTCCAGGCACGCCCGCTCGCCCGGGATGCGGAAGCCGGCGATGCCGTGCGCGTCGGGCTCATCCCGTTCGGTGCTCTCCCGGCCGCCGGGCAGGACCAGCGTCCCCGACGTGCTGACGAACGGCTTGCCCGCCGCCCGGCCGAGCGCCTCGATCGCCGCCGTGTCGCGCCGCGTCAGGTCGTCCGGATCGGCGAAGTCGCCGCCGAACGCCATGTGCAGGACGCCGTCGGCCGCCTCGGCCCCGCGGCGCAGAACATCGAGATCCTCCAGCGAGCCGCGGAGTACGGCGGCTCCCCACGATTCCAGCCGCGCGGCCGCGGCCTCCGAGCGTGCGAGGCCGGTGACGGCGTGGCCGGCCGAGAGAAGCTCGGCGACGACGGTGGGACCGGTCTGGCCGGAACCCCCGGTGACGAAGACATGCATGCGAAGACTCCCGTCGAGACGACTTAGTGCCAGTCGCTGACACTACGCGTAGCGCCAGTGACTGGCGCAACGTGACGCCAGTCACTGGCGGAATGCGGTAGCCTCGGCTCGTGCCACGAAGCGGAGCAGAAGCGCGCCGCCGCCTCCAGCAGGCGGCCCTCGAGCTGTACGGGGAACGCGGGTTCGACCGGACCACCACCGCGGAGATCGCCGCGCGCGCCGGCCTCAACGAGCGCACCTACTTCCGGCACTTCGCGGACAAGCGCGAAGTGCTCTTCGACGGCGAAGCCGACCTGCGCGACACGATGACCGAGGCGGTGGCCGAAGCCCCCGACGGCCTGACGCCGTACGAGATCCTGCTGCGCGCGTTCCGGAAGGCCGCGCGGATCCTCGAAGCCAACCGCCCGTTCTCCGAGCCGCGGCTGGCGATCATCGCCGCGACCCCGGCGCTGCGCGAACGCGAACTGGCCAAGCACGCCTCACTCACCGACGCGCTGGCGGAAGCACTGCGGGAGCGGGGCATCCGAAGCGGGGCGGCGGGCCTGGCCGCGCAGACCGGCTGGGCGACCTTCCACCACGCGGCCCAGGCCTGGATCGACGACCCCGCGCAGAGCCTGGACATCCATCTCTCGCAAGCTTTCGACGAACTGCGGGCCCTGTCGACGGGAGGCGGACGATGACCGGGCAAAGAGGCGTACTGGTCACGGGCGGCTCCCGCGGCATCGGCCGGGCCACCGCCGTGGCCTTCGCGGCGCGCGGCTACCGCGTGGCCGTCCACTACGCGACCCGGCGCGACGACGCCGAGGCGACGCTGCGCGAGCTGGCGGGCTCCGGACACACGTGCATCGCCGGCGACCTGGGCGACCCGGCCGCGGCGCGCCAGGTCGTCGACGAAGCGATCGCGACGCTCGGCCGCGTCGACGTCCTGGTCAACAACGCCGCCCAGGCCCCGACGGAACAGACTCGCCACGCCGTGGCCGAGGTCGGCTACGACCAGTGGGTGGAGGTGTGGCGGCGCACGGTCGACGTCAACCTCCTCGGCGCCGCCAACGTCACCTGGGCGGTGGCCCGCCACCTGATCGAGGACGGCCGCCCGGGCAGCGTCGTCAACGTCGGCTCGCGCGGCGCGTTCCGCGGCGAACCCGAGCACCCGGCCTACGGCGCGAGCAAGGCCGCGCTGCACGCCTTCGGCCAGTCGATGGCGATCGCCCTGGCCCCGCACGGGATTTCCGTGACGTCGGTGGCGCCCGGGTTCGTCGCCACCGAACGCCAGGAAGCCAAGCTCGCCGGCCCGGGCGGCGAAGCGCTGCGGGACCAGAGCCCGTTCGGCCGGGTCGGCACCGCCGAGGACGTCGCCGCGGCGATCGTCCACCTCGCCTCACCGGAAGCGGCGTGGAGCTCCGGCGCGATCCTCGACGTCAACGGCGCCTCGCACCTGCGCTGAACGGCGGACGAGCGCGACCCGGTGCCGGTGACCGTGGTGCCCTGCCAGGAAACGCGCGGGGGTCACGCTCCGGCCGGCGGGACCAGCACCTCGACCACTCCCCCGGCTTCGCGCACCACCAGGTGCGGCAGCGGCGGCGGCGTCACCGGCAGCTGGTGCGTCAGGACCACGCCGTCGACCGCGAACGCCGTCCGGTGGCACGGGCAGTCCAGCCGCCGCGCCGGGGCGTCCAGGTTCAGCCGGCAGCCCAGGTGCGTGCAGGTCGCCGAAACCGCGCTGACCTGCCCGCCCGAACGCCGGACGAACCCCGCCACGGCGCCGAAGTCGAACGGCAGCACCCCGCCTTCGGGCAGGTCCTGCGCCGCAACGACGGCCCGCCACCGGCCGTTCTCGGGCCGCAGCGTCTCCTCCGGCGTGGGTGGCGGCTCGGCCGCCGTCTCGCCTCCCGACGTCACCAGGTACTCGACGCCGGCGCCCGCCGCGGCCGCCACCGCCGCGGCCGAGGACACCTGGATGAACCGGCGGCGGGTGCCGCCGCGCCCGGGCGCCGGTTCCCCGAGCTCCTGGGCGAGCCGCCGGTGCAGCCCGGCGACGAACTCCTCGCTCGCCGCTCCGGCTCCCGGCCGGGCGGCACGCAGCAGCACCGCGGTCCGCAGCTCGGCTTCGTCACCGGGGCCGGCCTCGAACGGGCGCGGCCGGCGCCGGCGCAGGAGGTCCTTGACGTACCGGCGGACGCCTCGAGTGGTCACGTCTCCGTCCCTTCCGCGAGCTGGGCCGCCTGTCGCAACGCGCGGTGCTGCAGCACCTTCGCGTTGCCGACGGTGATGCCGAGCTCCGCCGCCGCTTCCTTGAGCGAGCACGCCTGCAGGAACCGCAGCCGCAGGATGCGGCCGTACCGTTCGGGCAGCTGACGGAGGATCGCCTCGGCGCGGGCCGGGGTCCGCGGGTCGATCGCGCCGGCTTCGAAGGCCGCGATGTCGCGCTCCTCGTCCAGGGCCGTGATCTCCCGGCCGAGCGTGCGCCGCCAGTGCCCGGCCAGCACCGTCCGCGCGGTGGCCAGCAGGTACGCCCGGACCTCGCCCACGCTCGCCGAGACGCGCAACGGCCGCAACGCCGTCAGGAAGACCTCCGTGGTGAGGTCCTCCGCGTCGGGCCGGTTGCCGACCTTCGAGAACATCAGCCGGTAGACGCGGTCGACGTTGTCGCGGTAGACCGCCTCCCAGTCCGGGTAGACGTCCGCGCCGACCGCGTGCAGCCGCGCGCGGGGCGCTTCGCCCGCGTCGTCCCCTTCGGCGCGTCTGCGCCGGAACCGCTGTGCCACCGGCACCGCCCGCCTTCTCCCCTGCCGATTCTTCTCGCCACTTGAGGGATACGCGACGGGGTTACGCCGTAACCGGCGGGCGTATCGGCAAGTGGACCATCCAGTTACCCGGGGAGAGAAATGACCACATCGATGTCGCGCCGGCACCTGTTCGTCACCGGCGGGACGGCCGCCGCCGTGCTCGCCACCACCGGCATGCGGTCGACGGCCACCGCGGCCCCGGCCCGGCGCGGCGGCGCGGACGTCGTCGTCGCCTGGAACCGCGAGCTGCTGGCCACCGTGCGCACGGCCGGTCTCCAGCCCGCGACCGTGCACCCGACCCGCGCCTTCGCCCTGCTGCACGCGGCGATCCACGACGCGGTCGTCGCGACGGCCGGGACCGGGCGGCCCTACCTGTTCACCGTCGACGTCCCGGGTGCGGCGGCCCCGGAAGCCGCCGCCGCTCAGTCCGCGCACGACGTCCTGGCCGCGCTGTACCCCACCCGGGCCGGCGAGTTCGGCAGCCTGCTGGCGGGACAGCTCGCCGCGGTGGATCCGGCGCGGCGCGAGGGCGGGGTGCGGGCCGGGCGCCTGGTCGCCCGGCTGCTGCTGGGCCTGCGCGCCGACGACGGTTCGGCCGCGGTCCCGCCGGTGCTGCCGCCGGGGACGGCACCCGGGCAGTACCGGCCGTCCCCGCCCGCGTTCGCGCCCGCCGCGTTCACCCACTGGGCCGCGGTGACGCCGTTCGTGCTCGACCGGGCGAGCCGGTTCCGGCCGGCGCCCTACCCCGCGCTGGGCGGCGCCCGCTACGCGAAGGCGGTGCGCGAAGTCGCGGCGGCCGGGCGCGACACCAGCACCACCCGCACCGCCGACGAGACCCAGCGGGCGCGGTTCTGGGCCGCGCCGATCTGGAACTACTGGAACGAGATCGCCCAGTCGGTCGTCGGCGGTTCCCGGAGCGGCCTGCTGGTCGCGGCGCGGGTGTTCGCGCGGCTGAACCTGGCGTTCGCGGACGCGGTGATCGCGTTCTACGAGGCGAAGTACCACTACCGGATCTGGCGGCCGATCACCGCGATCCGCCTGGCCGGCGAGGACGGGAACCCGGCGACGGACGGCGTCCCGGACTGGTCGAGCCTGGCGACCACCCCGGCGGACCCGGCGTACCCGGGCGCGCACAGCGTCGTCTCGCAGGCGGGTGCCCTGGTGCTGCGGGGAGAGTACGGGCCTCGGTGGGCCCTGGACGTGACGTCCGAAGCGCTGCCGGGCGTGGTCCGGCGGTTCGCGACGTTCCAGGACGTCGCCGACGAGGCGGGCCTGAGCCGCATCGTCGCGGGCGTCCACACCCGGCTCGACCACGAAGCCGGGCGGCAGCTGGGCACCGACGTCGCCGGGTTCGTCCTCCGGTCGTGACGCCGCGCTGACGGGGCCTGGCCGGCGCGGTCGCCGGTCAGGCTTTCGGCCGTTTGAGGACTTCGGTGGGCAGCCCGAGGTTCTCGACGATCCGCTCGACGGCGTCCCCGAGCCGCAGGAAGTCGTCGCCGAGCGGGTCGACCACCAGGCGCCGCACGTTCGCCACGTGCGCGGGCGACGCGTCCGCGAGGTGCGCGCGGCCGGCGTCGGTCAGGGTCGCGGTCGTGAACCGGCGGCCCTGGCCGGTGCACACCTTCCGCGTCACCCACCCGCGATCCTCCATCCGGGCCACCGCGTGCGAAATCCGCGGCAGCGACCCGTTGGCCATCTCCGCGATCTCGCTCATCCGCAGGCTTTCCCCCGGCACGACCGAAAGCCGCGCCAGGATCATGTAGCCCAGCAGCGTCAGGTCGGCGTCCCGAAGCAGCTGGCTCTCCAGCGCGCCCGGCAGCGTGAGCAGGACCTTCGCCAGGTTGATCCACACACGCCGCTCTTCTTTGCCGAGCCGGTCGAACGGCTCCTCGGTTTCCTGCTCGCCCACGCTTGACTTTAACACGCAACTCGACCTACCTTTGGGTTTAACACGCAACCCAAGGAGGAGCGATGACCACCACCGCCACCCGGACGCCCGCCACGGCCCTTCGCCTGGGGGTCGCCGTCGTGGCGGCCGCCGCCGTCAACACCGCCATCGCGCTGACGGCGTCCTCGCTCGACGACGGCGGGATCGGCATGGGCCTCAACGCCGCGTCCTACCTGCCGGCGACCGTGCTCGGACTGCTCCTCGGCACCGCCGGCTGGATCCTGATCGCCCGCCGGGCCCCGAAGGCGCTGCGCGTCGTCGTCCCCGCGGTCCTCGTCCTGACCTGGGTGCCGGACCTGCTGATCCTCAACGCCGGGGCCACCGCCGCGAACGTCGTCGGGCTGATGCTCATGCACCTGGTGGTCACGACGGCGGTCGTCCTCGCGCTGCGCCCGACCCTGCGGGAGGCGAACGCGGTGCCGGCGGCTCCGGGGCAGGTCGCCCGGTAACGTCTCCGGGATGGACTGGGAACCGACTCGGCGATCACTGCACGGCGTCGCGGAACTGCTGCTGGCCGGCCCGCAGCACCGCGCGACCGAGCGCATCGAGCTCCAGGTGGCCGAAGGTGGTTTCGCGACCGTCGCCGGACCCGCGCTGCGCGTCGAAGGCGCCGAGCTCGTGACGGACTCCGCCCGAATGCCGCTGGCCGGGCGCACTTACGCCGACGTCGCGGCGGAGGCCGGGCTCGAGGCGGGCGAGCCCGCGGGCGTCTACTCCGGCGGTCCCGGAGTCCGCCCCGAGGAGACGATCACCTTCGCCGCGGACGCGCTGAAGAGCCTCCTCGCGGCCTTCGCCACCGGGGACCGGGCGCTGCGCGCGTTCGCCCCGGGCAGCACGCCGGTGCTGTGGCCGGAGCACTTCGACGTCGCGATCGTCCTCGACGAGGTCAACTACGGCGTCTCCCCCGGCGACGGCTACCTGGGCGAGCCCTACGCGTACGTCGGCCCGTTCGAGGCACGCGAGGGCGAGTTCTGGAACGCGCCGTTCGGGGCCGCCCGCCCGCTGCGCGACCTCGACGGCGAGGTGACGGCGTTCTTCCGCGCCGGCCGCGAACTACTCTGAGCCCGGACCGGCGAGCCACGGGAAGAGGCGGCGCAGGTGGTGAGCTCCCGCCACGTGGTCCCGGTCAGTTGGACGGCCGCGTCGATGGTCGCCAGCTGAGCGCCGACCGGGTCCAGCAGAAGTCGCTGCCGTACAGCAGCCGCCGGGTGCCGAACGCGCGCTCGAACGCCGGAACCTGGTGCGGGAAAGACGTTCCCGCGATGTCGAACCACAGGTCGCGACCTGCTCTGGGACCGTCGGGCCGCCCGCGTTCCCGGCCGACGCGGTGCGGAACAGCTCCAGAGGTTCGGCCACCGGCGGCAGCACGCCGCCGCCGTGGGTGAAGATCCACGGGATCCGCGGGGTATCGCCGGAGAGTTCCGGTGAAGGCCAGGTCGCTCCCGGCCCGGGCGGTGTCGAAGAGGAACTCCAGCCTCGGCCGCGGCCGACCGAGCGCGATCGCCCCGGCGTGCGGCGGCGACGTCGGGTGGACGAACACCGGCGTCCGGCGGCGTTCCAGTTCCGTCCACAGTGGAGCGAAGGCCGGGTCGCCGAGGTAGCGCCCGCCCGCGTTGGTCTCGATCGTCACGCCGTCACCGCCCAGCTCGTCGACCGCGTGGGCCACTTCGGCGAGCGCCGTCCACATCGGACAGCGGCAGTGCAGGCTAACCCCTGGGATGACGGGGACGGGCAGCATCGGCGCGGCGGCCGCCGAGGTGCTCTCCGCGGCCGCGGTGAGCACCGACGCCGGGGTGACGGCGTTCGCGCGGGTTCACCGACCTTCCGGGGCGAACATGGCGAGCAGGCCGCGGGGTGAGTCGTCGCCGAAGAGGAGTTCGTGGAGCTCGTTGCCGTCGGCGGCCGACTCGGCGCTCCGGGGGAACATCGCCCGCTCGAACTCGGCCAGGGCGGTCTCCACGTCGTCGTGTGCGGCCAGGGCCTTGCCCAGCTCGGCGCCGTCGAGCATGGCGAGGTTCGCGCCTTCGCCGTTCGGGGTGGCGAGGTGGGCGGCGTCGCCGACCAGCGTCACGCCCGGGACGCGGTCCCACCGGTGCTCGACCGGCAGGGTGTGGAGCGGGCGCAGCACCGGTGCGGTGTCGCCGTCGGTGATCAGCGCGGTCAGCTCGGGAGCCCAGCCTTCGAACTCGCGCGCGGTCCGCTCGACGGCGGCGGCCGCGTCGGTGAAGTCGCCGAACCACTCCACCGGCTCGGTCAGCGCCACGTAGGTGTGCAGCGTGCCGTCCTTTTCGCGGTGGGCCTGGATCCCCTTGCCCGGGGCCGGCGCGAGCAGGGCCCCGCCGCCGACGGCTTTCGCGGCGGCCGGGTGCCGGGTGTCGCTGTCGTACAGGAAGGTCTCGACGTACGAGCGCCCGATGTACTCGGGCACGGCGTCCGACAGCAGCGGCCGGACCTTCGACCAGGCGCCGTCCGCGCCGACCAGCAGGGTCGTGGTGACGGTCGCGCCGCCGGCGAAGGTCACCTCGTGCCGGCCGCCGCCCAGCGCGCGGACGCCGGTGACCTTGTGTCCCCAGTGGACGGTGCCATCCGGCAGCGAGTCGAGCAGCAGCTGCCGCAGCTCGCCGCGCGGCACTTCGGGGCGGCCTCCGGTGCCGTCGTCGGGCTCGTCGTAGAGGACCGAGCCGTCGCGGTCGAGGATCCGGGTGGCCTCGTGCCCTTCCAGGATCAGCCCGCGGAACCCGTCGGTCAGGCCGGCCGCTTCGAGGGCGACCTGACCGGTCTTTTCGTGGATGTCGAGCAGGCCGCCCTGCTTGCGGGCGGCCGGGGACGCTTCGGCCTCGTAGACGGTGGCCGCGATGCCGTGGACGTGCAGGACGCGGGCGAGGACGAGCCCGCCGAGACCGGCTCCGATGATCGTGACGTTCATGATGCCTCCTTATGGAATGTCATTCCATATTGGAACAGCGTTCCAGACATGTCAAGATGAGGCATGACACCACGCACCCGCCGGCGCACCGAAGCACTCAGCCGGGACCGGATCGTCGAGGCGGCGGTCGAGCTGCTCGACGCGGGCGGCGAGGCCGGGCTGACGTTCCGGACGCTGACCGAACGCCTCGAGACCGGGGCGGGAGCGATCTACTGGCACGTGGCGAACAAGGACGAGCTCCTGGCCGCGGCCACCGACGGCGTCGTCGCCGCGGCGCTGGCGGTCGGCTCCCCCGGCTCGCCGCCCGACGAGATCCGCGCGGTCGCGCTCGGGTTGTTCGAGGCGATCGAGCGGCACCCGTGGCTGGCGACGCAGCTCGCCTTGCAGTTCTCCCGCAGCCCGTCGGGCTCGGTGACGCCCCGGATCTTCGAGGCGATCGGCCGGCGGGTCCGGTCGCTGGGCGTGCCCGCGGGACACCGGTTCACCACGACGTCGGCCTTGGTCAGCTACATCCTCGGCGCCGCGGGCCAGAACGCGGCGAACGCGCAGAGCGCGGCACACACGAACCGGGCCGAGTTCCTCGACGCGGTGTCGGACGCCTGGGAGGAGCTGGACGCGCAGGAATACCCGTTCATGCGGGAGATCGCGGCCGAGCAGCGCGGGCACGACGACCGCGAGCAGTTCCTCGCCGGGGTGGACCTCGTGCTCGCCGGCATCACCGCCGTCCACCGAGCCGGGTGAAACAGCCACCGGAAACAGCGCGACCATAAAATTCATTGCTGAATTTTCCGCGCGCCCGATCACGGAAACCCGGTCGTACACTGGCGGCATGGGCGACCAGGAACAGCAAGCACTCGATTCCCTCTACGAGATCGAAAATGTGCTGACGATCGACATCACGATGCCCGCGGCCGACTGGGAAGCGGTGCGCACCGAACAGCCGGCCGGCGGCACGTGCAACTTCGACTGGGCCGGCGGCAGCCGTTACACCTGGCGGAAAGCCACGTCGGTCGCGATATCCGGGATGCGGTTCCCCGCCCGTACGTCGTTTTCCGACGTGGGGATCAAGAAGAAGTCCTTCTGCGGCTCGATCAACAGCGACAAACCGTGCCTGCACATCGACTTCGGGAAGTTCCTCGACGCCAACAAGGCGCCGGTCCAGAACCTGATCGGTTCGCGGTACCTGACGCTCAACAACTCGGTCCAGGACCTGTCGTTCGTCCGGCAGCTGTTCGGCTACAAACTGTTCGAGCTCGCCGGTCTCCCCCATTCCCGCGGCAACTTCGCCCGGGTGCTCGTGAACGGCACCCCGATCGGCCAGGGCGTCGCCGGCGTCACCGCCCCCGGCGTCTTCGTGAACGTCGAGCCGATCATGCCGCGGTACATCGAGCGCAATTTCAAGCACCGGAAAGGCAATCTGTACGAGCTCGAACACCAGGACGACTTCGTTGGCAAGCGGTTCGATCTCATCGGCGTGGAACCGCTGTCGGAGTTCGAGGACAAGGCCGACCTGCGCCTGGCCATCGACCACATCGCCGCGCACGGGCTGGCGGGCGCGAGCGAGGTGTTCGACCTCGACCAGTTCGTCAAGGTCTACGCGATGGAGTTCTTCCTCAAGCACTGGGACGGCTACTCCCGCAACACCAACAACACCTACGTGTACAACGACGTGGACGCCGTCGCCGCACCCGGACTGGGCGACGTCCGCTTCAAGATGATTCCGTGGGGCCTCGACCAGACCCTGCAGCCCGCCCGGCACTTCCGGCTCGACACCGCCGGGCTGCTCGCCAAGCTGGTGCGCGACGACCCGGGCCGCCGGGCCCAGCTGATCGGCCAGATCCGCGCCTACCGCGAAAGCGTGTTCGGCCACCGGACCCAGGAAAAGGTCCTCAAGCCGCTGCTCGAACGGATGGCGGGGCTGCTCACGGGACTGGGGGTGCCGGACGTGCCCACCCAGGTCACGACGGTGCGCAAGCAGCTCCGGCTCGCCACCTCCGCCGGCTACCTCTGCGGCGGCCTGCCGGGGGCCGACGGCGCCTACGTCCGCGAGGACATCACCAACGAGTGCATGCACGCCGATTCCGCGGAAGCCGTGCCGGCGGATCCGGGGAGCTTCGAAGTCGTCCACCGGCCTCGGCCGGCCGGGCTCGAAGACGCGGATCTGTGGTGCTTCGACGTTCTCGGCACCGGGAAGTCGCTCGCCGCCAAGGGAACCGGGCGGTTCCTGCACGCGAGCACGACGACGTCGAGCCAGGGCCACGAACTGCTCGGCACACGCGCGGCGGACAATTCCGAGCACGCCGAAGAATTCTCCGTCACGCCGGTCGCCCCGCCGGACGACCCCTTCACCTTCAGCGGCTATTTCACGCTGGCGAGCGTCCGGACCGGGGCGAACGTGGCTTTCGGAACCGATCCCACGGCGAGCGGGCGGCCCCGGGTCGTCCAGGACGCCACGGCGTCGCAACTGTACTTCTCCTGATTCACAGGACCGCGTAACCGCCGCCGTCGTCGACGATGAGGATCTTCCGCTCGTCGCCGAGGGAGAACGTCGTGACGCCTTCCGGCTTCGCGGTCCGGTGGAAGGTGATGTCGAGCAGCCGGACGCTGTCGTCTCCGCGGCGCCAGGTGCCGAGCCGGAACGGCGCGTCGCCGTGGCTGGCCGACCGGCCGAGCAGCAGCAGGAGGCCGCCGGTTCGCTCGTCGCCCGAGATGTCGCGGATACCCTGCGGCGCCGCCGATCGGGGGACGCCGATGGACAGCAGCGTCGGCGTCCCCAGCGACCCGGTCGTCCACTGCCCGCCCAGGTCGACCGGGACGCGGACCATAGCGACGCGGCCGGGGACGGCCGGTCCCCGCAGGCCGAACAGCAACGCGCCCGCGTCCCACGCGAGGCCCTCGACGTTCAGCCCGCCCGCGTCCGGTTCCAGCCGTCCGGCGGCGGCGAGGGACGGCATGTGCTCGAGCAGCCACTCGCGGAACGCGTCCATCGGCTCGGCCGGCAGGTCCCCGTCGGGGCGGTACCGGACGCGCACCAGTCCGTCGTCGACCCGCCGCCCGGCCTTCGCGACCGCCAGCGAGGAAGCCACGACGAGGAACGTCTCGCCGTCCCGGTCGGCCCGGGTGAGACCTTCGGGGTCACCCAGGCCACCCGCGCCGATCAGCCGGCGCCGGTGGATCCGTTCCACGGTCTCCACGGGAGCGTCGAACGTCATTTCGAACAACGCGGTGGGGTCTTTGTTGTCGACGAAGGCGAACCGCCGGGTGCCCGTCCGCACCACGCCCGAGGCGTTGAACGGAACTCCGCCGTTCTCTTCCGGGAACGGCGCCGGCTTGACGTTCTTCCGCTTCGCCACCGATCGAGTGTAAACCGCTTTCCGCCGCCGTGGCACTCAGTGCCAGTGGTGCTCAGCCGCGCAGGACTTCGCCGACCCGGGCGACGACCTCGCGCAAGGGCGTCGCCGTCGTCAGGACCGCGACGACGGTGGCCTCGTCGCCACCGGGAGCCCGGAACGCGTCGATGACCAGCGCGAACGCCTCGGCGGCGGTGGCCTTGATGTCGCCGGTGCCGCCGGTGCGCAGCCAGCGCCGGAGGACGTGGTTGTTGGCGGCCGCGATCGCCGCCGCGGCCACGGCCGCGCGTAGGCTCGCCGTCTCGTCGCCCTGCTCCTCGTAGCGCGCCTGCAGGTAGCGGGCGAGCACGCGCTGGTAGCGGTCGACGGTCGCGACCTCCTTGTCCCGCAACGAGGGAACCGTGCGGGTCAGGGCGAACCGCTTGAGCGAGACGTCGAGGTCGGTGGCGTAGGAGTCGAGCACCAGGCCGACCGCGGCGCACGCCACCTCGACCGGGTCGCGGCCCGGATCGGCCGCGGCGAAGGCCTCTTCCATCTCCGCCACGATCTCGTCGTGGTTGGCGAACAGGACGTCGTCCTTGGCGTCGAAGTACCGGAAGAACGTGCGGCGCCCGACCCCGGCGGCGGCCGCGATGTCGTCCACGGTGGTGGCCTCGTAACCGTTGGCCGCGAACAGGTCCACGGCCGCGGAGGCGAGGGCGCGGCGCAGCTGCCGCCGGCCCGCGGGGGTCGCCCCGACCCGGGTGGCCGGCGCGCGGCGCGGCGAATCCGTCATGGCCGGACGGTAGCAGCCGCCCTTGCTAGCGGCACTGAGTGCCGTTAGGCTGGCGGTCGCTGCCCCACCCCACCCCGCGGAAAGGCGTCGACGATGTCGCTCGACCAGCAGGTGCCGACGAGCACCACCGTGACCGGCGACCCGGCGGGCGACCGGGTCGACGCCTTCTACGGCCGCCTGTTCGGCTGGCCGGTGAAGTGGCGCGGCGTCCACCCGTTCCTGGCGCTGGAGAACGGGATCTGCGCGGTGACGCTGCCCAAGCTCAGCGCCGGCCCGGTCCTGGCCCGGCTGGCGGCGACGGGCTGCCAGGGTCCGGCCATGCACCTCCCCACCCAGCAGGGCCCGCGGGTCGCGCTGCTCGCGGAGACCGACGGCCTGATCCCTTCGCGTTCGGAGTTGCCCCGCACCGTCGAGGTGCTGGCCTGGGGCACGCTGCTCCCCCTGCCGGTCGGCACCCGCCGGGTGGACGCGGCGACGGAGTGGCTGTCGGCGCCGGACCCGCAGCAGCGCTGGCTGCCGAGCTTGGGCGCCGTCCTCGCGGGCATCCCCGAACGCCGGTAGCCCGGTCCACCCGGTAGCCCGCTCCACACTGCCCCGAAATCGGTTCGACGGCTTCCCCGCGTCCTGACACAGTGGCTGACCATGGTGACCGCCGAACTGCTGACCGCCGACGACGTCGAGCTCATGCAGGGTCTGGCGCAACGGATCACCGCCACCCGGCCGGAGCTGGTGAACAGTGACGCGTCGTACGGCGAGCTGGCCTGGAACTGGGGCCGGGGGCACGCCGCCGACGGTGCCGGCTGGCGGCGACGGCTGTGGTTCTCCGACGGCGAGCTGGTGGCGTGGGGCTGGGCCCAGCTCCCGCGCCGGGTCCGGCGCACCGACGGGTCCGTCAAAGACGTCACCGGCGCGTACCTCGCCCACCAGGTCCACCCGGAGCACGCCGGCCTGGTGGACGACGTGATCACCTGGTTCGATGCCACGGCGGAGAACCTCGAGCGCACCGTGCTGCCGTGTGCCGGCGACGAGTTCGCGCTGGAGCGCTGGGCGGCGCACGGCTACGAGACCGACCCGGCCGCCCTCGGCGACACCGGGTCGTGGACCCAGCTCACCGAGCGGGACCTCGTCGACATCGAAGAACCGGTGCTGCCGCGGGGATTCCGCTTCCGCACCGCGGACGAGGCCGGGCCGGCGGCCGCGGTCGAAGCCCACGTGCACGCGTGGACTCCGACGTCGTACACGGCCGAAGCCTACGAAGGCGTCCGCCGGACGCCGGCGTACCGCGGCGACCTGCACATCCTCATCGAAGCGCCGGACGGGACGATGGCGGCGTCGGCGATCCTGTGGCTCGACGAGGTGAACGAGACCGTCGAGTTCGAGCCGGTCGGGACGCACCCGGGCTACCGGCGCCTCGGGCTGGGCCGGGCGATGATGCTGCACGGCCTGCACCGGGCGCGGGCGGCGGGCGCGCGGCACGCGACCGTCGCCTGCCTCGGTGCGCCCGGACACCCCCGGGCCCGCGGGCTCTACCACGGCGTCGGCTTCCGGGAGATCTCCCGGGACGCGCCGTTGCTCAAGATCGCCGACTGAGGATCACGGCGGCCGCTCGAACCGCGCCGCCGTGGCTCACCGGCCCCGGGCAGCGCCCCTCACGTCCACAATGGACACTTTGATTCCCGAACGCGATGTTTGACGGCGCCGCCGGTGGGGTATTCACCAACCCCGCGAATCCACGCAGCCCCGTCGCCGCCCGTCCGGGCCACGGCCCGTGGTCGCCGAGCCCGGGCTGTGAGGAAACCATGAGCTCCGACGGCACCGCCGGGACCACCCGGCTCGAAGCGGCAGTTCCCGGCGCGCGGGTCTCGCGGCCGCCGTGGACCGCGTTCGCCCTCATCCTGGTCGTCGTCGTGGACCAGGTGACCAAAGCGTGGGCCTGGCGCGAAGTGCCACGGGCGCACATCAACTTCGGCGGCAACCCGCTGGTCGGGCCGGTCGTCGGGGCCTGGTACGCCGGTCCGGTGACGGGGGCGGTGCTCGACCTCGCCGGCAGCGCGCTGCTGACCGCCGCCGTGCTGCTCCTCCTGCGCCGTCGGCACCCGGCGTTCCTGCGGGCGCCGGCGGCGCTGGCGATCGGCGGCTGGATCAGCAACCTGCTCGACCGCCTCGGGCTGCACCACCTCACGGCGCCGGGCAGCGTCCGCGGCGCCATCGACTTCGTCCCGGTCGGCCGGTACACCTTCAACGTCGCCGACTTCTTCATCATCGGCGCCACCCTGGCGTTTTCGCTCGCCCACGGCTACCGGTGGGCCACGGCGAACCTGTCCCACACCTCCGCCGACATCCCCCGCCCCCGGCCGCGGCTGCGCACCCCGGCGCGCATCGTGACGGCCAGCGGTGCCGCCGTGCTCGTCGCCGCCGTGACGCTCGGGGCCACCCACTACGGCGGGACGACGCATCCCCCGCGCGTCCACCGGACTTCCGTGAGCCGGTAGGCGGGCCGGCTCAGCGGCGCCAGGGGTTGCCCGCGGTGAGCCGGGCGGTGAAGCCGGTCTCGTCGCGGTGCAGCGTCACCTGGCTGCAGACCTGGTGCGCGATCCACAGCCCGCGGCCGCCGATGTGGCGGGCGGCCGGCAGCAGGCCGGCGAACGGGTCGGCGGGGCCTTCGCCGGTGTCGTGCACGGTCACCACGACGTGGCCGGCGTCGGCCCAGATCCGCATCGTGATCGGCGGGCGGCCGTAGCGCACCGCGTTGTCGACGATCTCGCTGACCGCCAGGACGAGGTCGTCGATCTCACCGGCGGGCAGGTCGGTCCCGGCGATGCCGAGCACGGCGTGGCGGGCGGTCGGCGGGTCCGGGTCGGCGAGCTCGACGAGCGGAGCGGAGTGCTGGATCGGGTGCGGCGTCATCGGCCGCGGGTCCGCCAGGAAGGCCGGCGGGTCGATGTAGCCGGCGTTGCGGCGCTGCCCGCCGGGAATGGCGACGAACGGGTGCGTGCGGGCGACGTCGTCGAGCACGTGCCGCGGGGTGGTGCGCGTGTCGTAGGCGCAGACGCTGCGCAGCGGGAACTCGTCGTAGGCGTGGTTGACCGCGGCTTCGTACCGGGCCCACCAGTCCCACGACGTGTCGATGGCGGCGCGTGGGATCTCGCCGAAGATGCGGATGCCCCCGGCCCCGTCGGCGACGAGCCCGGCCATCAGGTCGCGGTAGGACCTGATCGCGGCAGCGGGCCGGGCGTAGAAGTCGTCCGTGGACAGGTACTGCGTCTTCGCCGCCGGGGAGAGCGCCCGGCGGACCAGTTCGGCCCGCTCCGGCTCCAGTGACACGAGCGTGGGCTCGCCCGCGGCCAGCCCGCTTTCGAGGAACGGCACGGCGACGGCGAGCAGGTCGGCATCGGAGCGGTAGCGGACGGCGGCGTGGTCGTAACCCCGGCGGGCGGCCTTCGGATCGGCGGTCACGACGCGCGCTCCGCGCGGGCCGCACCCCGGCAGCGGGCCGGCGAAACCGGCTCACTGTCGCCCTGTGTCGGCATCTGCACGGTCCGAGAGTACGCCGCCCGGGCACACCACGATGAGACGACGGTCACGGTGGGCCGAAAGCGGCAAACCGACGGGCCCCGGCCTCAGCTCTCGAGGGCGGCCCGCGTGAGCACGCTCGCCGTGTGGACGATGCTGTCCACCGCCTCCCCGGCCGGCAGTCCGTGCAGATCGGTGAGCCCGAACAGCGCCTCCGCGCTCATGACGACCGCGAGATCACGCTTCAGCTGAGCCAGCTCCGGCGCGGCCATCCCGCCCAGCTCGGCCGGCGGGGCCAGCGCCGCCTCGATGAGGCCGAAGCGCAACCCCGGCCGGGCGGCCGTGTCCGCGGGGCGGGTGATCGTCGCCGCGATCATGGCGCGGACTGCGCCCTCGTGGGTCAGGACGTGGCGCAGCAGGTGTTCCGTCGCGGCGGCGACGCGGGCGACGGGATCCACGCGGTCAGCCAGGGGTGCGAGCGCCTCGGCCGGGTCGAACAGCGTCCCCGCGACGGCTTCCCGCAGCAGGCTCGCCAGGTCCGGGAAGTACCGGTACGCGGTCGCCTCGGACACCTCCGCCGCCTTGGCGACCTCGGGCATCGTCACCGTCCGGCCGTCGCGGACCAGCTCGGTCGCGGCGGCCAGGATCGCGTTGCGCGTCCGCCGCTTCTGGTTGACCCGTCCGCCGTCCATCGTCGCCGCCTTCCGTGACCCGAGCCGGCTCTCATCATAAGAGTGCACTTGCACGAACGCTAGATGAGGGTCTACCTTCCTCGTGATAGTTCACTCTCACAAGGAGCAGCATGACGCGCATCGCGATCGTCGGGCCCGAAGACGGCGAGATCACCATGACCGGCCCGATCCGGTTGCGGATCCTGGAGGACGGCAGCACCACCGGGCACCGGCTGGGCCTGGGCGAGATCGTCGTCGCCCCGCACACGCCCGGCCCGCCGCAGCACCGGCACGCCCAGCACGACGAGGGCTTCTACGTCGTGCGCGGCACGGTCCGCTTCACGGTCGGCGAAGAGAGCCACGACGCTCCCGCCGGGAGCCTCGTCATGGTGCCGCCGGGCGCGCCGCACACCTTCGCGAACCCGGGCGACGAACCCGCGGTCATCCTCAACACCTTCACCCCGGACCTGTACGTCCAGTACTTCCGCGACCTGCGCGCGTTCGCCGAAGAGGCCGGCCGGCCCGCGCGGGGCGACGAAATCACCGAGCTCATGGCCCGCTACCACACGGAACCGGCGACGACCTACGCGAGCGAGACGCCGGTGACCACCGACGTCCGGCTCGACGACGACCTGGTCGTCCGGGTCGAAGAACGTGGTGCCGGCCGGCCGGTCCTGCTGCTGCACGGCGGCGCGGGCCCGGCTTCGGTCGCCGTTCTGGCCGCGCTCCTCGCGGCGCGCGGCGCGCGGGTGCTCACGCCGGTCATCCCCGGCTTCGACGGCACCCCGGCCGCCGGTGGCGTCACCGACGTTCCCGGGCTGGCCCGCACGTTCCGGCGGCTGCTCGGCGAACTCGGCCTTGGCGGCGTCCTCGTCGCCGGCAACTCGGTCGGCGGCTGGATCGTGGCGCAGATGGGCGTCGACGAGCAGGCGGCCCGCGACGCCGGGGAGACGTCCCGCGTCGACCGGCTCGTGCTGCTGGACGCCGTCGGCATCACCGTCGACGGGCACCCGATCACCGACCTGTCGGCGATCCCGCCGGACAAGCTCGCCGACCACGTCTTCCACTCCCCCGACCGGTTCCGCACGGACCCGTCCCTGCTGCCGCCCGAGCGCCTCGCCGCCATGCAGGGCAACGCCGCCGCCCTGACCGGGTACGCGGGCGACCCGTACATGCACGACCCCGCGCTGCGGGCCCGGCTCGAATCGGTGCGGCTGCCGGTGCGGGTCGTCTGGGGTGAGAGCGACGGGATCGCCGACCTGTCCTACGGACGCGCCTTCGCGGCGGCTTTCGCCGGCGAGAACGACGAAGGCGCCGAGTTCACGGTCGTGCGCGAAGCGGGCCACCAGCCGCAGCTCGAACAGCCGGACCGCGTCGCCGACCTCGTCCTCGGCGTCTGAGGGGAACCGTCATGGTCGTCTCCCCACCACCCCTCGACGTGCCCGCGCCGCCGATGAGCCCGGGACGGCTGCGCGCGGCGTTCGCCGTCCTGCTGCTCGGCATGCTGCTCGCGATGCTCGACACGACCGTCGTCGGCACCGCGATGCCGACGATCGTCGGGCAGCTCGGCGGCCTCGACCGGCTTTCGTGGGTCGTCACCGCCTACACCCTGACGACGGCCGCTTCGACGCCGATCTGGGGCAAGCTCGGCGATCTCCACGGGCGCAAACGCGTGCACCTGAGTGCGATCGCGCTCTTCACGGTCGCCTCGGTGGCGTGCGGGTTCGCCCAGGACATGACGCAGCTGATCGCGTTCCGCGCGGTCCAGGGCCTCGGCGGCGGCGGGCTGGCCGTCGGCGCGCTGTCCCTGATCGGGGTGCTGGTCCCGCCCCGCGAACGCGGCCGCTACCAGGGCCTGACGGCGAGCGTGATGGCCGCGGGGCAGATCGGCGGCCCGCTCTTCGGCGGTCTGGTGACGAGCTTCCTGGGCTGGCGCTGGAACTTCTACCTCAACCTCCCGCTCGGGCTGGCGGTGTTCGCGGCCACCGCGGTCGTCCTGGTGGTGCCGTCCGCGCCCCGGCGCCGGGTGCACCTGGACGTCGCGGGCGCGCTGCTGCTCACGACCGCCGTGACCGGCTTGCTGCTGCTCACCACCGGCACGGGCCCGGTGGCGGTGCTCCTGCCGATCGCCGTCGCGGCCTTCGCGGCCTTCGTCGCGGTGGAACGGCGCAGCAGCGAACCTGTCCTGCCGCTGAGCCTGTTCGCGCGGCGCAACATCCGGCTGACGACCGCGGTGGTCTTCGTCGTCGGCGTGGTCAGCTTCGGCACGATCACGTTCGTCCCGCTGTTCCAGCAGACCGTGCAGGGCGTTTCGGCGTCCGGCTCCGGAACGCTGCTGCTGCCGATGACCCTGGCCGTCGTCATCGCGTCGCAGGTGGCCGGGCGGGTGAGCAGCCGGACCGGCCGGTACCGGATCTTCCCGATCATCGGGGCTTCGGCGATGGCGGCGGGGTGCGCCGTGCTCGCGACCGGCCACGCCGGCACCCCGATCTGGCTCACCAGCGGCGCGCTCGTGCTCGTCGGTGCCGGGCTCGGCCTGAGCACGCAGCTGATGACGGTGATCGCCCAGAACACCGTACCGGCCGGAGAGATCGGCGTGGCGACGGCGAACACGACGATGTTCCGCACGATCGGCGGCGCGGTCGGCACGTCGGCATTCGGCGCGCTGCTGGCCGGCGGCCCGCTGGTGACGGGGATGTCGCGCATCTTCGCCGTCGCCGCATTCGTCGCCGCGCTCGCGGTCGTCGCGGCGTGGCGGATCCGGGAGGTCCCGCTCCGGTCTCGGTAGTGCGCCGTTTTCGGGCTGCGTTGGCGAAATGGGGAGATCCGGGGCCGCTGTCGCGGTTGTCATGAAACTGGCCGGCACCGCCTGCTCGACCCCGGCACCGGCCCCTCCGCCGACGTCCACGACCGCCCGGCCACGACCGCGGTGACCACCACCCAGCGGGCCGCGCCACCGTTCACGCCGCCGGCGTCGCCCGCGAAGGTCACCGGAGCGTGCCGCTGGACCGGACCTTCACGCCGGGCCCCCAGTTCCAGTGCCGCTACGAAGGCAAGTACGTGACGCCGTGGATGCTCGACCTGGCCGGGATGCTCGCCGATCGGCTCTAGCGGAGGAGGTCGCGGGTCAGCTCGAGCTGACCGTGGTGTTGCGCCAGTTCTTCGTACACGTGCTGCAGCGCACCGCCTTGCGACCGGCCCGCCGGGGTCCCGGCGTACTTGACGGGCGCCGGAGCGCGCGGCGGCGCGGCGGACTCGGCCACCAACAGGTCGGCACGCAGCCGGTCCTTGGCGGCGGCGACCCGTGCGATCAGCGCGTCCACCGGGCCGGACGCGGTGAATTCGGCCTCCCGGTCACGCTCCACCGCGCGGCCGGCGACGAGCGAGCCGACCCAGAACTCGAGGACGCCGAGGCAGTGCGTGACGATCACGTAGGGCGAGTTGGCCCCGGGCAGCGGTGGCCGCCGGTTGGCCCGGTCGTCCCCCAGCTCGGCGAGGATCGCCGCCATGCCGTCGAGGGCCCGGCCGGCGAACCACAGGTAGTCCTCGTCACTGATGTCCATGCGCTCCCCTGGTCGGATCGGCCGTCGAAGCCGGCGCCGACCTTACCGGCACGACGGCGAACGAGCTCGGGGCCGCTGGCAGCTGTGGATCGCCTTAAGAAACGCCCTCGCCGGTCGCCGTCACCAGGTCGCGCGCCGCAGGATCGGGGGCATGGTGGTTCTCTCCGAACGCGCGGCGGTCCGGCGGCTGCACGATCGCCTCGGCTTCGGGCCCCGGCCCGGGGATCTCGACCGGGGCTTCGCCGAGACCCGCGATCGGCTGCTCGGCGCCGGCCCGGACGCCGGGGCGGCCGCGACGCCGATGCCCGACCTCGGCCCGCCGCCGGACAAGCCCGGCAAGAACGCCGACCAGGCCGCGAAACAGCAGACGAAGAAACAGGTGCAGGCCCAAGCCACGCAAGCCGTCGGCTGGTGGCTCGATCGGATGGCCGCCGCCGACGTCGCGTCGGTCGAACGGCTCACCTGGTTCTGGCACGGGCACTTCGCCACCAGTGAACAGAAGGTCCGCAGCCCGCGGCTGATGCTCGCGCAGAACCGGACCCAGCGCGACCACGCCCTCGGCAGCTTCACCGACCTGGCCCGCGCGATGGTCGTCGACCCGGCGATGCTCCTCTGGCTCGACGGCAACAGCAACAAAGCGGGCAAGCCCAACGAGAACCTCGCCCGCGAGTTCATGGAACTGTTCACCCTCGGCGTCGGGCACTACACCGAGGACGACGTCCGCGAGGCGGCGCGGGCGCTCACCGGCTGGTCCGCCCAGCGCGACGCCGACGGAGCGCGGCTGGTCGCCAAGCGGCACGACGACGGCGTCAAGCAGATCCTCGGTGCGAGCAGCGACTTCGACGCGGAGTCCTTCACCGACCTCGTGCTGGGCCGGCCCGAGTCGGCGGCGTTCGTCGCCGGGCGCGTGTGGTTCCGGCTCGTGTCCTCGGCCCCACCGCCCGCCGATGTCCTCAACCGGCTGGTCGCCGCCTACGGGAGCCGCCGCGACATCCGGGCGCTGCTGCGCGCGGTCACCGACGAGCCGGCGTTCCACGACAGCGCGACGTCGCTGGTCAAGCAGCCGGTCGAGTGGCTGGCCGGCCTGCTGCGGGCGCTCGGCGTCCGGCCGGGGAAGCTCGACGACAAGACCCGCGCGCAGCTGCTGACCGGGCTGCGCGGGATGGGCCAGGTGCCGTTCCAGCCACCCAGCGTCGGCGGCTGGGCGGCGGGCGGGGCCTGGCTGACGACGTCCGCGGGCGTCGCGCGGCTGCACCTCGCGCAGCAGGTCACCGCACACGCCGACCTCGGCGCGGTGACGAAGGCGCGCGACAAGGTCGCCGCGATCGGGGACCTCCTCGGCGTCGACGCCTGGTCCGACCGGACCCGGGCCGCGCTGGCCGGCGTCGCCGGGAATGTCCGTCAACTGTCCACAGTGGCCGCTTGTGCCCCCGAATACGCAGTGAGCGGGTGACGATCGTGCAGCAGGTGAACCGACGCCGGTTCCTCACCGCGACCGGCGTGACGGCCGCGGCGGCGCTCGCCGCCGGGGCCACCCAGGTCGACTGGGGTCACCTCATGACGGCCGCCGGGGAGAACCCGCTCGACCCGGGCGCGGGGGTGCTCGTCGTCGTCACGCTCTACGGCGGCAACGACGGGCTCAACACGGTCGTCCCGGCGAGCGACTCCGCCTACCTCAACGCCCGGTCCGAGCTGGCGTACAAGCCCGAAGAAGTCCTCGATCTCGGCGAAGGCCTCGGGCTCAACCCGGGCATGAAGGGCTTCAAGAGCCTCTGGGACGGCGGGCAGCTCGCCGTGCTGCGCGGCGTGGGCTACCCCAAGCCGGACCACAGCCACTTCAGGTCGATGGCGATCTGGCAGACGGCGTCGCCGGAGACGTCGGTGCCGACCGGCTGGCTCGGCCGCTGGCTCGACGCGACGGGCGACGACCCGCTGCGCGCGGTGTCCGTCGACCCGGTGCTGCCGCCGATGCTGGCCGGCGAGCGGACGGCCGCGGCGTCCCTGCCCGTCGGCGGGCTGAAGCTGCCGGAAGGCGCGCTGGGCAAGGCGTTCGAAGGCCTGGGCGCCGGTCAGGCCGGGGAAGGGTTCTGGCAGGCACGCGCGGCGCGATCGGTGAACGACCTGCACCGGGCCGTGCGGACCCTCGGTTCGTCCACAAAGGACGGACACAAGGTCAAGGGAGAGCTGGCCGCGCAGCTGGACGTCGTGGCCGGGCTGATCGAAGCGGGCGTCCCGTCGCGGGTGTACTCGGTGTCGCTGGGCGGGTTCGACACGCACGCCGACGAACGCGGCACCCAGCAGCGCCTGCTCACCGAACTGGACGGCGCGCTGACGCCGTTCGCGCAGCGGCTGGCGAAGTCCGATCGCGGCAAGCAGGCGACGGTGCTGGTGTACTCGGAGTTCGGCCGCCGGGTCACGGCCAACGCGAGCCAGGGCACCGACCACGGCACCGCGGGCCCGGTGTTCGTCCTCGGTTCGAAGGTGAAGGGCGGTTTCCACGGCGCGGAGCCGAGCCTGACCGACCTCGACGACGGCGACCTCAAGCTGACCACGGACTTCCGCGACGTCTACGCGAGCCTGGTCGAGGACGTGCTGGGCACGGACGCGGGCAAGGTGCTGCCCGGCCACAGTGGACGAATGGACGGCCTCTTCACCTGACGGGCGGCAGACCGGTCAGCCGGAAGCGCGCTCCCCCGCCCGGTGCCGCCTCGCACCACAGGTCGCCGCCGTGCGCACGGGCGAACCCGCGGGCGATCGGCAGTCCCAGGCCCGAGCCGCCTTCACCACCGCGAGCCGCGTCGAGGCGGACCAAGCGGTCGAAGATGCGCTCGCGGTCCGGGCCCGGCACGCCCGGACCCGTGTCGGACACGACGACGCCGTCCCCGGTGACCTCGACGGTCAGCGTCCCGCGGCCGTCCATCGCGCGCACCGCGTTGCCGGTCAGGTTCGCCACGATCTGGGTGAGCCGCGCGCGGTCGCCGAGCACCCGCGTGTCCGGCCCGGAAACCTCGACCACGACGTCGGGCGCGGTCAGCCGCACCTGGTCCGCCTGCGTCCGCACGAGATCGAGCAAGGCGACCGGCGCGCGCTCGAGCTGCGCGCCCGCGTCGAGCCGCGCGAGGTCCAGCAGGTCGGCCACCAGCTTCCCGGCCCGCCGCGACTCGCGGACCACCAGCAGCTGCAACCGTTCCCGCTGCTCCGCGGGCGCGTCGGGCGGCTGCTGGAGCAGCGCCTCGGCCGCCGCCTGGATCCCGGCCAAAGGGGTCCGCAGCTCGTGGGCCGCGTCGGCGACGAACTGGCGCGTGCGTTCTTCCGACGCCTGTGCCGCCCGCTCCGCGCCTTCGAGGGCGTCGAGCGCCGAGTCGAACGCGGCGGCCGCGCGGCCCAGCTCGGTGCCGGTGCGCTCCGGCGCGAGCCGCCCGCCGCGCCCGCCGGAGACGATCGTGCGGGCCAGCCGGGTCGTCGCGTCGAGCGGTGCCAAGGCGAACCGGACGGCCAGCAGCAACGCGACCGCGGCGACGAGCAGGGCCCCGAGACCGGTGCCGAGCAGCACCCACCGCAGGCTCTGCTCGGCCGCCGCGATCAGCGACTCGTCGGCGGTGAGCGTCAGCTTCGCGCCGTCGACGCGCGCCGGCCCGGACAGCGTGGCCCGCACTTGGCGGATCCGATCGTCGGCCGGCAGGTCGGCCGCGCCGAGGAACGTCCCGTCGGGCAGCGCCAGCGACGCCCGCACCCCGCGTGTTTCCAGGCGCCGCAGCAGGTTCTGCGGCGCCACGTTCTGCTTCGCCAGCTGCTGGGCCAGCTGGACCCGCGCGGTGAGCACGGCGTTGACGTCCCGCTCGGCCTGCGCGCGGAACACCGTGTCGACGACGAGCCCGACGGCGACCAGCACCACCGCCAGGACCACCAGCACGGTGACGGTGACCCGGCGCCGCAGCGACGTCGTCCGCAGGCCGGTCACGGGTCCCCGCGCAGGACGTACCCCTGGCCCCGGACCGTGTGCACCACGCGCGGGCCGTGCGCCTCGAGCTTGCGGCGCAACGTGCTCACGTTGACCTCGACGAGGTTCGCCGCGTAGTCGCCGTAACCCCACACCGCGGTGAGAACCTGGGTTTTCGTGACGACCCGGTCCCGGTGCTCGGCGAGGTGCACGAGCAGCTTCCACTCGGTGGAGGTCAGCTCGACGTCGGCGGCGCCGTAGCGGACCCGGCCGCCCTCGACGTCGACCACCAGCTCCCCGACCTCGATGGTGGGCCGGGTGCGGCCGGTCCGGCGCAGCACCGCCGTCACCCGCGCGACCAGCTCGGCCAGCACGAACGGCTTCACGACGTAGTCGTCCGCGCCTTCGCCCAGGCCGCGCAGCCGGTCTTCGACGCCGTCGCGGGCGGTCAGCATCACCACCCCGGCGGCCGAGTGCCGCCGGATGACGCGCAGCAGCTCGAAGCCGTCCCGGCCGGGCAGCATCACGTCCAGCACCACGAGGTCCGGCCGGGCACGGGTCAGCTCGCCCTCGAGCCCGGCGCCGTCGGCGCACGCCCGCACCGAGAACCCGGCGGTGGTCAGCGCCGCCTCGACCGGCACGCGGATCGCTTCGGCGTCCTCGATCAGGAGGATGCGCGGGGCGGTCGGCTCGTCCACCCGTTCAGCCTAGTCGTCGCCCCCGCACAGCGGTCGTGCTCGCCACGCGATCTCCGCGAACAGCTCGCCGACGCGGGCCCGCATCTCGGGCCCGCCGTCGCGGCCGGCCCAGAACCGGCGGACCGCGCCGACGAGCCGGTAGCACGCGTCGATCGGGACGAGGAAGCACTCGGTGATCCGCTCGGTCCCCCGGAACACGATCGCCTCGACCTCGGGTTCCGCCGCCGCGAGCAAGGGGTGGCCCGCGGTGAGGTCCGCCCAGAGCTCGAGCGGCAGCACGGTCTCGGTGGCGCCGGCCGGGCCGGGCTGGAACGCCGTGACGCGCGTGCCGCGGCGCAGGACGAACGCGAACCCCGCCGGGACGTCGAGCCGGCGCCAGTCGAGGCAGGCGACCGGGTGCCCGGGGTCCCACAGGTAGCGCTCCGGCACGGCGCGGTAGCGCGGGTCGCCGCTCGCGCACCGGGTGGACAGCAGGAAGCACGCCCTGCAGGAGCACAGCAGCCCGCGGCGGCCGGTGTCGACGACGTGGCCGTGGCGGCCGGCCACCGGCGTCCCGCACAGCTCACAGCGTTCGGGCCGCACCGCGCGCCGCTCCCGCACGGCCGGGAAGGATCCACTGTGGACGCTCATGAGGCCCGCCCCGCCGGCGGTCCCACGCCGATCTGGTAGAACGCCGTGACGAACTCGACGCCGGTGACCTCGGGAGCGGCGTCCCGGACCGCGGCTTCCACCACTGCCTGGGGCACACCCGAACACCCGCCGCCGAGCCACACGCGCGCCACGCCGCCGTCGAGGCCCAGGTACCCGGCGTCGCCGCCCACCCGCTCCAGCGCGAGCCGGACGCGCTCGGCCACGTCGAGGGGGTGCAGGTCGTGCAGCACCAGCAGGTCCGTGACGACGTCGTCGGCGGCGATCGCGTCGAGCAGGTCCGGCGCGTGCTCGCGCAGCGCGGCGACCACCCGGGTCAGGCCGTCGCCGTAGAGGTCGGTCAGCTGCCGGACGAGCTCCTCCGCGGACCGCCGGTGCTCCCCGGCGAGCAGGGTGGCCAGCAGCGTCCCGAGGCGGGCCCCGGCGGCGGGGGTCACCGGTCCCCCGCCGTCCGGATCTCGCGCAGGATGCGGATCGCCGACCCGGCCACGCTGGTCGTCGCCGTCGGCACCCCCGCGTCGGCCGGGTCCTCCATGAACGGCATGAACTTGTCGGGGAACCCGGGCATGGTGCAGCCGATGCAGATGCCGCCGACGTTCGGGCAGCCGCCGACGCCGTTGATCCAGCCGCGCTTGGGCACGTTGCACCGGACCACCTGGCCCCAGCACCCCAGCTTCACCAGGCAGCGCGGGGAGTCGTGGCGGTCGGCGAACTCGTCCTGTTCGTAGTAGCCGGCCCGGTCGCAGCCTTCGTGGACGGTGTTGCCGAACAGCCACTTCGGCCGCAGCGCTTCGTCGACGTCGATCTCCGGCGCACTCCCGGACGCCTGGAAGAGCAGGTGCAGGATCGTCTCGGACATGTTGTCCGGCTGGACCGGGCAGCCCGGCACGCACACGATCGGCAGCCCGGCCCACGACCGCCAGTCCCGGCCGAGGTACTCGGGCACGCCCATCGCGCCGGTCGGGTTGCCCGCCATGGCGTGCACTCCGCCGTAGCTGGCGCAGGTGCCGACCGCCAGGATCGCCATCGCCCGGGGAGCCAGCCGGTCGAGCCATTCGCTCGCCGTCACGGGCTGGCCGGTCTCGGGGTCGGTGCCGAAGCCGCTCCAGAAGCCTTCGGTCTTGGTGGTCTCGTCGGCGATCGACCCCTCGACGATCAGGATGAACGGGTCGAGCTCCCCGCGGGCCGCGCGGTGCCACCATTCGATGAAACTGTCCCGGCCGCCGTCGGGCCCGCTCTGGAAATCGAGGAACGGCCAGTGCATGGCGATCTCCGGGAGGCCGGGAAGCCCGCCGAGAACGATCTCTTCGATACTGGGCTGGGTGGCCGCGGTGAGCGCCACGGATTCGCCGTCGCAGCTCAGCCCGCCATTCATCCACAGGATATGAACGGTCGGTGGTGTATTTCCGGAGCCGGCCTCCGTGGCGCTGACCATCGTGGACCCCTTCGCCGCGCACGCGAGAAGACGCCACCGTAGTCCCGTCGGACAGGTGCGGCAAGAGCGCCGGACACTCCTGATCGCCCGGGCGGGACAAAACCGGACGTCCGCGCCGCGCGTTTCCGCGACTACACTGGACACGTCGTCGGAAGGGACATTGATCGAAATGGAATCGGCCGGCCGGTCGCAGGGGAAGTCGATCGAAGTCGTGGCGGTCGAAATCGTCACGAAGATCTTTCCGGCTCGCCCGTCCGCGGTTCCCCGGATCCGGGAATTCGTCCGGCACTGCCTCGGGGACGCGCCGCTCGCCGACGCGGAAGACCGCGAAATCGGCAACACGATCCTCCATGCGCTGCTGACCGCCGCCGGACCTTCCGGGGTGCTGGAGGTCTCCTGCCGGAAATACCCCGGGCGCGTGGAGTTCGACGTGCTCCCTTCCCGCGCCCGGCCGGACGGCCCCGCGGCCACGCGGCCGGAACCGGCCGCCAGTTTCGCCGACTGGCTGGCCGAGGCGCTGCGCAGCCGGGGAATCTCCAAGGAGACCGCGGCCGAGCAGCTGGACGTGTCCGCCAAGACGCTGACCCGCTGGCTCGGCGGCCAGACCGAGCCCCGCTTGCGCGACCTGCGCCGGATCGAGGACCGCTTCGGCGACGTCCGGCTGCGGCGCGGGACAGAAGTGTCCTAGGCGCCGTCCGGGTTTCCGGCGGTCATCGCCAGCTCGATGGTGCAGCCCGCGGCGTCGGAGCTGACGTCGAGCCATTCGCAGATCCGGTCGCTCATCCACAACCCGGCGCCGGCGGGGCGGAGGCCGTAGAACGCCGGGCCGTCGACCGGCCGGTCGCTGTGCAGCGTGCACACCACCCGGCCGGCCGCCGGCCGCACCCAGACGGCCGCCCGGTCGATGCCGTGCTCGAGCAGGTACGCGATCGCCTCGCCGACGGCGACACCGAACAGCGTCACCGTGTTCTCGGATCGAAGCAGGGCGCTCGCCCGCTCGAGCACGTGCCGCCGGACGGCGACCAGATCGCCCTCGAAGCGGAAGAGGTCGGCCGCGGAGCCCGGCGGTGCCGGCTCGCCGGATCCGCCGGCTTCCGCGGGTGCGGTGAACTCGCCGGACGGCCGGACCTCCCCGTCCACGACGCATTCCGGGTGGGCGCGCCGGGCGTGCTCGACCGCGCCGGCGTCGAGGGTCCGGGTGTCGTACGGGCAGATCATCCAGATGTGGGTGCCCGCCAGGGACACGTTGAACTCCGCTTCGGCGCGCTGCCACGCGGCTTCTTCGCCGGGGCTGCCCGCCCGGGCGGGCTCGGCGAGGACGCGGACGGCACCGGTCGGCGCGGTGGCGCGGTGCCGGTTCCAGTAGCGGTGCAGGGCGTCGGCCAGCTTCGCCGGACGGCGGCCGATGTAGGCCGATTCGGCGAACGCGATCCGGTCGGTGTCGGCGCCCACCGCGGCCTGCAGCAGCCCGAGGTTGGCCGCGGTCGTGGTGACCAGCACCGGCTCACCCCGGCGCAACCCTTCCTGCGCGAACGGGACGGCCATCGCGAGGAACTCGGCGTCGCTGCCGTAGAGGCACCCTTGGTGCCGGAAGCCGGCCTCCGGCGCACCTTCCGGCGCGGATCCGGCGGCCGGAGTCGTCCTGTGCACGAAGCCTCCTGAAGCCGTCGCCGATCGCTCGTCGCGATGATCTGTTTTTCCCCGGAATTCCCGCAGAACGCCGGTAGCGTACTCGACCGCACCCGATCCGGCTATTACTCACCGAATTGATTGCACCCGTTCGGAGCAATTGACGCGCTGGGCTCACGGCACCCGCCCGGCACTGCCGGGATCGGCGGTTCCGGAGCACGAAACCGCCGTGGCACAGCAGGTCGAAGCCAGATGTGTCCCAGTGGGGCCGGGCGCGGACACTACTGTCCGCGGGCTCCCCGGAAACGGATCGGAAACCATTGTATCCACGTGTTCGAAGAACAATTCCCGCCGCACCGGCGGGCAGGACGGAATTGTTTCACCACGCGTGGGGCCGGAACGGGACCGTCGCCGCCCACCGGACGCGGCGATGACGGCCGAGCCGGGTGAGCAGATCCCCGCGATCGCCGCTCAGGTCCGGCGGAACGGGCTCGCCGGACGCGCCGCCCGCGGACCGGACCGCCGTCACGAAAGCGCGGACGCGGGACGGCGCGGGCACGAGCTCGTCGCCGAGGTAGGCGAGCACCAGCAGGTCCTCGCCGGAATGCGTCTCCATCGCGAACGCCCAGCCGTGGCGCTCGTCCCACACCAGCGCCATGTCGCGGCCGGGATGCCGGCGCAACCGCACGTCGAGGGCGACGTACGCCGAAGCCGGGTCGCCGGGATCCACGGTGCAGGACTCTTCCCCCACATCGACCGCGGCACCCACCGCCGCCAGGTAGCCGATCAGGCCGCTCCGCAGGTGGTGGTCACGGTCGATACCGGTCAGCAGCGGGATCACCCTCCATCGTGTCGGCACGCAGGGCGGCCGTGGCGGGAGGTGGCACGCCGGGACCGGAGCCGGTCACCGCGTGGTGTCACATCGGGACGAACACGGTCGCCGTGGGCCGCGTCGCGCCGGGACGGGCACCGGCCACCTCCGGCCGGGTCGCATCGGGACTCGACGGTACGGTTCCGCGGCCGTCACCGGAAGGCGCCTTTCGGCCCTATCGGCCGGGACTTCCGGCCCGCGCGGCGGACGCGGCGCGGGCCGAAGGTCCCCCCTCGCCGAAGGTCTTCGCCTCGACAGCGCCGCGCTCGGGACGGGCGCAGCGGCGGGGTCAGGACGAGACTTCCATCTCCAGCCCCATGATCCGGACGGTGCGCCGGCGGCGGAGCCAGCCGCGGGCGGGCGCGCCGTCCGGGAGCTCGTCGAGGATCGCCTTGCGCTGCGCCGAGGTCGTCGACCGCCAGCGCATCGCGAGCACCGGGCGGACCGGCGCGATGAACGGGCGCACCCGTTCGTGCGCCCCGGACAGCCGGACCTCGTAGTCGCGGTCCGGCCGGTACGCGAGGTCCAGGTCGATCAACGGCTCGGCGCCGCCGGCCCGGTGGTGGGAGCGCGAAAGCACGCGGGCGAGCTCGTCCAGCGCGACCTTCAGCGTGCAGGGCATCTGGTCCTGCCAGCGCCCGAGGCGCGGGGCGTTCACCGCCGCCGCCGTGACGTCGGCCGCGAGCACGACCACGGCCCGGACCGGCGTCCCGGCGAGCTCGACGCGGATCCGCCTGCCGTCCGCGTCGACGGAGAAGCGCAGCACACGGTCGGCCACGACGGCACCCGACCGCAGCCGCACCCACTCCTCGACGGCGTCGGGCGAAGGGCAGGACGACACGAAGGTGAACGCCAGCTCGTCGCCGGCGAGGTTCATCGCCACCGGGAACAACGAACCGAGGTCGTGCATCAACGTCGTGCCGATGACGAGTGCGGCGCGGGAGCCGCCTCCGGTCATCGCCCTCTCCTCCTCCGGGGTTACACCTGCAGGTCGGCTTCGATGCGTTTGAGGTAGTGCCGGGCCAGCGCGAGGTTCGCCCGCTCCCGGTCCAGCACGAGGTACAGGAACAGCGAGTTGCGCGAGGTGTTGATCAACCGGATCAGGTGGTACTGGCGGTGCAGCGTGATCAGGATGTCCTCGATGCTGTCGTTCAGCGCGAGCGACGACATCACCCGCAGCTTCGCCCGCACGACCTCGGTGTTGCCGGCGGCGGCGACCTCCAGGTCGAGCCACTCGCCACCACCGCTGGTGCCGAGCGACATCCCGCTTTCGTAGTCGACCAGCGCGACGCCGACGGCGCCGGCGATCGACATGGCTTCCTTGAGCGCGGTGTCGATGTTCATCATCATGCCGTTCCTTCCGTTGAACTTGCTGCTACGCGGCCAGAATCGTGCCGATCCGCTCGATGACGGGCCGGGACTCGAAGAGGAGGCGCCCGACGTTCAGGCCCTTGTCCCCCAGGACGACCATCAGCGCCAGCCGCCCCACGGCGTAGACGGCCATGTAGCCGTCGCTGCCGAACACGACGGTCTGGCTGAGCGTGCCCTTGCCCGTCATTTCGGCGGCCTGGCGCGCGATCCCGAGATCGGCGGCGGCGAGCGCGGAGATCTTCGCCGGATCGAGGTAGTCGTCCGCGTCGGCGATGATCGGTATCCCGTCGACCGCGGCGAGCACCGTGCCGGTCACCCCCGCTACGCTTTCCCGGAGATTTCGCAGCTCAGCGGCCAGTGCGTCGAAGTCCAATTCTCTTCTTTCCTTCGGAATCACCGATCGACCCGGGACGGGCGCGGTAACTCCGGTCGAAGTCATGAGCAAACCGGCGGCGGTAAAGACGATCAGCCGTTCGGGCTGCCCTGCCGCGGGGGACCCTACAGCCATCATCACTTAACGCTCGACGGTCACTCTCGCCTTTACACGATCGGGTGAAGCACGCCGGTTGGTGTAACCAAAAATAATTCACCACGGAAACCGTCGTCCATTGATCACAACGGAGACGGCGTCGGTGTTCCCGATTTTCGGCGGCCCGCCTGAAATGCGCTTAAGCCGTCAAGAGACCCCGATCACGGTTGTATCTCTGCGTGATCGGCAGGTCACTTTCACCCATTCGCCGCGGCACCGGCGTCCGCGGTCATTCCGGCAGCGAGCGCGGGAGGCCGAACGCCGGGAGCACGCTGTTCTCGAAGCGCGTCATCGCCCGGATCCGGTCGCCGGCCAGCTCGAGGACGTACAACCCCGTGCCGTGCCGGATCCCCGAAGCACCGCACAGGTAGGCGCCGAACGCCGGCTGGCCGTTGGCGCGCGTCGGGACGAGGGTGAAGCGGCGGCCCGCGCCGAACAGGCCGGCGCAGAAGCGGGCCGTGACATCCCGGCCCTCGTATTCGAGCGGCAGCGGCGGCATCGCCATGAAGACGTCGTCGGTCAGCAGGGCGACCAGCGCGTCGATGTCGGCGCTCTCCCACGCGCGCACGAAGTTCGCCACGATCGCGTTCTCCTCGGGGGACCCCGGCGCGGGCGGCGCTGCGCCCGGCTCCCGGCGCCGCAGGCCGGCGCGAGCCCGCTTGAGGGCGCTCTTGACCGAGTCGGCCGTCGTGTCCAGCATCCCGGCGACCTCGCTCGCGGGAAACCCGAGGACGTCGCGCAGGACGAGCACGGCCAGCTGGCGGGGCGGCAGGGTCTGCAGGGCCGTCACGAACGCCAGCGAGACGGACTCGCTCCGCTCGTAACGCGCCTCCGGGCCGGCCGCCTCGGGAAGGAGCGCGTCGGGAAACGGCTCGAGCCAGACGACCTCGCCGAGCCGGGTCGGCTCGGGCGGTTCGACGCCGGGGATGTCCCACGCTTTCGCCGGGCGCCGGGCGGCCGAGCGCAACGCGCTGAGACACCGGTTGGTGGCGATCCGGTACAGCCAGGTGCGGATCGAGGCGCGGCCGTCGAAGCCGTCGAGCCCGCACCACGCGGACAGCAACGTGTCCTGCAGCGCGTCTTCGGCGTCCTGGAACGAGCCGAGCATCCGGTAGCAGTGCACCTGCAGCTCACGGCGGTGCGGCTCGGTCAGCGCCCGGAACGCCTCGCCGTCCCCGGCCCGCGCCCGGCCGATCAGTTCCGTTCCCATCCGCGTCCCTTCCCGTCGTGATTCTGTACGGACGCCGCCGGGGACGTGAAGGGGGCGCCGCCCCTTTTCCGGGTGCCGCGGCGTCGGAACCGGCATGGGAAAAATCATCATCAGCGAGAACGTCACGCTCGACGGAGTCGTCCAGGACCCGACCGGCGACGAGGGCACCGGCCGCGGCAGCTGGTTCACCTGGATCGGCGACGAGGACCGCGTGGCGTGGGCCGAGGTCGAGTACGAGGAAGCACTGGGCGCCGAAGCCCTCCTGATGGGACGGCGGACCTACGAGTACTTCATCAGGCGCGGCTGGGTGTCGCGCACCGGCGCATGGGCGGACCGGCTGCGGGATCTGCCGAAGTACGTCGTCTCCTCCGGCGCCGTCGGCGACGACTGGGGCACGACGAAAGTGCTGGGGATCGAGGAGGTCGCGAAGCTGAAGGAAGAGGTGAGCGGGGAGATCGTCGTCTACGGCAGCGGGCGGCTCGTGCACGACCTGATCGAGCGCGACCTGGCCGACGAGCTGCGGCTGATGACCTACCCGGTCGTGGCCGGCGCGGGCGGGCGGCTCTTCCCCGGGACGAGCGGCGTCAAGCCCCTGCGCCTGGTCGGCACCCGCGCGGTCGGCGGCTCCCTCGCCCTGCTGACGTACGCGACGGCGTGACCCCCGCCCCCCCGGACCTCGTCCTTTCGGCCGAGGTCCGGGGTACCTTCGGCCGAGGTGATCCCCTGCCCCGCTCCCCTAGCTTGATCGTCAAGCGGGAGCGAGGAGACGCCATGAGGGTGCGCAGCAGACGAGCCGGGGTCATCGCCGTCGCGGCCGGGGCGGCGGTGGTGGCGATCGGGGCGACGGTCATGGCCACCGCCGCCGACCCCGTCGCGCCGGAGGTCACCAGCGCGACGCCGGCCGAAGCCGGGCACGAGAACGAAGGCAAGTACACCGCCGCGGACTACGTGCTGAACGTGCACGAGCTGAACGACGACGGCGAAGGCATGAGCACCACCATCGGCCCGCACACCGTGTACTACTCGAAGACCTTGCACGGCACCGGAACCTGGACGCCGGTGGTCGTCAAGTTCTCCGTCGGCCGCGACAGCGACGCACCGACGGTCTTCGCCTACCCGGTGCCCAGAGCGGGCATGGGCGTCGACTGCGTCGCGTCCGGCACCGAGGCCGCACCGCTCGTCCGGTGCGAGACGAAGGCCGGCGGCCGACCATGAAGAGTTCGGTCAAGCTGCGTGGTTGGCGATGACGAGTTCGGCGACGAGGTCACCCCGCAACGCGAACCGGTAGTCGAGCTCGGCGACGCCACCCGGGAAAGTGCCCTCGAGCCGCACAGTCACCACCCAGTGACCGTCATCGACGCGGCGAGCGCCGATCTGCTCGGTCGTGTACTCGAACTCGGACCCGGCGTCCCGCAGGAACGCGTGGGCCTCCTCCTTGCCGCGGAAGGTCTCGCCCTGGTCGACGAGCACCGCATCCTCGGTGAGGAACGACAAGGCGGTGTCGGCGTCGCGGACGACGTGGGCGGCGAAGAACTCGCGCACGGTGGCCGGGAGCGGATCGGACGGGAGATCGGTGTGCTGTGTCATGAACCCATCGTGTGAGCTCGCGGCGTGGGAGGGTCAAGCCGTGGACCCTCTCCCGGGGGGAGAGTCCAGAATGGAGAGGTGCTGAGCATCGGCGAGTTCTCGCGGCTGACCCACTTGAGCGTGCGGACCCTGCGCCGGTATCACGAGGCGGCCCTGCTGGAACCCGCCGTGGTGGACGAGACCACCGGTTACCGCTACTACGGCATCGACCAGATCCCGGCCGCGCAGGTCATCCACCGGCTCCGCGAACTCGACGTCCCCCTGAGCGACGTGCAGCGAATCCTGCGGACCCCCGACCCCGGTGTCCGGGCGGCCCTGGTCGCGGACCACCTGCAACGCCTCGAGGACGTGCTCGACCGCACCCGGGCCGCGGTCGTGTCGCTGCGGCGCCTGCTCCGGCCCGACCCCGCGCCGATCGACGTCGAACTGCGGGCGGAGCCCGCCCGGACGGTCGCGGCGGTGGAGGCCGTAGTCGGGCACAGCGACGTCGAAACCTGGTACGCGGGCGCGATGGCCGAACTGGAGGCAGCCGTCGGCGCCGCCGCGACCGGACCGCCGGGCGGCTGCTACGACAACGCCCTTTTCGAACAGGAACGCGGTCACCTGCTCGTCTACCTGCCGACCGCCGCGCCACCTCGCACCGGACGGGTGCACCCCGCAGTTCTCCCGGCCGCGGAACTGGCCGTCACCACCCACGTCGGCGCGCACGACGGCATCGAGGTCACGTACGGCGAACTGGGGACCTGGGTGGTGGAGAACGCGATGTCGGTCGCCGGGCCGGTGCGGGAGGTCTACGTCGCCGGCCCTCGTGACGCGAGCGATCCCGCTGCGTGGCGCACCGAGATCGGCTGGCCGGTCTTCCGCGTCACCTGAAGCTCGTCGAGGACGCCTTCAGCGCAGCGAAGGCGTCCTCGACGATCACCGGGTCACATGTTCTTCGCGCCCGCCTTCACCGCTTCGCGGATGCGGGCGTACGTGCCGCAGCGGCAGATGTTGCGGATCTCGTCCAGGTCCGCGTCCGTGATGTCGCGGCCCGCCGCCTGTGCCTGGCGGACCTTCGCCACCGCCGCCATGATCTGGCCCGGCTGGCAGTAGCCGCACTGGGCCACGTCGCGGTCGAGCCACGCCTGCTGCATCGGGTGGAGGTCCTTGCCGACCGTCGCGGGCAGGCCCTCGATCGTCGTGATCTCGTCGGTCTCCTTGATGTCGGCCACTCGCACCGAGCACGGGTTGAACGCCTTGCCGTTGATGTGGCTGGTGCACGCCTTGCAGACGTCGAGCCCGCAGCCGTACTTCGGGCCGGTGATGCCCAGCAGGTCGCGCAGGACCCACAGCAGCCGGAGGTCGTCGTCGGCGTCGACGGTGACCACGCGGCCGTTGACCTTGAACGTTTGGTTCGGCACAGCGGGGCTCCTAGTAGGCGTGGTCGAGGCCGTCGGTCGGCGACGGCGGCGTGGACGGCTGCAGCGGCAACGGCTCGAAGCTCAGCGTGCCGTGGTTGATCGGGAACGACGTCGGCATCTTCCCGACGGCGCGGGCGTAGGCGCAGGCGACCGCGGCGAACGACGGCGCCACCGCCAGCTCCCCCGCGCCACTCGGGCTCGACGACGTGTTCGGCATGACGACGACCTGCGTCTCGGGCGGGGTGTTCCACTCCCGGGTGTAGAAGTAGTTGTCCCAGCTGCCTTCCAGCGGGAGCCCGTCCTTGATGTGGATGCTGGACGTCAGGCACATCGCGATGCCGTCGTTGAGGCCGCCGATCATCTGCGCCTCGAGGCCGCGCGGGTTGATCGCGAAGCCCGGGTCGACGACGACGAGCGCCTTCGTCACCCGCGGACCCGTGACGCCGTCGCGGATCGGGCGGTTGACCGTCGCCGGGCGGCAGTCGATCTCCACCAGCACCGCGACCGCGCCGCGGTACTCCGCGTGCAGCGCGATCCCCTGCGCCACCCCGGCCGGCAGCGCACGGCCCCAGTTGCCGACCTGGACGGCCTTGTCGAGCACCGCGCGCAGCCGGTCGTCCTTGAGGAACTCGCGGCGGAACGCCACCGGGTCCTTGCCGAACTTCTTGGCCAGCTGGTCGACGACGAGCTCTTCGGCGGTGACCACGTTGGGCGAGTAGATGTTGCGCATGCTGCCGGTGTTGAACTTCAGCGGGATCTCGTTGAGCAGCTGGGTCGTGACGCCGAAGTTGTACGGCGAGGACTGGCTCAGCAGGAAGATCGACTCGGCGAAGCTGAGGTTGCCGGCGATCGGGAGCTTCGCGGCGGTCGCGGTGATCATCTCGCCGAGCCCGTGGCTGAACTCCGTCTGCACGCTCGTGTGCCGCTGCTCGAAGCTGACGACGTTGCCGAGCAGGTAGGTCGCCCGGACCCGCGACACGCACATCGGGTGGATGCGGCCCTGGCGGAAGTCGTCGGTGCGCGACCACATCAGCTTGACCGGCTTGCCCATCTTCTGCGACGCCTCCGCCGCTTCGGCGGCCGCGTCGTGGAACAGGTGGCGGCCGAACGAGCCGCCGCCCTGGGTGACGTGCACCGTGACCGCGTCCTGCGGCAGCCCCAGCAGCTTGGCGATCTCCTCCTGGGCGACGATCGGCACCTTCAGGCACGACCAGATCTCCGCGCGGTCCGGGCGGACGTCGGCGATCGCGGCGCCGGTCTCCAGCGGGCTGTTGCTGGCGGCGGCGAAGGTGAATTCCGCGTCGATGTACTGGTCGAGCAGGCCGGGCACGGCCATCGGCAGCTGCGCGGCCTTGAGCTTCTTGAGCACGGTCGCGTCGGACTCGCCGTCGACCGTGCCCGCGCCCCAGGTCACCTTCAGCGCCCGGATCGCGTCGATGCACTGGCCGAACGTGCGGCCGCGCACCGCGACGCCGTGGGAGATCGCGACGACGTCGGTGATCCCGGACATCGCCTTGACCTCGGCCGCGTTGAGGATCGCGCGCGGCGTGCCGTTGATCGTGGGCGGCCGGGCGACCATGGTCGGCAGCGCGTTCGGCACGTCCAGGTCGAGGGTGAACTGCTTGGTGCCGGTGACCGCGGCGTGGGCGTCGAGGCGGTTCTGCGGCGTGCCGAGCACCGTGAACTGCGACTGCGGCTTCAGCGTCGCCGCCACGCTGATCGTCGTGGCGGAGGCGGCGGCCTTCGCGAGCGAGCCGTAGCTCGCGGTGCGGCCGCCGGAGCCGCGCACGACCCCGCCGGACGTCGTCAGCTGCGACGCCGGCACGCCCCACTTCGCGGCGGCCGCGGCGATCAGCCGCTGCCGGGCGATCGCCGAGGCGGTCCGGACCGGCGTGTAGATGCTGCGCATCGAGTTGGAGCCACCGGTCAGCTGGTTCATCAGCAGCTCGGGCCGGGCGTCGGCCAGCGTGACGTCGATCTTGTCCAGCGGGAGGTCGAGCTCCTCGGCGATCATCATCGCGACGGCGGTGGTCATCCCCTGGCCGACCTCGGCGCGCGGCACGGCGAACGCGGCCCGGCCGTCGGCGCCGATCTGCACGCTGATCAGGCCGGACGTCGGCAGCGCGGCGAGGTTCTGCAGGTCGCCGAGGTCGAAGATGTCCTCGGGCTGGGGCAGCGACGGGATCGCGGCGTCGGCCTTGCTCGGCGCCAGCTCCGCGCCCCCGACCTGCGCGGCGACGGCGAGCGTCGGCGCGGCGAGCACGAAACCGAGGAAGCGGCGGCGGGCCATGGAGCGTGGCTCGGACCCGGGTGGTGGGGCGGAAGGGTCGTGTTCGGGCATGAGCGGCTGGGACCTCTCGAACGACGGTGTGGGAGAAGCGCGGGCCTGAGCACCGCCGGCCGGAGTGTTACACACATCACGCCACCGAATGAAGGATCTGAGTGCCTACATTTGGCCTAGTGTCGTTGTGCACTGTGCACAGCGGGTACCGGTCACGGCACGCGCGGTGGCGGGAGGAAGGGCAGCGCGCGGACGACCAGGGCCAGCTCCAGCGCCAGGTCACCGCCGGTCAGCGACCGGCCGGTCAGCTCTTCGATCCGGTGGATCCGGTTGAGCACGGTGTTGCGGTGGCAGTGCAGCGCGTGCGCCGAGCGGGTCGCCGAACCACCCGTCCGGACCCACGTCGCGAGGGTCTCCAGCAGCGGGCCGCGCTCCGCGGTCCGCAGGTCCAGCAGGCCGCCCAGCCAGTTCTGCTGCAGCGACGCGGTCAGTTCGGGCGAGCTGAGCAGCAGGGCTTCGGGCAGCCGTTCGGCCAGGCACACGACGTCGACGCGGCCCGGCGGCACCGTCCGCATCGCCAGCACCGCCTGCCGGTAGGCCGTGTGCACGGCGGCCAGCCCGTCGACGACCAGCGACACGCCGGCCGGCACGGTCAGCACGGACCCGATCGCGGCGACGATGTCGGCGACCTCGCGGCCCGGCAGCGAAACCAGGCCGACGAGCACGTCCGCGCGCGACTGCCAGGCCGACGCCGACCCGAGGTCCTCCAGGGCGGAGCCGAGCGGCTCGGCGAAGGCGGCGTCACCGGGACCGGCGGCCGCGACTACGACGTAGGGCCCCGAAATAGGCAGGCGCAGCGCGCGGCCGGCCTCGTAGGCGAACCCGGCGTCGGCCGCCCGTCCCTGCAGCAGTCCCTCCCAGAGCGACGCGCGCCGCTGCTCGTCGGCGCGGACGAAACTCCGCTCGGCCACGTGGTAGGCCAGCGCCACCTGGGCCGAGGTGGCGTCGACGACCTCCCAGACGCGGGTCGCGAGGTCGAGCATGGCCTCGTTGTTGACGTACCCGGTCGCCCGGGCCTTCTCGGTCAGGGCCTGCCAGACCAGCCGGCCGCCGATCCGGAACGAGCGCAGCACGTCGTCGAGGGGCAGCTGCTGCTCGGCCCGGCGCCGTCCGGTCGCCTTGGCCGCGTCGTAGAGGTCCTCGGTGGTTTCGGGGCCCCGGCCGATCAGCTGCAGGACCCGGCGGAGGTTGTCGTGGCAGGAGCGCCACAGGTCGTCGTCGGGCACGACGTCGATCACGCGGTAGCCGGGGTTCTGCTCGACGATGACGGCGACCAGGGCGCCGGTGAGCTCGTCGAGCTCGTCCAGCACCCTGGCCGCGAGCGACCACGCGGTGTCCCGGGCCGCCGCCCGTGCCTCGCCCATCCGCACCACCACCGTCGCGCTCTCGCCGGCGGATCAGCCTACGTCGCGGCCGGGCTTCCCGCTCACCTCGCCAGCGCGAAACTCGGGTGCGGCGGCTGGTTGTAGGCGGTGTTCTGCCACGCCACGGCCTCCCGGTACTGCCGGTCCTGCATCAGCGAGACGTGCGAGATGCTCGTCGCGTCCGTGGTCGAGTAGATCCGCAACGCGCGGTTGTCCGACGTCGGCCAGACGACCTCCTCGCGCCAGTCGCCGAACAGGTCCGCCTGCAACGACGGCGTGTTCTTGGTGCCGTTGTTCGCGTGCACACCGGACGCGGTGAGCAGCCTCGTGTCGGCGCTCGTGCCGTACTTGTCGATGTGGGTGCCGTCCAGCAGCTCGCGCTGGGCGTCGCCGTCCCACCAGAGGACGAAGTTCGTCGAGGACGGTTTCCGGCCGATGTTCTGCCCGCTCGTGTTCAGCAGCCCGGACACCGCGGACGACCACGACTCGGCGCCGGGGCTGCCCGCGTAGATGTCGTCCGAGACACCGCGTCCGTTGTCGCAGGAGCACGACGGGTTCTGCCAGATGATCTGCCCGGTCTTCGCGTCGGCCATCCAGGCGGCCGGCTTCGAGGTGTCTTCGTCCACTTTGAACTCCTCCAGGCCGGCGCGACTCGGGATGAGGTCGCCGACGTGCATGGCGTCGCCGTGGCCGAGCCGGATGTTCCACAGTGGACTGCCGTTGTCGTCGACGGCCATGGCCCCGAAGACGATCTCGTCTCGGCCGTCGCCGTCCGCGTCGGCGATGGCCAGCTGGTGGTCGCCCTGGCCGGTGTACTGCGACCCGGCCGAGTTGGAGTCGAACTTCCACCGCTCGGTCAGCGCGCCGCCCCGGAAGTCCCAGGCCGCGATGACGGTCCGGGTGTAGTAGCCGCGGGACATGATCAGGCTCGGGTGCGAGCCGTCCAGGTACGCAGTCCCGGCGAGGAAGCGGTCCACGCGGTTGCCGTAGCTGTCGCCCCACGACGACACGGTGCCGCGCGGCGGGTCGTAGTTCACCGTGGCCGTCGCGGCGCCGGTCTGGCCGTTGAACATCGTCAGGTACTCGGGTCCGGACAGGACGTACCCGCCCGAGTTGCGGTAGTCCGCGCTGGAGCTGCCGATGACCTGCCCGGTGCCGGAGCGCGTGCCGTCGGCGGTCTTCATCGCGACCTCGGCCCGGCCGTCGCCGTCGTAGTCGAAGACCTGGAACTGCGTGTAGTGCGCGCCGGCGCGGATGTTGCGGCCCAGGTCGATCCGCCAGAGGCGGGTGCCGTCCAGCCGGTAGGCGTCGACGTAGACGTCCCCGGTGTAGCCGGACTGCGAGTTGTCCTTGGCGTTGCTCGGATCCCACTTCAGGACGATTTCGTACTGGCCGTCGCCGTCCAGGTCGCCGACGCTCGCGTCGTTCGCGGCGTAGGTGTAGCTCTCCCCGGACGGCGTGGTGCCGCCGGGCGGGATCTGGATCGGCACGTCCCGGGTGCTCGCCGCAGCTGTGCTGTCCAGCGTCAGCGACTTCTCCGCGGCGAAGGCCGACATGCGTTCGACACCGCCGACGACGGCGCGGACGGTGTAGTTCGCCCCGGCGGGAGCGCCCGCGTCGAGGAAGCCGGTCGGCCCACCGGCGGGCGTCTCCGTCACCCTCGTGCCGTCGCGGTAGACGGCGAACGCCACGCCCGCGGGGTCGTCGGCGAGCAACCGCCAGCCGACCCGGTTCCCCGCCGCGGTGTGGACGCTGACCACTCCGCGGCTCAGCTTGTCGAACGTCGGCGCGGTCGTGCAAGGGCTTCCGTTGAGGGTGAACGAGGCCGGCGCCGGGTTGGCCCCGGTGAACGTGCCGTTGAAGCCGATGCCGGTCGACGCGTTCGGGGCCAGCGTGCCGTTCCAGGACAGGTTGGTGGCGGTGACCGCGCCGCCGGTCTGCGTGAAGGTCGCGCCCCAGCCGGGCAGGGTCACGCGCTGGCCGTCGGCGTAGGTGAAGGCCAGCGACCAGCCGGTGAGCGTGCCCGCGCCCGTGTTGGTGATGGTCACGGAGGCGGTGAACCCGGTGCCCCCGCCCCAGGCCGGCGCGGAATAGCCGATCCTGCACGTCCCGGTGCCGCCCGCGGCGGTCGTCACGGTCGCCGCCGAGGAGTTCGCCGAAACGTTCCCCGCCGCGTCACGGGCCCGCACCTGGTAGCGGTAGGTCGTCGAGGCGGTCAGGCCGGTGTCGGTGAACGTGGTCGTCCCCGTCGTGCCGACCTGGCTGAACGTGCCGCTGCCGGTCGCCCGGAGGACGTCGTAGCCGGTGACGCCCACGTTGTCGGTCGAGGCACTCCAGCTCAACGTGGCGCCGGTCGACGTCACCGCCGACGCGGACGGCGTGCCCGGCGTCGTCGGGGCCACGGTGTCCGCGGTGCCGCCGCCGTAGATCGTGGCTTCTTTCGACGTCTGGCGGACACCGTTCGTGCCGTTCAGAAAGCGCTCTCCCCACGCAGTCAGGCTGGCCGGGTCGAAGTTGTTCACCAGGTCGAGGTAGGCGACGTCACTGCTGTTGCCGCTCCACGACCAGCCGAGGTAGCCGAGCCCACGGGCCTGTGCCTGGGCCATGATCGTGTCCTCGTCGGGGTTGCCGTCGGTGTGCATGTTCCCGAACTCCCCCACCACCAGCGGCAGGCCGGCGGTGCGGAACGCGTCGAAGTACCCGGTGATCTCGGCCGCGGTGTCGTAGACGCCGTACATGTGGAGGGAGAACACCGTGTTGTGCTGCGGATCGGCGCTGAGTACCGAAGCGGCGTTGTCACGCATGATGTTCTGCCAGTCCTGGCCCCACATCGGCGCGTCGGCCATCAGCAGGTGCGTCAGGCCGGCGCCGCGCAGCCGGGTGATCGCGGCGCTCGTCGCGCTCGCCCAGGTCGCGCTCACCTGCTGGTTGTTGCCGAACGGCTCGTTGCCGAGGTTGATCACGACGTAGTTCTCCTGGCCCTTCAGCGCACTCGCGACGCTGATCCAGTAGCTCGCGGCCTGGTCCAGGCTCGCGGCCGCGCCCTCCTCGCCGTATCCGGTGGTGTCGTGCGCTTCCAGCACACAGATCAGCCGGGACTGCTTGCACAGCGAGACGACGGTCGCGACCTCGGCCGCCGACGTCGGGCCCCACCGCTGGCCGCTGCCGAGTACCACGCGCACGGTGTTGGCCCCGAAGGACTTGATGTCCGCGAAGGCGCCGGTCTGGCTCGGGTACCAGGCGTACGGGTGGTTCACACCGCGCATGACGAACGCCGCGCCGTTCGCTTCGGCGACCTGGGTGCCGCTGACGTGCAGGCCCGCCACCGCCGTGCTGCCGGGCAGCGCCGCGACCAGGGCCGGGTACCAGCGGCTTTCCATCTTCTGGATGCCGGTGGTGCTGTTCGGGTGCACGCCGTCGGTGGTGTCGGCCGCGGTGTCGAAGCCGGTCCACTGGTCGGCGACGGTGATCGGCGAAGCCGCGGTGCTGTGCGCCTGGGCCCAGGCGGGAATGGCGTTGTTCAGGTCGACGACCCGCTGGGCGCAGGCGGCGCAGTTGGCGGGGTTCATCGGGATGATCTTCGCGACGACGAGCTTCGTCGCCGGGTTGCTCGCCCGCAGCTGGCCGAGCAGGGTCGTGTAGGCGTCGAGGATGGTGCTCGCCGCGATGCCGTTCCAGACGTCGTTGGTGCCGAGGTGCATCAGGACGATGTCCGGCCGGCTGGCGGAAAGCCAGCCGGGCAGCTGGTTGTCGCGCACGATGCCGGTGGCGAGGAACCCGCCGTGGCCCTCGTTCTCGCCGTCGTAGGTGAAGCCACAGCCCTGGGCGGGAAGCGTCCCGACGAAGTCGACGTCGGTGTGGCCGGTGGCCTGCAGGTGCTGCCAGAGCAGCGCGCGCCAGCACCCGGGCGAGCCGGTGATGGAGTCGCCGAGCGCCATGATCCGCGTGGGTGCCGCGGTGGTTCCGGCGGTGGCCGGAGAGGGAGCGACGACGCAGGCGGCGAAGAGCAAGCCGACCACGAGCGCCCGGGAGAAACGCCGGGTCATACCGACCTCCTGGAGAAATACGACAGGGACAGTCGACCTGGGAGCGCTCCCAGCACGGGAGTGTAACGGCTCCGCCACCCCGAGCGAAAGTATCGGCGGATTCGACCACGTCGTCGAACTCATCTCGTCGTCCACAGTGGACACGACCCGGATGGCCCAGTCCGTTCGGCGGATGCGCCCACCACCCGCGGTGGGTACAGTCCCCTTCGTCAAGATCATCTCCCGACGCCGCCGCCCCGCCCCTCAGGAGCACGACGTGCGTATCTCCCTCCGGCTCATCGCCCCCGCCATCCTTCTTCCGGCCCTCCTCACCGCCTCCCCCGGCAGTGCCCAAGCCGCGACCGCGAAGTGGCCCGGCGATCCGGCCGTCACCGTGGCCGACGCCGCCGGCGTCTTCGGCGAGAACCTCAGCGGGCTGTCGTTCCAGGGCCCCGACGTGCTGTGGGCGGTCAAGAACGGCCCCGGCACCCTGTACCGGCTCGTCCACCAGGGCAGCACGTGGACGCCGGACAGCGGCTGGCCGGGCGGCAAGAAGCTGCACTACCGGAGTGGCAGCGGCGACCCGGACGCCGAAGGCGTGGTGGCCACGCCCGACGGTGTGTTCGCGGCGACCGAGCGTGACAACGACGAAGACGGCAGCCTGCTGAAGGTGCTGCGGTTCGACACCGCGTCGTCGGCGAAGTCGCTGAACGCGGTCGCGGAGTGGGACCTCACCGACGACCTGCCCTCGGTCGACGACAACGGCGGCTTCGAGGGCATCACCTGGGTCCCGGACGCGTTCCTGACCGCCGGCGGCTTCCGCGACGACCACACGAAGGCGGCCTACGACCCGGCGGCCTACGCCGGCCACGGCACCGGCCTCTACTTCGTCGGTCTCGAGGACGAAGGCAAGATCTACGCCTACGCGCTCGACCAGGCGGGCGGCGGGTTCACCCGCGTGGCGACCATCGCGTCCGGGTTCCCGAAGGTCATGGAGCTGGAGTTCGACCCGGAAACGGGCAGCCTCTGGTCGGTCTGCGACGACACGTGCGGCGGGAAGTCGGCGACGCTGAAGCTCGCCGGCGGCAAGTTCACGGTGTCGGCGACGTACGCGCGGCCGTCGAAGATGCCGGACTACAACAACGAGGGGTTCGCGATCGCCCCGCCCTCGACGTGCGCCGCCGGGCGCAAGGCGGTGGTGTGGGCGGACGACTCGAACGACGGCAACCACGCCCTGCGCGCGGGAACGCTGCCCTGCGGCGGGAACTGACCGACGCCCGGCGAGGTTTCACCGCCGGAAAAGTGGGTAACCAGGCGAGTTTTCGCCGCGCACACCGGTTACTCCGAGTGCACCAATACCCGTCGTCGCCCTCACCGCTTCGTGTGATTCCGGACGGCTTTGGGTATGTGGGCACCATGGTTGTCAGAGCACCGGAGCGACCCCCCGCGACGCTCGTCGCGTCCACGCCGCGGCGGTCGAACCAGTTCGCCCATTGCGTTCCGCTGTTCCACGAGCACAGCCGGCTGCCGGCCGAGGACCCGCGCCGGACCGGGCTGCGCGACCGGCTGATCACCGAGCACCTCGAGCTCGCCGAGAACATCGCCAAGCGCTTCGGCGGCCGCGGCGAGTCCTACGACGACCTCGTGCAGGTCGCCCGGACCGGCCTGATCCACGCCGTCGACCGCTACGACCCCACCAAGGGCCGCGACTTCCTGTCCTTCGCCGTCCCGACGATCATGGGCGAGGTCCGCCGGCACTTCCGCGACAGCGCCTGGTCGATGCGCGTGCCCCGCGGGCTCAAGGAACTGCAGCAGACCCTGGCCCGGGCGACCGGCGAGCTGGCCCACGACCTCGGCCGCTCCCCCACCCCGAGCGAGCTCGCGGCCCACCTCGACATCGACGTCGAGACGGTCCGGGAAGGACTCCTCGCGGCGGAGGCCTACAAGCCGGCGTCCCTCGACGCCCCCGCCCGCGGCGGCACCGACGTCACGGTCGCCGACCAGCTCGCCGACCACGAGTCCCCGTACACCAAATCCGACGACCACCTGACGTTGCAGGCCGCGATGGCGGGCCTCCCGCCCCGCGAGCGCGCGATCATCGAGATGCGGTTCGTCGAGGAGCTCACGCAGAGCCAGATCGCCGAGCGCGTCGGCGTCTCGCAGATGCAGGTGTCGCGGCTGCTGACGAAGACGCTGGAACAGCTGCGTCACCGGATCGTCGCCGACTGACCGCCCCGCTCCCGGAGGAAGCGGGCGAGCCGGGCCACGGTCGGCTGGTCGAAGACGACCGTGGCCGGCAGGTCGGTTCCCGACAAGCCGGTCAGGCGCGTGCGCAGCTCGATCACCGTCAGGGAGTCGAAACCGAGTTCGAGGAACGACCGGTCGTCGGCGATCACCGTCGCGTCCGGGTGGCCCAGTACCGCCGCCACCTCCGCGCGCACCAGCTCGCGCAGCTCGGGCTCGGCCGGGTCCGGCGGCCAGCTCGGGCGCGGGATGACGGCGCGTGACCCGCCGGTCAGCGGGGCCAGCGCGGCCGACGGGTCGAACCGGACCGGGACCAGTACCGGCTCGGGCGAGCCGAGCGCCGCGTCGAACAACGCCAGGCCTTGCTCCTCGGTGAGCCCTTCGACGCCGGACGCGTGCATCCGCCGTTTGGCCGTGGCCGAGATGCGGTCGCCGAGGCCGGTGCCCAGCTCCCACAGCCCCCACGCCAGCGACAACGCGGGGAGCCCGGCCGCCCGGCGGCGGGACGCCAGCGCGTCCAGGACCCGGTTGGCGGCTGCGTAGTTGGCCTGACCCGCCTTGCCGAACACCCCGGCGATCGACGAGAACAGGACGAACGCCGTCAGCGGCCGGTGCCGGGTCACCTCGTCGAGCACCACCGCCGCGTCCACCTTCGGGCGCAGCACCGTGTCCAGGCGCTCCGGCGTCTGCGCGGCCAGGACCCCGTCGTCCACCACCGCCGCGCTGTGCACCACCGCCGTCAGCGGCGGGTCGCAGCTGTCGACCAGCCGCTCGACGGTGGCGCGGTCCGTGACGTCGGCGGCGACGATCCGCACTGCCGCACCCAGCTCCGCCCGCAGCGCTTCGGCGCCGGGGGCGGCCGGCCCGCGGCGGCTCACCAGCAGCAGGTGCCGGACGCCGTGCGCGGTGACCAGGTGCCGGGCCAGCGCCCGGCCGAGCGCGCCCGTCCCACCGGTGACCAGCACCGTCCCGTCCGGACCGAACGGCCGGCCGTCGGACGGCGCCGTCCGCGCGATCCGCAGCACCTGCGGCGTCCCGGCGCGGATGGCGATCTGCGGCTCCGCGCTACCGCCGACGACGCCGGCCACCCGCTCCACCGGGAAGCCGGGTTCCAGGTCGACCAGGCTGATCCGGCCCGGGTACTCCGCCGCCGCCGCGCACCCGAGACCCCAGACCGCCGCGGCGCCGAGGTCCGGATCCGGCCCGGTCGCGTTCCTGGTCACGAGGATCAGCCGGTCGCCGCGGTCCTGCCAGTCGTGGAGCACGGTGAGCGCCCGGCCGGCCGCCGCCCGGACGTCGCCGGGCTCGATCTCCACCACCCGGACCGGTTCCCCGGCCGCGACCGGCGCCAGCGGAATCCACTGTGGACGGTAGAGCATCGTGTCCCGCGCCGCCATCGGCCGCGTCGTCAGGGAGGCGACGCGGGCCACCGGGTTCCCGTCGTCGTCGAACAGCGTGACGCGGACGGCGCCGGCGCCGAGGCGGACGCCGTGTACCCGGGCCCGCCGCGCGCCGGGCGCGTGGACCTCGACGCCGCTCCAGAGGAACGGCACCCTCGGCTCGGCCCCCGGTCCCTCCGCGAGCGCCGTCGCGTGCACGGCCGCGTCCAGCAGGGCAGGGTGCAGCGAGAACCGTCCGCCGACGTCCGGCGCCAGTTCCACTTCGGCGAAGAACTCCTCGTCCCGCGTCCACAACCGGTGCACGGCGCGGAAAGCGGGCCCGTAGGCGTGCGCGCGGTAGGCCTCGGCGACGTCGGCTTCCGCCGCGCCCGGCGGCGGCCACTCCCCGGTCCACGCGGCCGGGCGGGGCCCACGCGCGCGCAGCCGGCCGCCCGCGTGCTTCCGCCACCGCTCGTCCGCCGGACGCCGGGCGTAGACGTCGACGTGCGGCCCGTCCACGACGACCTGGACGTGCACGTCCTCGCCCGCGTCGAGCCGCAGCGGCGCCTCGATCGTGAGCTCTTCGACGGCCGTCCCGCCGGCGTGCAGGGCCAGCTCGACGAACGCCGTGCCGGGCGCGAGGACCGCTCCCCCGACGACGTGGTCGGCGAGCCACCGGTGCCGGCGGAGGCCGAGCGAGCCGCCGTGCACGATCCGCGGCGAGTCGGGCGCGACCAGGGCCGGGCCGAGGACCGCGTGGTCGCCGCCCGCCGGCTCCGGCGGCGACGGCGGGTCGAGCCAGTACCGGGTGCGCTCGAACGGGTATGTGGGCAGCGCCGTGATCCGGGCGCCGCTGCCGGCGAACACCGCGCGCCAGTCGACGGGGACCCCCGCGGTGTGCACCGCCCCGGCCGCGGCCAGCACCCCGCTCCCTGTCATGGTCGCCGGCGAGGTGCCGGCCGCGATGCGGCTGAGCACGGGCGCCGGGCCGATCTCCAAGCCGGTGACCGGGCCGGGTGCGGCGATCGTGGCGAGGGCGTCGGCGAACCGCACGGCCGAGCGGGCGTGGCGGCGCCAGTGGCCGGGCTCGAGCTCGTCGACGAGCTGCCCGGTCAGGCACGAGACCAGCGGCAGGGACGGCCGGTGGTGCTTCAGCCCGGTGGCGACGTCGTGGAACTCGTCGAGCATCGGGTCCAGCAGCGGCGAATGGAACGCGTGGCTGACGCGCAGCCGCGTCCCGCCGCCGAAGCGGGCGGCCAGGGCCGTTGTCGCGGCGTCCTCACCGGAAAGGACGAGCGAGCGCGGGCCGTTGACCGCGGCGATCGAGACGCCGGCACCCACCAGCGGCGCCACCTCCGCTTCGGTGGCCTCGACGGCGATCATCACCCCGCCGCCCGGAAGCCCGGCCATGAGCCGGCCGCGCGCGGCCACCAGCGTCGCCGCATCCCGCAGGGACAGCACGCCGGCGACGTGCGCGGCGGCGATCTCGCCGACCGAGTGCCCGGCCAGCACGTCCGGCCGCAGTCCCCAGGACTCGAAGAGCCGGTACTGGGCGACTTCGAAGGCGAACAACGCGGCCTGCGCGTGGTCGGTGCGGTCCAGCGCCTCGCCGCCGGCGAACGCGATGTCGCGCACCGGGCCGCCGATCGCGTCGCAGGCTTCCTCGAAGGCGCCGGCGAACACCGGGAACAGCTCGGAAAGCTCCCGTCCCATCCCGGCGCGCTGGGCGCCCTGTCCGCTGAACAGCACCGCCAGCCGGGTCCCGCCGCGCACGGTCCGGCCGGGTAGGCGGCCTTCGGCGACGTCCCGGACGGCGTCCGGGGTCACCAGCACGCGGTGCTTGAGCGGCGTCCGGCGGGCGAGGGTGTAGGCGACGTCGGCGGTGCCGCCGACCTCGGCCAGGCCGGCCGCGACGCGCCGCAACCCTGCGTCGTCGGCCGCGCTGAGCAGCAGCGGTGCCGCCGGAAATGCTTGCGGCGCCGGGACTTCCGGCGCCGGCGCCTCTTCGACGAGCACGTGCGCGTTGGTGCCGCCGATCCCGAAGGCGGACACGCCGGCCCGGCGGACCCGGCTCGTGCGCGGCCAGGGCCGCGCAGTGTCGAGCAGGGCCACCCCGCTGCCCGCCCAGTCGACGTGCGGGCTCGGCTCGTCCGCGTACAGCGACGGCGGAAGCTGCTCGTGCTGCAACGCCGTCACCATCTTGATCACGCCGGCGACCCCGGCGGCGGCCTGGGTGTGGCCGAGGTTCGACTTCACCGAACCGAGCCGCAGCGGGTCGCCGTCCCGGCCGCGCCCGTAGGCCGCGATCACCGCCTCCGCCTCGATCGGGTCGCCCAGGGACGTGCCCGTGCCGTGGCCCTCGACGGCGTCGACGTCGGCCGCGGTCAGCCCGGCGTCGGCGAGGGCCGCCGCGATCAGGGCCTGCTGCGCGCGCCCGTTCGGAGCGGTCAGGCCGTTCGACGCGCCGTCGGCGTTCACCGCCGTGCCGCGCAGGAGCGCCAGGACCGGGTGCCCGTGGCGGCGGGCGTCGGACAGCCGCTCCAGCAGGAGGACGCCGGCGCCCTCGGACCACGCCGTGCCGTCCGCCCCGGCGGCGTACGACCGGCAGCGCCCGTCCGGGGACAGGCCGCGCTGGCGGCTGAAGGCCAGGAAGGTCCGCGGGGTCGCCATCACCGTCGCCCCGCCGGCGACCGCGAGCGAACATTCGCCCGCGCGCAGCGCTTTCGCCGCGAGGTGCAGGGCGACCAGCGACGACGAGCACGCCGTGTCGACGGTGAGCGCCGGGCCGGTCAGCCCGAAGGTGTAGGAGATCCGGCCCGAGGCCACCGCGTGCGAAGACCCGATGCCCAGCCACGCTTCGAGCTCGTGAGGGGTGGTGAACCGGCTCGCGTAGTCCTCGTTCATCACCCCGACGAACACGCCGGTGTCGCTGCCGCGCAGCGTCGCGACGTCGATGCCGGCCCGCTCGAACGCTTCCCACGACGTCTCCAGCAGCAGCCGCTGCTGCGGGTCGGTCGCGAGCGCCTCCCGGGGCGAGATGCCGAACACGCCCGCGTCGAAGTCCCCCGCGCCGTCGAGGAAACCGCCGCGGCGCGTCACCGACCGGCCGAGCGCGTCGGGATCCGGGTCGTACAGCTCGTCGGTGTCCCAGCCGCGGTCGGCCGGGAACTCGCTCGTCGCGTCGACCTGGTCCGCGACGAGCCGCCAGAGGTCCTCCGGCGAGCGCACGCCGCCGGGGAACCGGCAGGCCATCGCCACGACGGCGATCGGCTCGGCGGCGGGCACCGGCCGCGCCGGCGGGCGCGTCGCCGAGCTGCCCGAGGCCAGGCGGGCCAGCTCGGCGATGACCTCGCCGGGCGTCGGGAAGTCGTAGATCAGCGAGTGCGGGACGGGCACGCCGGTGAGCGCGGTGATCCGGTGCCGGAACTGCACGCCGGCCAGGGACGACAGCCCGAGCTCGGTGAAGGGCCGGTCGCGCCAGCCGTCGCCGCCGTCGTGGCCGCACAGCGCTACCAGCTCGGCCCGCACGACCGCGGCCAGGTCCGGCGGTTCCGGCACGCTCGCCAGGACGTTCCGCCGCGGCTTGCCCGAGGGCGTGCGCGGGATTTCGCCGACCTCGAGGTAGGCGACCGGGACCTTGTACAGCGAGAGCCGGCTCAGGCACAGCCGCCGCAGGTCCTCGGCGTCGAACCCGTCCGGCCCGGGGACCACGAAGGCGATCGGGACCGCGCCGACGACGTCGTCGGGCCGGCCGGCGACGAGGACGTCCCGCACCGACGGCGACTCCTCGAGCACCGCCTCGATCTCGGCCGGGTGGACGTTCTGGCCGCCGCAGACGATGACGTCGTCGACCCGCCCGTCGAGGACGAGCCTGCCGTCTTCGAGGCGGCCCGCGTCTCCGGTGGGGTACCAGCCGTCGCGCAACGGCGAGGACTGGCCGTGGTAGCCGAGCATCAGCCCCGGACCGCGGACGAGCACCTCGCCGGCGTCGATCCGGACCTCCATGCCGGGCAGCGGCCTCAGCCCGGGCGCGCCCGGCGCCTCCACGGCGATCTTGCCGCCGGTCTCGGTGCTGCCGTAGCCGTCGAGCAGCTCGGTGCCGAACAGGTCGCGGACCGCGGACCGCGTCGCCGGCGTGCACGGCGCACCACCCGTCAGGCACAGCCGCGGTGCTCCCAGCGGGCCGTCGTGCTCCTGGCGCAGGCGCAGGTAGGTGGCCGGAACGCCGGCCAGCACGCAGCCGGGGTGGGCGGCGAGCAGGTCCGGGGAAACGCTTTCGGCGAACCGGGTGTGGCAGCCCACCGCGATGGTCGCGGCGAAGGCCAGCGACAAGGCGTAGGCGTGGTGCGTCGGCAGCGGCCACAGGAGGGTGTCGTCCGCGGTCAGCCCGAACCTCGGGACGTACCCCGCGGCGGCCGACCACAGCATCGCGCGCTGGGAAAGCCGGACACCCTTGGGACGGCCCGTGGTGCCGGAGGTGTAGAGCAGCCAGGCGGGTTCGTCGAGGCCGAGATCGTCTCTCGGCCGGGACTCCGTGCGGCTCGGCGGATCCTCCACGACCAGAACCCGCAGGTTCCGGTTTTCGCCGAGCCGGTGCGCCATTTCCGCGTGCCTCGCCTCGGTGACGAGCAGCGTCGCCCCGGAGTCGTCGGCGATGTGCGCCAGCTCGGCTTCGGTCGCCCGCGTGCTGACCGGGACCCCGACGGCCGAGGCGCGCAGGACGGCCATCAGGTACTCGGCGAACTCGACCCGGCTGCCGACGTGGACGAGCACCCGATCGCCCCGCGCGACGCCGAGCGCGGCGGCGTACGTCGCGCTGCGGTCGGCGAGCTGCCCGTACGTGATGGTCCGCGTGCCGTCCGAGTAGGCCGGCCGATCACCGGGATGGGCGGACAACGCGGCGGCGAGCGGCCGGACGAGCCCGGCCCGGATTTCTTCCACCGCTCCGGGTATACCGCAGTTTTCCCCTCGACGGCCACGCGGGGACGTTTCCGCGACGCCCCGGTGACGGCCGGCTGCGACGCTGTCCGGGGTTCCCGCAGCGGGAGGAGTGCTGCCCCATGCCGCCGCCACCGAAGGTTCGCGCGAAGCTCCCCGCGCTGACGGTGGACGCGGCGAGGGCCACCGCTCCGGCGGCCGTGCGGGACCGGCCACCGCCGCGGACGCCGGATCGGCTGCCGCCGTCGAACGCGGCGGCGCTGGCGGCGTTGCGGGCGGGTGACCGGAAGCCGCTAGCCGACCCGTCGCGGAAGGACTCGCAGGACAAGGTCGGCAACGGCGCGGTGGCGGCGGGCCTGGCCAGGAGCCCGGGCGCGGACCCGAAGTTCGCGGTGCTGAAGAAGGACGTCGCGCGGAAGAAGCACACGGTCGCGAAGTCCCATCCGCCGGCGAACCAGGAAGCGACGTCGGCGCAGAAGGCCTCGGTGCCGCCCAAGGACGACGAGGTGGCGCAGGGCAAGACGGCCAACGCCGAGAAGATGAACGAGGCCGAGCCGAAGGACTTCGACAAGGCAGCCTTCATCGAGGCCGTCGAGAAGGCCATCGCCGAAAAGGCGCCGAAGAACCTCGAACAGGCCGACGACTTCGCCGGGTCCGGCAAGCCGGCCGAGATCAAGGCGGAGGTCCAGGGCAAGGTCGGCGAGGGCAAGACGGACTCGGCCCGGCAGATTGCCGACACCACCGCGGCGCCGCCGGACACCTCGGTCGCCGAGGTCAAGCAAGTCGTGCCCATGACGGCGGACCGCCCACCGGGCACCCCGGCCACACCCGACCCGGCGAACGCGGCGCCGGACAAGCTGCCGCCGTCGGCCACCGACCTCTCCGCGGGCCCGGCGAGTGTCGACAAGGAGATGGCCGACAACCAGGTCACCGAAAAGCAGCTGGCGACGGACCCGGCGTTCAGCCCGGCGTTGAAGGAGAAGAAGGTCGCCGAGCAGCATTCGGAGGCGACGCCACCCGAGCTCCGCCAGAACGAGACCCGGCAGCTGCGTCGGACCACCGCGCAGGCCAAGCACTTCGGTGCCGCCGCCATGGGCGCGATCGCCGCCCGGCGGGCGGGCACCGGCCGGCTGGTCGACGGCGGGAAGGAGACCGCGAAGACCGGCGACCAGGACAAGCGCGCCGAGGTGACGGCCCTGCTGCAGAAGGTCTTCGACACCATGAAGACCGACGTCGAAGGCATTCTCACGGGCCTCGACAAGCTCGTCGACGACCAGTTCACGAAGGGCGAGAAGGAAGCGCGCGACGCGTTCACCGCCGAGCACCGGCGCAAGATGGACGAGTACAAGGACCGGCGCTACAGCGGCGGGTGGGGCCTGGTCAAGTGGGGCCACGACAAGCTGTTCGGGCTGCCCGAGGAAGCGAACCAGATCTTCGTGGAGGCGCGCGACCACTACGTCAAGCGGATGCGCGACGTCATCTCGGCCGTCGCGGACACGATCGGCCGCGAGCTGACCCGGGCGAAGCAGCGCATCGCGACGGGCCGCGCGGAACTGCGGAAGGCGGTCGAGAGCCTGCCGAAGGACCTGAAGGCGCTGGGCACCGAGGCGGCCGCGGGATTCGCGGACAAGTTCGACGAGCTGACCCAGTCGGTCGACGACAAGAGCACCGAGCTGGTCGACACGCTGGCCACGAAGTACACCGACGCCGTCAAGTCGGTCGACGCCGAGATCGCCGCGGAGAAGGAGAAGAACCGGGGCCTCGTCGACAAGGCCCTGGACGCGGTCAAGGGCGTCATCAAGACGATCCTCGAGCTGAAGGACCTGCTGCTGGGGGTGCTCGCGAAGGCCGCACAGGCGGTGCTGGGCATCCTCAAGGACCCGATCGGCTTCCTGGGCAACCTGGTGTCCGCGGTCGGGGGCGGGCTCAAGCAGTTCAAGAACAACGCTCTCGCGCACCTGCAACAGGGGGTGTTGTCGTGGCTGCTGGGGACGGCGGCCACCGCCGGGATCGAGCTGCCGACGAGCTTCGACGTCGTGAGCATCCTGGTGCTGCTGGCCAGTTTGCTGGGGCTGTCCGGGGCCAACCTCCTGACCCGGATCAAGCGGAAGGCCCCCCGCCCGGCCATGGCGGCCATCGAGGCCGGTCAGGCGGCGCTGCCGATCATCGCCGAGGTGCGGAAGCACGGCGTGCGCGCGCTGTGGGACGACCTCAAGTCCCGGGTCGGCGACCTGAAGAAGACCCTGATCGACAACCTGGTGTCGTACCTGCTGCCGACCATCGTCCTGGCGGGCATCACGTGGATCATCTCGCTGTTCAACCCGGCGTCGGCGTTCATCCGCGCCTGCAAGATGATCATCGACATCATCAGGTTCATCGTCACCAACGGCAAGCAGATCATCGAGTTCGTCAACACGGTCCTGGACGCGGTGATCGCGATCGCCAAGGGCGGGGCCGGCGGCGTGGCCGGCCTGGTGGAAAAGGCGCTCGCGCGGTCGATTCCGGTGCTGATCGGTGCGCTGGCCGCGCTACTGGGCCTGGGTGGCATCGCGGGCAAGGTCAAGGAGATCTTCCAGAAGCTCGCGCGTCCGGTGAACAAGGCGATCGACTGGGTCGTCGACAAGATCGTGGGCCTGGTCAAGAAGCTGTGGGCCAAGCTCAAGCCGAAGAAGCGCCCCGCCGCGCGCCGGCCCGGGGACAAGCGCGAGGAGAAGCGCCCCGAGCGGGACAAGGGCGCGCTCGACGCCGCGCTCCGCGAAGCGCACGACCTGGTCCGCACCGGCATGCCGGTCGACGAGATCGAAAAGCGCCTCCCGCCGATCCGCCGCCGGCACCGGCTGACCGCCTTGAAGCTCGTCGTCGACCGGCGCGAGGGCGACCACCACGTCATCCACTTCGCCGCGACCATCAACCCGGCGAAGGAAAGCCGGCCGGAGAACTCGCCGCTGAGCCGGAAGAAGGCGCAGGCGGACTACGGGATCCTCGTCAAGAACGGCCGGAAGTTCCAGCGGTTCGCCGACGCGAACGACCTGATCATCGAAGTCCGGCCGACCAACCCGGAATCGATCCGCCACCTCATGCGCGGCGCCTGGTACAAACCGGTGGACATCAAGGCGAAGACGATCCAGCGATCCGACACGTTCCTCGGCATCGAGCCGGAGAAGCGGGGCCTGGTCGGGTTCTTCGTCAACGCCGTGCCGCAACCGAAACGCCGGGGTCTGGACCGGGCCGACGTCGAAGCGGGCCGGAAGCGCCACCGCATGCGGGTCGAGGAACGTCGGGAGTACGGTGCCAAGATGAAGAAGCTGGCCCGGAAACCCTTGGGCCCCGGCCGGTTCGAGGTGCTGGGCTACGTCGTGCACGGCTACGACGAGAACCAGGCCCGCCACCCCATCGCCGGTGACCACGACCTGTACGACATCCGCCGTCCGGACGGCACCGAAATCCCGATCGACGAGTACGAGCTGCTCATCGAAGACATGCGGGAGCGCGAATTCGGCGTGATGCACGGCGCGGTCGTGCGCTGGAACCCCCGGGACCCGCACGAGCGGGAAATGCGCGACAAGCTCGTGCGGCAGCACCAGCGCGGCGGCGGCGAAGGCCTCGTGCGGTTCGCGCCGGGCCAGCCGATGCGGTTCGTCGTGGCGGAGACCCCGCAGTGGACGGACCGGCGGCCGTGGCACCCGCCCGCGGGGAGGCCGGACTAGTGGACGTTCCCGCCGAGCGGGCCCGGCTGGTGGCCGAAGGCGACCGGCTGGCCGGGCAGAAGTCACCGGACCCCAACCGCGTCCAGGACGTCAACCGCAGATACCGGGCCCTCCTGCCGGACATCACGGTCGCGCGGTCCCCGGAAACCGGCGAACCGGTGCGCTGGCCGATCGACGTGTTCGGCCTCGACGGCCGGTTCTGGGACTACGAAAAGCCGATCCGCCGCCCGTCGTCGGCACGACCGCCCGAGTGGCTGGCCATGACCGGCGCGATGCGCCTGGCCGATCCGGTGGAGCACCCGCGGTTCCCGGTGGTGCCGGGCCCGGACGTGCCGTTCGTCGTCCCGCGGATCCTGGACGCCCCGGACGTGCGCGCGGTGCTCGCCGAAGTGCCGGTCGGCGCGCACACCGGGTGGACGATCAGCTATTTCGGGCCGCTACCGGACGAGACCCGGCTGGTGAACCTGTGGGGCACGAACAAGTACCTGATCTACCAGGGGGGTGGTCCGGGCGGCTGGGACTGGGCGATCCCCCGGGTCGCCGACTACGACTTCGAGCTCGAACCGTGGCTCCGCTCCGGCAAGCTGCTGTGGCTGGCGCCGGGCGACGAGTCGGCCGCGTTGCGGGAGGGACCGTCCGGGTGCCCGTTCGTGGACCTGCCCGGCGACCGCCGGATCACGGTCATCAGGAACGGCCTGGTCCAGCACCTGGCTTCGTTCGCCGGCCACGGCGCGGGGTGACCACCCCGGCGTCAGCAGCTCGGGCAGGCGTCCTTCGCCGGCACCGCCATCGGCACCACCCGCATCGCCGCCCCCGCGATCGCGGCGTTGCCCACCCGGTCCTGCCCCGCGGCCAACGTCGAAGCCAGGTGCGAAGGCACCGTCTTCGCACTGCCGTCCATAGCCGTCTTCGCCGCTTGGGCGTTGCCGACCACCGCGGGCACCAGGACGAGCTTCTCCTTGCCCCGATCCGAAGCCGCCGCGGTCCGGAGTTCACGTGCGGTCACCGGTACCGCGGGCTTGGTCTGCGGGGGCATCAGTTCAGGCATGCGCACTCCCGTTGTCGGTCAGGAGTCCAGCGTACCGGCCCAGCTCGGCCGGGCGGAACAACCGCGCCTCGCGCTGGAACTGGCGGGAAACTCCTCGCACGACGTGACGCATGCCGATCGACGAAGAGACGCTGTCGGCCGCGGACAACGCCGCCGTGCGGGCCGCCGAGGCGATGCCCGCGCCCGTCATGTCCAAGCGGCACAACACTTCCACGTCGACCTCCGGGTCCAGCGGCGCCTCCGGCGGGAACGCCAGTTCCCACAGGCGGCGGCGCTCGGCGAGACCGGGCCGCGGGAAGTGGACCACGAAGTGGAACCGCCGGGTGAACGCCGGGTCGATGTTCTCCTTGAGGTTGCTCGTCAAGATGATCAGCCCGTCGCTCGCTTCGAGGCGCTGCAACAGGTAGCCGACCTCCAGGTTGGCGTACCGGTCGGTCCCCTGCTTCACCTCGCCGCGCTTGCCGAACAGCGCGTCCGCCTCGTCGAACAGCAGCACCGCGTGGCTGTCCTCGGCCTGCCGGAACACCTCCTCCATGTTCTTCTCCGTCTCCCCCACCCACTTCGACACCACCTGCGCCAGATCCACCTTCAGCAGCTCCAGGCCCAGCATCCCGGTGACGACCTCCGCCGACATCGTCTTGCCCGTGCCCGGCTCGCCGGTGAACAGCGCCTTGACCCCGCCGGTCGTCGACTTGCGGGCGAAGCCCCAGGACTCCGCGATGCGGGGCCACGCGCGGAACGCCGACGCGATCTCGGCGATCTGGGACATCTGGGCCTCCGGCAGCACCAGGTCCTCCACGGTGCGGCGCGGGATGATCGACTGCACCACCCCGCTGGTGCGGCCGCGGGTCACCGTGGCGATCGCCGGCTCCACGTGCTCGGCGACCGGGCCGCCGGTGCCGGACAGGCGCGCACCGGCGTCGGCGACGGCGGCCACCGCGCGGAGGTCGCCGCCGCTCATGCGGTAGCGGGCGGCCAGGTCCTCGAGCACGTCCGGATCCAGCACCGGGAAAGCGGACGACCACATCTCCCGGCGTTCCGGGAAGTCCGGCGCCGGGATCGTCAGCTCCGCGTAGGTGCGGGCGGCCAGCAACCCGGGCGGGCGCCACGGGTTCACGCCGGTCAGGCACAGCGGCACGCCCGATCTCACCAGCGCCTCGTCGAAGTCGCGGTCCGCCAGGACCCACAGGATCGCGTTCAGGGCGGCAGCGGTCCGCAGGTCCTGCGCCACGTCCGCGGTCACGCGCCGCAGGGGCCGGCCGGCCGCGGTCGCCAGCGCCCGCGCCGCGTCGGGCTGGCTGTCGGCGGAACACCCCCACAGGCCGACGACGTCGACGTCGCCCGCGGCCAGCGCGCGGCCGAGGGCGATCAGCCGGTCCGACCGGAGGTACGGGGACGCCACCGGTCGCTCCGGGTCCGTCACCTCGCCGGGGTCGTGGCCGAGGATCCCGACGTCGCCGCCCCAGCCCATCAGGTACTCGAACACCCCGCCGCCGAGGGCCAGTTCCCGGGCCGGCTCATTCGGCGCCTCCCCGTACGCCCGCAGCAGGCCGTAGCGGCGCAACCGGCCCGAGGAGCCCAGCAGCCGGCGGACGGCCAGGCGGTCCGCCGGGGCCTGCGCGACCACGGTGACCAGCAGCTCCACGCACGGCGCCCGCCGGTTCAGGTTGTCCACCACGTACGCGTAGACGCGCTCGTAGCCCGGGTCCAGCTCCGGCGCGGCCACCAGCAGCAGCGCGTCCTGCTCGACGCGGGACAGGCCGTAGCGGGTCGCGAGGGCGTCCAGTGGCAACGTCACCCCGCGCGCCGCGGCCAGGCGCCGCAGGTGCTGCTCGGACTCCGGGTCCGGGCGCGGCGCGGACGGCGGCTCGGTCATCGCCTCGGTGAAGGCGTCCACGCGATCGAGCAACGTGTCGACCTGTTCGTCCGTCACGCAGAACGGCGTCAGGTCCGGGCGGGTCAGCACCGCCGCGGCCGCCGACTGGTGCGCGACGGCGACCCGCAGTGCCTGGTGCAGCTCCGCCAGGCGGACCCGGAGGTGCTCGACCGCCAGTCCGCTCATCTCAGCCACCGGAGAAGGTCAGGGTCCGGCCGCCCAGCCAGACCACGTCCGGCACGTCGGCGAGGGCCCCGCCCCGGTCCAGGTCCGCGTGCCGGCGGCCCAGCGGGATCCTGACGCGCACCGCGTCCCGGGTGAACCGCACCGTGGCCTCCAGGTCGGCGAACCGCGTCCGGGCGAGGACCGGCGTTTCCCCGCCCCACAGCCTCCCCGAGATCATGCCCAGCGACAGCGACGCCGCGAGCGCGGCGGTGTGGTCCAAAGCGTGGTCCTCGGCCCGGGGCACCGCTCGGTGGCCGCCGAACAGGGTCCGGGCGAGGTCGTCCAGCGGCCCGGCGGGAAGTTCGGCCGCCAGCCGGGGTTCCACGCCGCCGGTCGTCCACAGTGGAGTCCGCGACGACAGCCGGGACACGGGGTCGTCGCGCAGCGGGCGCGCGTCCGTGAGGAACCGGACGCCCGCCGCCGCCAGCTCCCGCAGGCACGCCGACGGCAGCGGGCCGTCCCGGACGAGGACCGGGGGCCGGCCGCACGCTTCCCAGTGCGGCAGCAGACCCTCCACTGTGGACGACCAGGCGATCGGGAAGAGACCGGCGGCGTCGACCAGCAGCAGGCCGTCGTCGACGCCCGTGACCAGCAGCGGGTCGCCGGGATCGTGGCCGCGGCACAGGGACAGCGCGAGCACGCCGTCGAGGACGGGCAGCGCGGGAGCGGCCTGCCGGGCGAAGGCGGTCAGGTCCGGCACCGACTCCAGGCCCGCGAACGTCGCGGCGGCGGTCTCGTCCTCGGGCGTGCGCCGCCAGCCCCGGTGCGGCTCGCCGAGGACCTGGTACGCGAGGGCGGCGGCGAACAGCGGGGCGTCGCCGAGCAGGTCAGCTCCGGACAGTGCCGGGCCGATCGCGTCCAGGTAACCGGTCCGCGCCAACGGGCCCACCAGGAGGAACGGCAGCACCGAGCCGACCCTCGTCTCCCCCGTCGGCCGCGGGACGGCGGCCACGTCACCGGACGTTCTGCCGCCGACGGGTGTGGCCGCCTGCTCGCCGGATTCCCGGGCGTGCGTTTCCAGCAGCCCGAGGAGTTCCGCGGGGGTCGTGGGCGGCTCCGGGAGAACCCGCCGCCGGGCCAGCTCCGCCGCCAGTTCGGCGACCGGGCCCGGAGAGAAGGCCCGCTCGCTGTCGACCTCGGCGAGCAGCGCGGCCAGGTACGTCCGCACTGCCTCCTCGGGGAGCAGGGCGAGCAACGCGGCCAGCTCGTCCCGGGCGGCGAGTTCCTCGAACAGCACGGCCACCGCCGAGGCCGGCACGTCCCCGACGACGGATACATCGGCAGTAGCGTCCATAGTGGACTGAGCAGGCGGCGGGGCGGACACCGGCGCCGCCGGGGGAACCGGGTCCGCGCCCGCCACGCGTTCGAGGACGAGACCCGCCGGCTCCAGCCCACTGGTGCCCCGCGCGGCCAGCCGGACGGACAGCCGCACCGGCTCGGTGACCTCCAGGTCCGGGCCGTCGCCGGTGAGGTGCTCGCCGAACTCCGCGGCCAGCAGGTCCGGCAGCGCGTCGAGCACCCGCTGGAGGAGTCCCCGCGGGTCGGGTCCCCAGCTCCACCCCCCGCGCCGGACCACACGCACCGCGCAGTGGTGCACGGTGATCCCGCCGGCGGTCACTGCTTCTCGACCTCGTCCAGCCGGCCCGCCCAGCCCGCCACCAGCAGCAGCACGGCGTGCGGGCCCGCGCTCACCGTGACCGGCAGCGACACGTGGTCGGTGTCCTTCGCGATCGTCCCGGTGACCAGCAGCGTCCCCGGCCCGTCGGAAACCAGCGCGAACACCGTGGTGTCCTGGGCCGGGTTCCCCGGCAGCGCGACGAGCAGCCCGGTGCCGTCGAACGCCGGAGGGTCGGGCAGCTCGGCCAGTTGCGCCAGTGCGGGCTTGGGCGGCTGGTCCGGCAGCCGCGTGACCCCGTAGGCCAGTGGGTCGGCGAACACCTCCGGCTGGTCGTCCGCCTCGTGCACGGCCAGCTCCCGCGCCGGCAGCGACAAGGTGGCCGCGCCCGAGCGCACCGGCAGCGCGGCGCCGACCAGCGCGTCCACCGCCGGCACCGGGACGTCGATCGCCTTGACCGCACCCACCACGACCCCGGTACTCGTTTCGTACACCGCGAAAACGCTCACCTCAGCCACCTCCGCTCGTCGCCGCGACCGTCGCCAGGACCAGGAAGTCGACCGCGCCCGGCCGTTCGGTGACCGCCGGCCCCGCGCCGGGGTCGTAGGACCGCAGCCGGCACCGGACCCGCCGGTCACCGTCCACAGTGGCCTCGGCCGGGACGGTGAGCCCGGACTCCGACGGCGGTATCCGCGGGGTCACGTACACGTGCAGCGACACCCGGCCGTCGGCGACCTCCTCCGGCGTCACCCCGCCGGGCAGCGGCAGCACCATGCCGTCCGTCGCGCTGCCGGACGTCGCCAGCACGCTGCCCGCGGAGATCCGGCCGGAGAAGCTGCCGGCGATGGTCAGGTTCCCGTTGGGCTCCACGGTCATCAGCGGCTCGACGTCGCCGGTTCCCTTGTACAGCCCGTAGACCAGCTTCGGGGTGTCCGAGCCGGACAGCACCAGCGCCGGCTCGCCCTCGCCGGGCTGGGGCCGGGTCCGCAGGGACAGCGAGCCGGACCGGGCCGACACGGTGTCCGCGCGCACCCCGGCGAACCGCACGCCGACGTTGCGGGCTTCCGGGACCGCCGCGGTGAAGTGGCCGCCGGTCCACTGGACGAAGCCCAGCAGCACCAGCCAGGGGACGGGCGGGGCGGCCGGGGCGGCGTTCACCGCGGGCGGCTGCTGGTCGGCCACCAGCCGCTCGTCGCCGAGCCGTCTGAAGAGGATCTGGAAGGACTCCTCCACGCGCGCCGGCCCGGCGGATCCGGCGCACGACGCGGGTCCGCTCGCCGCCTGGGCCCGGTCCGCGGCGGTGAGGAACACCGGGTACGGCTCGGACGTCGGCCCGTCGGCCCCGTTGACGGCCTCGAAGTCGGCCTCCGACAGCACGACCGGCGCGGGCACCACGATCTCCCGGCCGGTGCCGTCGACCGCCAGCCCGGCCTGCACGCTGACCTCGACGAAGCGCGCGCCGGACGCCGGGTCGGTCCGGTTCTCGGTCGTCAGGGCGAGCCCGTCGGCGATGCCCCACTCGTGCGCCAGGCGCGCGTGCCGGACGGCCGCCGCGCGGGCGTAGGCGACGGTCGCCGCCAGGTCCGCGGCGGCGAGCACCTGACCCTCGTGGAACTCCGGGCGCAGCGGACCGGTCACGACGTCTCACCCGACCGCGGCTTGCGGGCGGACCCGCCGCTCCGGCTCGACGACGACCGGGGCCGCCGGGCCGGCGCCTTCGGCTCGGGTTCGGGCTCCGGCTCGGGTTCCGGTTCCGCGGCGGGGGCGCTCTCCAGCTCCGAAAGCCGGTCGGACAGCCGGTCCGGCACGTCCTCCCGGACCCGCGCGACCTGCTCTCGCGCGGTGTCCAGCTGGCCCCGCAGCGCCTCCACGGTGGCGATCAGGTCGCTGACCTGACCCCGCAGCGCGTTCATCTCCTGCAGGCTGTCGGTCACCTCGGCCGGCACCGTGTACACCTGCTCGCGCACGGGCTTGGGCACGGTCTCCCCCGGCGCCGGGGTCACCAGGAGGTCCCACATGCGGTCCAGCGGGCCTCGCCGCCGCCACGGTTCGAGCAGCTCCGGGACGTACGGGCGCGGGATCGGGCCCGACTCCGGCACGCCCGGCGGCCGGTACACCGGCGCCGGCTGACAGCACACCTGCTCGGCGAGGTGCCGCAGCTGGTAGAGCTTCGGCAGCCATTCGCCGTACGCCGAGCCGCCCGGCAGCACCTGCTCCCGCGTCGCCGAGCACACGCGGACGACGTCGCAGCCGTCCAGTTCCAGGTGCGCCAGCAGCACGTCGTCGTCGGCGCAGTCCACGCACGGCGGGTTCAGCGTCGAGCAGGCCGCGTCGGTGACGAACCGGCGCACGCACGTGGTCAGCTTCCCGGCCGCGTCCGCGAGCAGCCCGAGATCGGCGACGGACAAGCGGTGCGCCGGGTCCGGCTCCGGGATGGGCAGCGGCTGCGGGACGGCGACCTTGCGCACGTCGCCGTGCAGCACGCAGTCCGCGACGCCGGGCACCCGGTCCAGCCGGCCGAGCAGCCACTCGCGGATCCGCACGAGATCGGCCCGGAACTCCGCCTCCAGCACGTTGTCCAGCGGGGTGCCCTGGGCCAGCAGGCGGACCTCGATCGGCGCGTCGGGATCGGCGGTCGCCACCCGGTTCTTCGCCTCGGCCACGACGGCCAGCGCGACCGCCCGGTGCGCCGGCTCCGGCCACACCTGCTCGGGGTCCGCCGCGGCCAGCCGGTCGCACGCCGCGCCGAGCACCTGCCGGGCGGCGTCGATCTCCCCGAGCTCGTGCTTGGCTCGCAGGTCCTGCTGCCCGGCGTCGTCGTAGGTGTCGTACCGGGCGATGGCGCTCGCCAGCGCCCGCACGTACTCGGTCTGCTGCCGGGCCGCGGGCGGCTGGGGGACTCCCTCGCCGCTCTCCCGCAGCAGCCGGAGGTTGTCGGCGTACCGGACGGCGTCGGCGTCCTCGAACTTGATCGTCCGGGTCGAGAACGCCCCCGCGACCGACATCGGGTCGAGGTAGTGGTCGAGCCGCAGGCTCAGCAGCCGGATCCGCTCGTAGGCGTCCTTGTCCCCGATCTGCGCCAGCAGCTTGGTGGCCGGGTTGTACCGGTGGTCGTCGGCGGTGTCGCACTTGACGACGAACCGGAAGCCCTCCTGGACCCGCGAGGGCACGCAGCCCGGTGCCGGGCACGGCTCCTCGGTCGCGAACGGCGAGACCGGGTCGGCCATGGTCTCCTCGTAGCGCACGAAGAGCCCGTAGTGGCGCTGGTCGTCGTCGCACGGGTCGCCGCACGCGACCCCCGGCGAGGACACGCGCAGCTCGCGCACGAGCGCCTGCACGTCGACCTTTTCCTTGCAGGACAGGACGATGTCGTTGCCGCAGCAGTCGAGGGCGTGCCCGGGGTGGACGGAGACCGTCCCGCCGGCGCACGAGTCGCAGGTGACCTCCAGCCCGCACACGACCCCGGGGCCGGACAGCATCCGGTTGTGCAGCCGGTCCTTGCCGGCCACGTAGTCGGTCAGCAGGCCGAGGTCGTCCTCGGTGAGCAGCTGGCCCGCGAAGAACCGTGGCCGGACGAACGCGGCCGGGAAGGCGGGTGCGCCACCGCACCCGCACCCGCAGTCGGGCTTGCTCATGAACGCTCCTCGGTGACGAAGAACCAGCTTTCGAAGACGTCCCCGCCGGCACCGGTGCCGGACGTCCACGGCCCGATGCCCGACGGCGGCACGAGGCAGCCGGTCGGGTCGGGCTCCGGCTTGGGGTCGTGGCCGTGACCGGTCTCCGTCTCGGCGTCGGTGTCCGCGTCCGCCTTGGCCTGGCCGATGTAGGGCACCCGGCCGCCGACGTTGGTGCCGTCGACCGGGCGGCAGCAGTGGTCGAGGATGAACGCCGCGCGGACGGTGACCAGCACGCGGTCGCCGTCCTGCAGCGTCTCGCGGGTCGTCTGCCGGTAGCGGAAGTGGTCGGTGAACTCGCCGTCCTCGCCGGTGGGCTCCTTGAACTCGCCGCCCATGTACCAGGTGTCGGCGTTGCGGCCGGCGCCGCCCTCGATCACCTGGATCTCCACCACGCCGCGGCGGAGGCTGTCGACGCGGACGCCGTCGGAGAACTCGACGACCAGGCCGCCCGAGTCCTTCTGCGTGCCGAGCAGCTCCTTGGCCTCGTTCACGGTGTAGGTGTGGCCGTGGCGCCAGTTGATGCCGGTGATCACCGTCGGCACGCGGCGGCCGAAGAAGCGGCGGACGTCCAGGTGGATCTGCTCTTCGCGGACGGGCTTGCCGAAGTCGACGTCGTCGATCCTGGCCAGCCACAGGACCTTGTGCTCGCACGGGGTGCAGCAGGTCTCGCAGCGGTCGTCCTTCGGCGGCGTCTTGGTGGTGACCCGGACGCAGTAGCTCTCCTCGGTGTAGCCGAAGTCGCAGTCCGAGGTGTCCGCGCAGGCGGAGGTGAACACCGTCCTCGTCGGCTCGACCGCGCGTTCGGTGTACTCGACGCCGACCCACACCGTCCCGCCGGTGCGCTCGTCCTCGTGCAGCGCGTCCCCCAGGTCGATCGAGCAGCTGCCCGGCACGACCACCTCGTTGCCGTCGCAGTCGACGCCGAGCCCGCTCGTGATGCGCACCTTGGCCTGGTGTTCGTGCTTCTCCTTGTCGGAAGCCGCCTTGTCGTCCGCGGGCGGCGCGGGTTCCACGAAGAGCCCGCACACCACGCCGTAGCCGAGCAGGCAGCGCATCCGCAGCTTCAGCTTCTCGCGGAAGTACTCCTGTTCGCGCTGGAAGTCGCGGGCGGTGAGCAGCTGCCCGTGGAAGTACCGCAACCGGCGGAAGGGCTGTTCCTGTGTCGTTGCCTCGGTCATCTCTCTTCTGTCCTCTCAAGACACTCGCGTGTGGACCCCGACCGCGGACACCACGCCGACGGTCACGCCTTGCCGTGCGCCGCGCGGCCCGGGTCTCAGTACTCCGTCGTGGTTCAGGCGCGCGGTGCCCACCACGGGCGGCGGCAGCGGGACGAACGCCGTGTCGACCCCGACCGCCGACCGCGTGCCGACCACGAACCCCGCCCCGCCGGCGCGCACCGAACCCCTCGTGTGCGCGGGCGCCTGCCGGGCCACCAGGCGCCGCACCGCGTCCTCGTCCACCGAGCCGGACGGCAGCAGGACCCGGAACCGGTGGGCGTGCTCGGTGAGGGGATCGGAGTCCGGGTCGCCGAACGCCCGCAGCGGCGTCGCGCCCAGCGTCGAGGTGCCGAGCCGCAGCCGCGACGACGAGCGGCCGAACAGCCGCACCGAGCCGAGACCGCGCGCGGACGGCGGGGTCGGCGAGGTCACGGTCGCGCGGACCTGCGCCCAGTGGCGGTCGCCGGCCAGTTCGTCGATCACCGGCGTGACGCCGAAGACGAGGCGGATCGCCTCCTTCAGCGCGCCCGGCGTGCCGCGCCGCCGGTAGAGGCCCGGCGCGGCGGCGATCAGTTTCCGGCGGGTGTCCGCGTCCCAGCCGGCCTCGAACGACAGGCCGAGCAGCCCGGCCAGCCACGGCAGCGCGGCGTCCGGCACGCCGGCCGGGTCGAGCAGCGCCGGGTACCGCTCGACGACCCGGTCGATCTCGGCGACGCTCGCGTCGAACAGCGCCAGGAACCGCTCGGTGAAGTCGTCGGCCGCCGGGTCCTGCCGGAACGCGGCGGGCAGCAGGTCGGCGCTGGTCGAGCGCGGGAAGTCGAGCCGGATCCGGTGCAGGACCGGGGTCGCGGCGGAGTCGCCGGACAGGCGGGCGCGCAGGGTGAGGTGCCGGCCGGGTGGCTGGTCGACGAGGAAGTCGGTGACGCCGGCGGGCGCGGTCTGCCAGTCGCTTTCGGCGAACCGGTCGTCCTCGGACACCACGACCGACACGGAGATCGCGGTGCCGGTCGGCACGTCCGCCTCGATCCGCACCCGGTGCCAGCGGCAGCGGGAGATGCCGCTGTCGATCAGGTGCGTGGTGAATTCTCCGTGCGTCACGTACCGGCCGGACTCCGGTGCCGGTTCCTCCCGCGGCCGTCCCCGCCAGTCGTAGCAGGAGGTCACGTCGCCGTCCGGCCCCTTCTCCCGCAGGCAGAAGCCGTCCTCGTCCGCGGCGGTCAGGCCGCTCGGCGGCAGCGCCGCCGCCAGCTCGTCCACAGTGGACTCACAGTGGTCGCGGTAGATCCGGAAGCGGCCGCGGTCTTCGGTGAGCAGCCAGATCGTGCGGCCGGGTCCGGTGCGGATCCCGATGATCTCGCCGTCGACGCGGGTCCGGACGACGTCGCACAGCCGCCCGTCGGCTCCGTACCGCCAAAGCCGGTCGCTGCCGGCCCGGGCCACGAGCACCTGCTCGTCCTGCGCGAGCGCGGCGACGGTGGCGTCGCGATGGCGGATCACCGCGGCGAGGTGGTCGCCTTCGTTGCGCCACAGGAAGACCCGGCCGGAGTCGACGACCGCGATCCGGTGCCCGCGGGCGGCCACCGCGACCGGCTCGTGCAACAGCCGGGGGTCGCAGCCGGGCGCCCAGACGGGCCGCCGGCCGCCGGCGCAGGTGTCGCGCCGCAGCAGCCGGCGGCCGGACAGCAGGTACCAGCCGCACGGCCCGCAGCCGGGCGCGAGACGCGGGTCGGGGAACCACGGCAGCAGCTGGGTCCGCGTCGGGCCTTCCGGGGAAGCGCCTTCGTAGGCCAGCCGCACGCCGGCGTCGTCGGTGAACCCGACGACGCCGGTCACCGCGGCCTCGTCCCACCCGACGACGTCGTCGAGGAGCCGGAAGGTGACGGCGGTGGGCGCGCAGGTCATGACTCCTCCACCGGGATCAGCACCGGGCGGTCCGGCCAAACGAGGTCGTTCGGCGGGATCGCGTGGTCCGTGCACGGCGGCAGCCGCAGCCCGTCGGCCGTGAGCGAGAGCCCGGACACGGCGAGGACGCCGTCCACGGCCAGGAGCCGGCGCACGAGCGGGGTGTGGCGCACCGCGCCGCCGAAGGGCCAGCCGCCCCCGTGCTCACCGCCGCGCACCGGGTCCAGGTAGGTCGTCACCGCGTCGGCCGCCCGCGCGAGAACCGCGGCCCGGTCCTGGTCGGCGTCGAGCACCACCCGGGCTTCGACGGCGATCCGCCGGAACGCGACCGGCCCGGTGACCACCGTGCTGCCGGCGGGTGCCACCTCGCGGCTCAGGAAGTCCGCCACCGCGCGCAGGGTCGCGGCGGTGGGCACCGGCGGCTCGGTGCCACCCTCCTCGATCGGCGGCACCACGAGAACGCCGACGACACCGGGGATGGGCGTGCCCGGGAAGTCCGGGTGCAGGCCCGGCACCCCGTTCGCCCGCGCGATCGACGCGCCCGGCGCGCGCAGGGCCAGCAGGCCGTAGTCGGCGGGCGCGACCGCGCGGCCGCGGGAGCGCAACTCCCCCACCCCGCGCCGCACCACGTCCGCGTCCGGCTCGGCGTCGGTGCCCCCGGTGGCGGGGAACGGGTTGGTCACGCCGGTCACGAACGGCCGCGCGGTGACGACGCCGCCCACCGCGCCGGCCGCCACGGCACCCGCCGTGCCGCCGCCGACCCGGTACCGCACGGCACGGACGTTCCGGAAGCCCGGCGGCACGGGCGCGCCGTTGACGCCGTCACCGAAGGTGACCACGCCGGAGTCGTAGTCGACGACGAAGACCCGGTCGTCCGGACCGTGGGCCGAGAGGCTCGGCACCTCCTGCCAGCGTGCCGCGTTTTCTTCGGTGGTGCCGAAGAGGTCCGTCCCGGGGTCGTCGTCGACCTCGATCACGACGCTGCCGGCGAGGATCGGGACCTGGCTCAGCCGCAGCCGCCGCCGCTCGGCCGGGGCCGCGGGGTCCTGGATCGGTTCCAGGGGCTCGTCGAAGATCGTGTGGGCGGCGGTGGCGGCGACGGTGTTCAGCCGCAGCCCCGCCACGAGCGGCGGTGCGGTCTTGAAGACGCCGTTCGTCACCTGCAGCCGCAGCCACCGCAGGGCGGGCCCGGGCCGGGCGGCCGGCGGCCGGCCGGGCGCCCAGGTGCGCGGCAGCCGCAGCTCGATCGTGCCGCTCGCGCGCAGTCCCGCGGTTTCGTCGCGGACGACGTCGGCGGGGACGAAGCGGCCGCCGTCCAGCACGTCCCAGCGCAGCAACGGCCGCGGCTCGAGCGGCAGTGGCGTCAGCCCGCCGGCGGCCGCGGGCGACGGCGGCGCGGCCGCGACCACGAACCCCAGCGACAGCGAGGGGAACGGGCTCGCGGTGCCGTCGAGACCCAGCCACAGCGCGTTGCCCGGCTGCGGGTCCACGCCGAACGGCGCGAACGGCCGGCCGGGCCCGTTCGGCCCGAGCGGGACCGGCTCGAGCGCGCCGCCGCGCTGGACCGCGATCACGCCCAAGGTGGCGGGGGTGGCGTAGAGGTCTTGGTCGGTCTCGAAGACGACGTCACCACCGGCGCCGGACGCGGCGGCCTGGAAACCGGCGGGGACGAGCACCGACGCGCCGTCCGGCGGGTGCACGGTGAACTCCAGCAACGCGGCGGCCGCGGTCGCTGGCCGGCGGCGCACGCCCGCGGTGGTCAGGTGCTCGGCGAGGATCTTCTCGGGCAGCCGGTTGACCCGGGCCAGCACCGGCTCGGCCTGGGTGCCGAAGAGGCGCACGAGCGCGACACCGGCGTCCTGCCGGTCGGGGTTGGTCCAGTCCGGGGTGTAGCCGGGGACCCGGTCGCGCACGGCGGCGCGGACCGCTTCCCTGGTGGCGTCGACCAGCTCGGGCTGCTCTCCGGACGGTCCGGGGCCGGGGACGACGTGGCTTTCTTCGGTGGACCCGCGCGCCCACCAGACGTCGGTCACGACAACCCCTCCCCCGCTTCGACGGCGGCGACCACGCGCGTGCGGACTTCGCGCACCGCCGGCAGGTCGCCGGCCCGGAGAGGCACGTCGTCGCAGGTCTCCGCCGGTTCGGCGCCGTCGACGCCGATCGCGACGGCGGTGACGTCCGCCAGGTCGCCGAGCGCCTGCTGCGCGGCCCGCAGCAGCGCCGACGGCCGCAGCGCTTCCCCGAACGGCCAGCCCGTCCCGTCGTCCCCGCCGACCAGGGGGTCGAGGAACCGGCGCAGCGCGTCACCGGCCACAGTGGACACTTTGGCCCGGTCGGCCGGGGCGCCGGACAGGTCGGCGCGCAGCCGGACGTCCCGGTAGGCCGGGGCCCGCACGAACACCTCGGCCGTCAGCAGCCGCGCCTGCGCCAGCCGGTCCGCGACCGCGCACAGCAGCCCCGGATCCGGCTCGGGCGCGACGGCCCGCGGCACCGACGGGACGACGTGGACGGTCACCGCGCCGGGCACCCGCGCGCAGGGGAAGCCCGGGTGCGCGCCGACCGCGGCGTAGGCCCGGCCGACCGCCACCCCGGGCGTCGTCACGGCCAAGGTGACGAAGTCCTCGGCGGTGACCGCCCGGGTCACCTCGCCGAGCGAACCCGCGGCCCGGTCCCGCGCCTGCGCCACCGTCTCCGGGTCCGTTCCGCCGTCGGCCTGGACGAGGTTGGCGGCGCGCACCGGGGAAGGATCCGTGACCGGCAGCCAGTTGTCCGTGACGCCGCCGTTGCCGTCCCGCCCGCCACCGATCGTGTACTCGACGACCGCATCCGCGGCCGGCGGGATCCGGCCGGTGAGCCCGTCGCCGAAGACGAGCGCGCCGTCGTGGCGGTCCAGCAGGAAGATCCGGTCGCGGGAAGCGCCGAAGGCGAAGTCCACCGCCGGCTTCCACTCCTCGCCGGCCAGCGTCAGGCAGGCGGTGAGCAGGCGGCCGGCGGCGTCGGGGAGGACGAGCCGCTGGCCGGGCAGCTTCAGCCAATCACCGGTCTGGTCCGCGAAGTCGGTCGCCGTGCGGCGCTCGCGATGCCGGGCGGCCGACACGTTGACCGCCAGCCGCAGCAGCCGCGGCGGGGACGCGTAGGTCGCGGCCGGCGTCGACACCAGCAGCCCACTGTCCATCGTGGACCACTCAGCCGGCGGCCGCAGGCGCACCACCCCGGACCGCCGCAGGCCACCGGTGCCGTCCTGGACCTCCTCGAACGAGCCGGAAGCGTCACCGCTGGGCCGGAACCACGACCAGGTCAGGTCGGCGGGCGGCCGCACACCGGACACGGCGAGCGGCGACCAGGACGGCGGCACCGGCGAGTCGAGCTCGACCAGCAGCGACAGCCAGCCGGACGCCGGGTCCCCGCCGGTGAGCGGCAGGGTGAACCGAGCCGACGCGGCGGACCCGTCGCTGCCCAGCAGCGGAACCCCGCGGCGGGCGAGCAGGTCGGCGGTGCGGTCGCGGTCGGTGAACACCGTCACGTCACCCGACACCGGGAACGCCGTCACCTCGTCGTCGAGGGTGAACCGGATGGCCGCGGCGGGATCGCGGGCGAACACCGTCCCGGCGGGGACCACGGCCGGGACGTCGGCGTCGGGGGTCAGCGCCAGCACCGTCGCCGCCGCGGTCGCGGGCCGCGGCGGCGCCAGGCCCAGTAGCTTCAGGATCGCGACGACGAGCTCGTCCGGGGCCTGGTCCAGCCAGTAGAGCCGCTGTTCCAGCAGGTACGCGAACAGCTCCAGCAGCGTGATCCCGGGGTCGACGGGCGCGTGCAGCGTCCACGTGCCGTCCGACTCGGCCGGGATGCGGCGGGTGGCGGCCGACATCAGGTCGGCCCAGGTCAGGTCGTCGAGCTTCGGCGCGGGCAGCGTCATGGCGTCAACCCCGTCAGTCCCGTCAGTCCGAGGTAGAACGGGAACACCAGGTTGGTCTTGGTGTTGGTGCGCCGGACCCGGTATTCGATGGACACCGTCACGCGGGACTCGTCGGCCGGGTCGGTCTCGGCGAGGACGTCGGAGAGCTCCACCCTCGGTTCGAAGTCGCGGACCGCGTCGGCGATCGACCGTTCCAGGTCGCGCAGGTTCTGCACGCTGCCGGGCGCGAACACCGACTCGCTGGCCTTGGTGCCGAGGTCCGGTCGCATCACGCGTTCGCCGGTCGCGGTGAGCAGCAGCGCGCGCAGGCAGTGTTCGATGCTCGTCTCGCCGACAGCGTAGGCGAGCCGACCGGCTTCGTCGGGCAGGATCGGGAACCGCCAGCCGGTGCCGAGGAAGGGTTCGGTCACGTCGCCTTCACCTTCTTCGCGAGCACGGACGGCGGCAGTGGCGTCGCGGGACCGGTGGCGCCGCCCGGCGCCGGGTGGGTGTGCTGGACGAACGCCTGCAGGAGCGCGTTGCCGAGCACGACGGGTTCGGTCGAACCCCCGCCGAGGTCGACGGCGTCCGACCTGACCGTCACCGTCGTGGCTTCCAAGGTGATCTCGCCGCTGTCCTTCAGCACCACCGTGGCGCCCGAAGCGGTGCTGATGGTGATCTCCTTCTCCTGGTCGTCGAAGAGGATCCGGTGCCCGGCCTTGGTGCGGATGATCTTCTGGTCGCGACCGTCTTTGTGTGCGGTGGGCGGTTTCTTCTTGCCGTTGTAGAGGCCGCCGAGGACGTAGGGCTGGCGCATGTCGCCCTGGAAGAACGCGACCAGCACCTCGTCGCCCACCTCGGGCACGAACACCGAGCCGTAGCCGGCGCCCGCGTACAGCTGGCTGACGCGGATCCAGGGACTGATCGACGCGCCGCCGTCCAGCCAGTAGTACTTGACCTTGACCCGGCCCTCGTCGTCCCCGTCGTTCTGCACGACCTCCGCGGGCGCGACGCCGTAGAAGCGCTGGTCGCTCGCCATGGCGCGTGGCATCGCCGTCATTTCTTGTCCCCCTGGAAGATCTTCCGGCCGGTGAACGTGGTGAAGAAGCCGCTCGAGTTGAGGGCGTGCTCGACCCGCTTGACGAAGTAGGTGCCAGAGAACCGCCTGCCGAGGCCGAAGATCTCCAGGTTGTCCCCCGGCCGCAGCTCCGGCAGCCCGGCCACCCGGCCGGTCGCGGTGATGAACTCGTAGGCCCGCTCCCGCAGCAGCGCGATCGCCAGCTCCTTGGCCTCCTCCTGGCTGAGGACCGGTGCGTCGACGACCACCTCCTGCCGGCCGCCCGCCCCGCTCTCGGCCGCCTCCGGCCCGCTCTGCCCGTCGGCCGAGGTCTGCCCGCCGGGCAGGTCCTTCGCGGTCGCGACGTACTCGATCGGCTCGGCCTTGACCGGGTCCCAGCCGTGCACGGTGAGCTTGCTGACCTGGTTGGAGACGGTCATGGTCGGCGTGAAGTCGATGAGGTTGGGCACCAGTCCGGCCGGCTGCCCGGCGGGCCCGGTGGCCAGGCCGGGGCTGTAGGCGAGGCGGAACAGCCGGATCGGGCGGCTGTCGCGGCCGTCGGTGGGCTTGACGAAGTAGAGCTTCTGCACGCCCGTCGCCGGGTCCGGCAGGATGTAGCAGTCGAAGTCGATCCGCTTCGCCCGTTCCATCAGGAACTGCGCGTCGGACTGGTTCTTCTGCACCACCAGGTCGTGCCGCGGGCCTTCGTGGGTCGTCTCGAAGGCCAGCTTGTTGCGGCGCGCGATCTGCTCGGCGATCTCCCAGTCGGTCTTGCCGACGAAGTTCTTGTCCTCTTCCTTGGTGGGCTTGCGGTCCTTGAGCGCGAGCATCCCGTCCACGCAGGTGAGCGACACGGTCGGCGACGCACCGTCCGGGAACTTCGGCGCGAGCGAGCTGATCGTCCCGGTGCCGACGGTCAGCAGCTTGTCCGCGTAGCCGAGCCGGACGGAGACGCGGGTGCCGATCTGCAGCTTCTCCGAGTCGCTGTGCTTGAACGTCCACGTGACGTCGTCCCAGTTGTTCAGCTCCAGGTCGAAGCCGGACATCGCGTCGAGGTCGCGGTGCACCTTGATGTCGAGGATGTCGTTCTTGGTCGTCGGGTCGGCCACCAGCCCGTCGACGACCACCTCGAACTCCGGGGCGTAGCGGTCCGGGTCGGCGATCTCGGGCGGGGTGCCCGCGGGCGCGGTCATCGCGCACCCCCTCTCACGGCAGCCGGGGCACGGTCAGCACCAGCCCCGGCCGCAGGTCACGGGGATCGCTGATCCCGTTGGCACGCGCCAGGTCCCGCCACGCGTCCGGGCGCCGGTACACCGCGACCGAGATGCGGTCCCACGTGTCGCCGCGGCGCACCACGTAGCTCTTCTCCACCGTCGGCGACGATCGCGGCGGGTCGTTGGCCTGTTCCTTCGCCGGCCGGTACTCCTTGAGCGTGAGGTCGAGCTGGGCCCGCAGCGGCACGCCGTTCTTGGCGAACAGCACGTAGTTCACGTCCAGCTTCTCCAGCACGCCCCGGAACACCGTCTTGTCCCAGACGAACTTGACGATCGGCGGCGCGTGCAGGGTCTCCTGGGGCCGCATCAGCTTGCGGATGTTGTCCACATAGGACTTCCGGACGTCGTCGAGCGTGTCGGAGGTGTCCACCAGCGCCTGCACCGACAGCGACTCGCTGCCGCCCCGGACGTACTGGATCGGCGGCGTTTCGAGGCCGGGGATGGTGATCTCGGCGAAGGTGTTGCTCTTGCTCAGCTTGTACTCGGTCGGGTTGAACTTCAGCGGGATCCGCTGCGGCACGTTCTGCGGGTTCGCCGGCTGCTCGATCTCCAGGTGCGCGTCGGCGCCCTGGCTCACCAGCGAGAACGGGGTGACGCTCATCGGCCGCCTCCCCCGAGCTTGCGGTCGTTGTCGCTGCGCTCGGCCCGGGCGCACTCTTCTTCGTACAGCCGCGCCCACGCCTGGATGTGCTTGTTGAACAGGCGGGCGAACAACGCCCCGTCGTCGCCTTCCACCTGGAAGCGCACCTCGAGGTTGTGGATGATCAGGTTCTTGGGCACGCTGTGTCTCCTCAAAGCGGCTCCTAGAGGACGGCCGTCAGGCCCTCGTGGGCGATTTCCAGGGACTCGATCGCGACCGCGTTCTGCTCGGCGTGCAGGTCCGGCCCGGTCCACTTGGCGGCCAGCCCGCCGTGGAAGATCCACGACTTCGCGGGCAGGCCCGCCTCGTCGAGCATGATCACGGCGCCGTCGCGGCGGGCCCCGAGCGAGTCGTGCAGGCCGGCGTCGTACCAGGACCACAGGAGCCGGTCGCGGACCACGCCTCGCTTGAGGGTGATCGGGTTCCACGAGTGGCGCAGCGGCAGCCGGTGCACGGAGTCGTTACGGCCGCCTTCGGCGTAGGTCACCACCTCCAGCTGCGCCCCCATCCCCGTCACCTCCTGGAAGGCACCCGCCGCCACCACCGGCAGCAGCAGGGCCTGCGCCGGCGGCAGGTACACGTCCGCCGGCGCGAGCGTCACGAGGAAGCGGAACTTGGTCAGCGGCTCGTTCAGCGCGAGCAGCCGGTCGGCCGGGGTCGTCACCGCTCGATCACCTCCAGGCCGCGGTCCTGGCCGAGCACGAGCCGCAGCTCGACGAACTCCATGGGCACGGCCGGCGCGACGCCGATCTCGCACACGACCTGGCCGGGGTCCTGCTCCGGCGGGTTGTTCGTCTCGTCGCAGACCACGCGGAACGCGTCCTCCGGCCGGCTGCCGGCGAGCGCACCGGTGCGGAACGCCTCCAGCAGCACCGAGGTGATCGCGCGGACCAGCGAAAGCCGCAGCTCCGGCGAGTTCACCTCGAACACCAGCGGCGCGGCGGCCCGCCGGATGGCCCGCACCAGCAGGTGCAGCAGCCGTCGGTGGGCGACGTACCGCCGCCGCGGATCGCCGGACAGCGTCCGCCCGCCCCACACCACGAGCCCCCGGCCGCGCACGCACCGCACCAGGTCGACGTTCGCGTCGAAGAGCCGGGCCTGTTGCGCCTCCGGGTATTCGACGTCGAGGTCGACGGCGTCCAGCAGCGTGGCGTTCGCCGGGGTTTCGGCGGCACCCCGCTCGCCGTCGAGCCGGGCGACCAGCCCGGCGACGTGCCCGGACGCCGGCACGGTCCGCAGCCCCGCCCCGCCGTCGAGCGACGGCGCCCGCAGCGGCGGGTGGTACACCGCCGCCGCGGCGAGCAGCGCCTCGTCGCCGAAGTCCGCCAGCGCGCCGGCCCAGGCCACCACGGCGTCCACTGTGGACACCGACGGGGGCACGTCCAGCAGCACCAGCCGGTCCAGCAGCGGCGCCACGGTCCCCAGCAGGTCCAGCACCAGGGTCGTGTGGTCGGCGTCGCCCAGGTCGGCCCCGAGGTCGGGCAGGGCCACCAGCGCCGGCTCCGGCAGCTCGGCCTGCGTCACCACCGCGGACGCGTACTCGTCGCGCCCCGGCGGGGCGTCCGTGCCGCCGGTGAGCGTCAGGTCCCAGGACAGCGAGATCGGCCCGTCCGGGGGGATCGGGTCCGCCGTTCCGCCCGGCACCACCCGGATGAGGTGCGACGCGCCGAGGCGGTCGACGACCTCGCCGGGGGCCATGCCGGCGAAGGTCTCCGCCGGCTCGCCGGGCACGAGCACCCGGACGGTGACCGCCGGCGGGCCCGCGACGCTGCTCGCCCGGTACCGCACGGTGACGCGGCCGCCGTTCGCCCACGCGCCGGGACTCGCGGCCACCACGCGAAAACCGTCCGTCCACGGCGCGCTCGCGGGCTCGGCCGGCCCGGACACCCGCAGCACCCACGCCGCGGAGCCCTGGTTCTCGAAGAACCCGCGCAGCGCGTACGGCGTCGCCGACGTGCCGTCCGGTGGTCCGAACACGCCGACGACGTCGTTCCAGCTCTCGACGCGGACGGGCCGGCCGACGGGACCGCGCCGGGTGCGGCCGAGGAACACGGCCACGTCCGTGCGCAGCGGCTCGTCGCCGGTGGCCGCTCGCTCGAAGGTCAGGGATACGCCGGGAAGCGCCGCGCTGGTCATGTCCGCCCGCTCACGCGTCGATCACGAAGCTCTCGACGGCCAGCACGAGCGTCTCCATGGCGATCTCGTTCTTGGTCGCGTTGAACGAAGGTCCGGTGTACTTCGTCGGCCAGGCGCGGTCGAAGTTCCAGCGCATGACCTCCTGGCGGTTCTCGTCGAGCATCACGATCGAACCGGCCGTGCGCCGGACGCGGCCGTCCAGCGCTTCCTTGACCCAGTTCCAGAAACCGACGTGGCCGGTGACCCCGCGCTTGAACGTCAGTGCGCTCGGGGCCTTCTTGAGCCCCACGAGCTTGCGGACCGTGATGTCCTCGCTGCCGGTGCGGTACTCGATCACCGGCAGTTCCACGTCCAGCCCGCTGGCCTCGGTGAACGACCCGCTCACCGCGACCCCGTCATCGCTGACGTTGGTCACGATGACCAGGAAGTTATACGCGGCGTACGGGTCGTCCCGCGTCACAGGTGGCATGTCCCTTGCCTTTCAGTGGTCAGACGAGCTGGGGCTCGCGGGTCTTCTGCTGGATCCGGAAGATCACGAACTCCGCCGGGAACACGGGCGCCACCCCGATCACGCAGATGAGCCGTCCGTTGGCGATGTCGTCGTCGGTCATCGTGGAGCGGTCGCACTGGACGAAGAACGCCTCGTCCGCGGTCGTGCCGGCGAGCGCGCCCGTGCGCCACACGGTGGTGAGGAAGTTCGCGACCGTCTGCCGCACCAGCGCCCACAGCGGCTCGTCGTTCGGCTCGAACACGACCCACTGCGTGCCTTCGTCGATCGACTCCTCCAGGAACAGGAAGAGGCGGCGCACGTTGACGTACTTCCACGAGGTGTCCGACGACAGCGTGCGCGCGCCCCAGACCCGCTGGCCGAGGCCGGGGAAGAACCGCAAGGCGTTGATCCCCCGGGGGTTCAGCAGGTCCTGGTGCCGCTTGGTGACGTCCTGCGCGATGCCGTCGGTCAGCCGGATGCCGCGGATGACCGCGTTGGCCGGTGCCTTGTGCACGCCGCGCTCGGTGTCGGTGCGGGCGTAGATGCCGATGACGTGCCCGGACGGCGGCGCCTCGACGAACTGGCCGGTCGAGGGGTCGCTGACGACCAGCCACGGGTAGTACAGCGCCGCGTACTTGGTGTCGAACGGCTCGCGGAACGCCTGGATGCCCTCGATGTCGAGGCCGTCCTGCGGGTCGAGGACGGCGAAGCGGTCCTTGAGCTGCTCGCAGTGGGTGACGAGCGCCGATTCGACCGTGCCGGCCCACACGCCGGGCACCGCGCAGATCGCGACCTCGTCGATGTCTTCGAGGGCGACGATGCCGGTGCGCTTGCCGCTCCCGCCGTCCGCGCCGACGAAGTCCGCGACCGTGAGCCCGTCGAACGCGTCCGAGCCTTCGTCGGCGAGCGTCAGCCACGAGCCGGTTCCGGGCGTGGGGAACTCGGTGGGATCGGTGCTGATGCCCTCGAGCGTGGTGGCCCGCACCAGCCGCGACTGGCTCGCCAGGGTGCCGGCGACGGTGCCGGGCGCGTCGCCGGTCAGGCGCAGGTTCCGGAAGGTCTCGGTGACCGAGCCGCCGCCGGGGTCGGTGAACCGTGTGTCCACAGTGGACTCGACCAGCCGGACCCTGGCGGTCTCGAAGACCAGCTCGGGGGTGTCGGCGTCGAAGGTGACGACGTCGTCCGGCCCGATCGACACGACGTTCAGGGTGGTCAGCTTGTCGCCGGTGTCGAGCTGGGTGACCGCGCCCTCGTAGAGCCGGCCGGAGCCGCTGATGCGCAGCTGCGGGCCGGCGCCGGCGTTCGCCCGGCGCACCCGGCGCACGGTGAGGCCGGGCGCCCACGGCGCGTGCGTGGTGCCCTCCGGGAACGTGAGCGTCACCTCGCCGTCCGCCGGCTGCGCGACGGTGACCTTGAACCGCCGTTCGTCGACCAGGATCCAGACGTCGCCGGGCAGCTCGTCGGGGTCGAGCCCGGGCACCGCGGTGACCTGGATCGACGCGGAGTCGCGGTCGGCGGCGGCGGTGAGCGCGGTGATGACCAGCGGGCCCTCGTCCGGGTCGGGCAGCGCCGGCAGCGCGGCGGACACCGACGGCTGGATCCGCACCTGCACCCCCTTGCCCCACGACCCCGGGCTCGAGGCGGAGAACCGCAGGCTCGGCGTGGCGGCGCGCGGGGCCGTCTGCACGTAGTCGCCGCGGGCCGCCTTGACCCGGGCCGTCAGCGGGGTCCCGAGCGTGACCCGCCCGGTGCTGCTGTACGCGGTGATCGTCGTCGTGCCGATCTCGACGTTGTCGCTGCCGCGGAAGACGGTGATCTCGTCGGCGCCGGTGAAGCCGATCAGGTGGCCGAGCTGCAAGGTCTTGGCCCCGGCCGCGGCGTCCTGGGTGACGGCGCTGACCAGGCCGGTGCCGAGCGTGCCGGTCGCGGCCCCGGCGGCGCCGCTGACGACCCTCTTGACGTAGAGGCGCTGGCCGCCGTTGTCGAAGAAGCCCTTGACCGCCAGTGGGAACAGCCACCAGCGGCCGCCCTCGGCGGGGTTGTTCGCCCAGGCGTCGCGGATCGCCGGATCCGGCTCGGGCAGGAACCCGCCGAAGGTGGTCTGGTACTCCAGGAAGTTCGTGACCAGATTCGGTTTCCCGGTGGTCGGGCCGCGCTGGGTGACCCCGACCATGCCCGCCGTGCTGGTGCTCACCCCCGCGATCGGCCGCGGCCCCGCGTCGACTTCCTCGACGTAGACGCCGGGGCTCAGGTACTCGGGCATGGCTTGGCTCCTTCTCTACTGCTCGGCGATTTCGATGACGTGCCGCCGGTCCCGTTCGGTCGGCAGCCGGACGTCCAGCGCCCCGGTCCGCCCCGGCCGCTCGGTGGCCGTGAGGTGGAAGACCCGCACGGGTGGCGGGCCGGTGACCGGCTCGCCCTCCCAGCGCAGGGCGAGCCGGAAGGCGCCCTCGGCGCCGGTGAGGGTCCGCTCCTGCCACGGGACGCCGTCGCGGATCGTGGTCCCGCGGGCCTCGACCAGAGCGTTCACGATCGGCGCCCGGGTGACCGCGTCGACGACGACGCCGTACACGGTGCGGGTCCCGGGGCTGTACACGAACGCGACGCCCGGCAGCAACCGGACCAGCCGCGGCTCGCCGGCGGCGGCGGGCGGGTGCCCGTCGTCGTACGGGTTCGCGGTGAACTCGACCCCGGTGCGGGTCGCGTCGAAGTCCTCGCCGTCGGCCGGGTACAGCGGCGCGAACCCGATGGCGGCGAAGCGGACGCGGAACCGTTCCGGCTCGGCGCCCGGCCCCCGGCGGCGGCCGAGCTCCGGGTAGGCGATCGCGGCGCTCGGCGTGCGGATCGCGGGCGTGTCCTGCGGTACCCACACGTTCTCGTCGGGGTCGAAGCGGTCCAGCTCCGTGGCGACGTCGGCGGACCGCACGCGCTGGGCGAACTCGTCGAACGGCACGAACCACGCCGGGCTGTGCAGGACCGACGTCTCGACGGGCAGGAAGCGGGTCATGGCCGCGACGCCCCGCTGATCGTCCGGCTGCGCACGAGGCGGAGCTCGGCGACGTCGAGGGAGTCGAGGTTGACGACCCGGACCTCGTAGTTGAGCGACAGCCGGTACGGCTTCTGGATCGCGTACCAGATCCACGACTTCTGGTCGAGCGTCAGCGGGGTCAGCGTGAACTGCAGTGCTTCGGTGGTGCCGGCCAGGCTGCCCGTCAGCTCTTCGCCGGACCAGATCGCGTCGTCGTAGAAGACCTGGAGGGCGCGACCGATCATCTGGTGCTGGGTCTCCTGGTTGCCGCCCCACGGGGTGATCAGGTAGCGCAGCAGCAGCGCCATCGGCGGCTTGCGGCTCGTGGGCGGTGCCGGCGGCAGCGAGCGGACCGGCGGCCGGTTGCGCGAGGTCGGGTCTTCGGCGATCTCGTAGAGGAAGACGGTGAGCGTGGCCTGGCTCGGCCGGTCCTCGAGGTCGCTCAGCTGCGCCCTCGGCGGGTCGTTCGGATCGAGGCTGCGCAGCGCCTCGGTGAGCCGGTTCACGATGATCGTCGAAACGTCGGCGACGACGCCGAAATCGCCCATGCCTGTCCTCCCCTGTGGCAAGCCGGGCGGTGGCTCCGGCCTGCCGGGGCGCAGCATCGCAGGGGTGGCGTGGCGGGGCCGCGATCAGCGCGTCGCGCGAGCGTCACAGCGGCGTTCCCGCCGCGCGCGTTGACGTGCCCGCGACGCGGCGGTGACACACCGGGCGCATGCTGCTCTGGTGGAGCCCCCCGAAGAGCGTTCCGGCAGCATGGTCATCCGTGCGTGGCTGGAAGGCGGCGAGCCCGACGCCCTCCGCGTCCGCATCCTCTCCACGATCGGCACGACCGAGGCCAAGCCGCTCGCGGTGACCTCCCCGGAAGCGGTGCTCGCGGCCGTCCGGAACTGGCTGGACGAGGTCGGATCAGGCCCGATGACGTTTTCGTGACGCCCCGTTGACGCCACGCGCGCGATAATTCCGGTAACGTTTTGCACCGGGGTCTCGAATTGCTCAAGGGTGGGGTCGATCCGATCGGTGCCGGGCAGAGGTTGGGGAGCCGATGCGCACTGGAGAAACGCAGATAGTGACACTGCGGCTGCTGAAGGGATTCACGCTGCTCGTGGACGACGACCGGGTGGCGCTGTCGTCGAGCGCGCAGCGGCTGCTCGCCTTCCTCGCGCTGCAGGACCGGCCCCGCACCAGAACGTACGTGGCGAGAACGCTGTGGCCGGAGGCGACCACGCCCCGCGCCAACGCGAACCTGCGCTCGTCGCTGTGGCGCGCGTCGCGCACCGGCCACCGGGTCATCGACGCGTCCGTGCAGGAGATGGCGCTGGCGGGCAACATCACCGTCGACATCCACGACGCGGTCGCCCGCGCCCACCGCCTGCTCGACCGGACCTGCGGCTGCGACGACATCCTGGACCGGCGCACTCGCGACGACCTGTCCGCCGACCTGCTGCCCGAGTGGTCGGACAACGAGTGGGTGCTGCTCGAGCAGGAGCAGTACCACCAGCTGAGGCTGTATGCGTTGGAGGCCATGGCGAAGCGGCTCACCACGGCCGGCCGGCACGGCGAGGCGGTGGCGGCCGGGCTGGCCGCGGTGCGCGCCGAGCCGTTGCGGGAGAGCGCGCACCGCGTCCTCATCGACGCGCACCTCGCCGCCGGCAACCGGGCCTCGGCCCAGCACCAGTACGAGCAGTGCCGTCACACGTTGCTGGAAGAACTGGGGCTCGAACCGTCCGACGCGCTTCGCCGGCTCCTGCCGCACATGCACGCGCACTAGCCGCGGAATTCGCCACCGAATTGCGGACTGTGATCGTTACCGGAATTGCGGCGGGCCGGTAGACGATTTATTCGCGCGGCCGGTGGCCGTTTCGCGGCGGATTCGCCGCGAAACGGGTCGGCGGTGACGAGATCCGCGTGGCTCAGCCGGCCGGGAGGACGCGGCCGCGGACTTCCCCGAAGCCGATGCGCTCGCCGTTCGCGCCCGGCGCCGTGCCGGTGATCACCACCTCGTCGCCGTCGAGGAGGAAGCTCCGCTCCTCGCCCTTGACCGTCAGCGGTTCCTGGCCGCCCCAGCTCAGCTCCAGGAACGCGCCGCGCTGGTGCTTCTCCGGACCCGAGATCGTGCCGGAGCCGTACAGGTCGCCCGTGCGCGACGACGCGCCGTTGATCGTCAGGTGGGCCAGCATCTGCGCCGGCGACCAGTACATCTCGCGGTACGGCGGGCGGCTGACCTCCTCGCCGTTCCACTCGACGACCAGGTCGACGTCGAGCCCCCACGGCCGGCTTTCGCGCAGGTACGGCAGCGGTTCCGGGTCCTGGCCGGGCAGCGGGATCCGCGCCGCCTCCAGCGCGAGGATCGGGACGACCCACGCCGAGACCGACGTCGCGAAGCTCTTGCCCAGGTTCGGGCCCAGCGGCACGTACTCCCAGGCCTGGATGTCGCGCGCGGACCAGTCGTTGAGCAGCACCGCGCCGAACACGTGCCGGGCGAAGTCGTCCGGGGCGATCGGGGTGTTCAGCGGTGTGCCCGTGCCGACGACGAAACCCAGCTCCGCCTCGATGTCCAGGCGCGTGCTCGGGCCGAACACCGGCACCGGGTCACCCTTGCGCTGGCCGCTCGGGCGGACGATGTCCGTGCCCGAGACCAGGATCGTCCCGGCCCGGCCGTGGTAGCCGACCGGCAGGTGCTTCCAGTTGGGCAGCAGCGGTTCCGCGTCCGGCCGGAACAGCCGTCCGACGTTGGACGCGTGGTGCTCGGAGGCGTAGAAGTCGACGTAGTCCGCGACCTCGAACGGCAGGTGCAGGGTGACGTCGCCGACCGCGTGCACGGCGTCGTCCGGCACCTCCCCGGCCACGAGCGAGGTCACCTGCGACCGGACCGCCACCCAGCGGTCGTACCCCTGCGCCATGAACGGGTTCAGCGACGGCGCGGCGAAGACGTCGTCGCCGAGCGCGCGAGCCAGGTCCAGCACGGAGTCCCCGACGCGGACGCCGACCCGCGGGGCGTCGCCGCCGACGGAGAACACGCCGTAGGGCAGGTTCGCGGTGCCGAACGGGGAGCCGGCGGGGATGTCGATCGTGGTCATGCCTCTCCTCGGGGCAGCAGGCCGAGGGCGGCCAGCTCGGACAGGGGGTCGGTGATGCTGCAGGTGCCGAACGACGTGAACCGCGTGCGGACGCCGTCTTCGAGGTCGCGGACGAACCCGGCGACGACCGCGCCGTCCCGCTCGGCGAGGTGCGCTTCGGCGTGGTCGGGGTCGCCGGCCGCGAGCAGCAGGTTGAGGAACCCGTGCTGCTCGAACCCGGTTTCCGGGTCGGTGTTGCGCAGCGCGTGGTGCAGCCCGGCGGTCGCCTTGAACGGGACCCCGGCATCGACCGCGGCCTGGATCGACGCGGCCAGCTCGGCCTCGGACGGGTACAGGTCGGCGCGGACGCCCCCGGTGCGGAACTTCGCGCGGTGGCCCGTCCCGGCGAGCGCCCGCAGCAGCGGCCCGCCGCGGTCGTCACGCGGGATCTCCACGTAGACCGGCGCGGTCGCGGCCGACACCGCGTCGAGCAGCTCGGCCGGTCCCAGGCCGGCCGGCACGGCGATTTCGAGAGCCCGCAGCTCCACCGGCAACGTCTTGGCGGCGTCGAGCACGGCGGGCAGGCCCGCGGGGCCGCCGGGCAGCGTCACCGCGACCGGCAACGGCGTCTCCCGCGGCCCCAGCAGGTCGCCCAACGCGTCGAGCGCCGGGGCGGCGAGCACCAGCGGCCCGACGAGGTCGGCGTACCAGGCCTTCCGGTACCCGTCGTGCGCGGCGACCGCGTCCGGCAGGGACGCCAGGCCGGGCGGGAACACGGCGGCGTCGTCGCACAGGCCGGCGAAGAGCGCGGGGATCATCCGACCGGCCCCCGTCCCGCCCAGGTCCACGCGTAGCCGGGGTCTTCACTGGCCAGGCCGCCCTCGCCGAGCTCGAGCGGCCGGAACGTGTCGACCATGACGGCCAGCTCGTCGAAGAACTCCGCGCCGAGCGACCGCTCGACGGCGCCGGGCTGCGGGCCGTGGCTGTGGCCACCCGGGTGCAGGCTGATCGAGCCCTGGGCGATGCCGGATCCCTTGCGAGCCTCGTAGTTCCCGCCGCAGTAGAACATCACCTCGTCGGAGTCCACATTGGAGTGGTAGTACGGCACCGGCACGGCCAGCGGGTGGTAGTCGACCTTGCGCGGCACGAAGTTGCAGATGACGAAGTTGTGGCCCTCGAACACCTGGTGCACGGGCGGCGGCTGGTGCACGCGGCCGGTGATGGGCTCGAAGTCGGCGATGTTGAAGGTGTAGGGGTAGAGGAACCCGTCCCAGCCGACGACGTCGAACGGGTGCGTCGGGTAGACGTACCGGGTGCCGGTGATGCCCCGCGAGCCGCGGTGCTTGACGAGCACCTCGACGTCCTCGCCCTCGGCCAGGAACGGCTCGTCGGGCCCGTGCAGGTCGCGCTCGCAGTAGGGCGCGTGCTCCAGCAACTGCCCGAACTTCGAGAGGTACCGCTTCGGCGGCGTGATGTGCGAGTTGGCCTCGACGACGTAGGCGCGCAGCGGCTCGTCACCGACCGGCACCCAGCGGTGCGTGGTGGCGCGCGGCAGGATCACGTAGTCGCCCTGACGGGCGTCCAGCACGCCGAACACGGTCTCGACCCGCGCTTCGCCGGACTCGACGTACACGCACTCGTCGCCGACGGCGTTGCGGTAGAGCGGCGAGGCCTCCCCCGCCGCGACGTAGGAGATCCGGACGTCCCCGTTGCCCAGGACCAGCCGCCGCCCGGTGACGACGTCGGCGCTCTTCCAGTCGTTGCCCGCGAACAGCTCGTGGAGCTTCAGGTGGCGAGGCACGAGCGGGCGGTTCTCGGTGAGCGTCTGGTCGGGCAGATCCCACGGCGTCGCGCCGACGATCGCCGACGGCACCCCGCGGTGGTAGAGCAGCGACGAGTCCGAGGAGAAGCCTTCCTCACCCATCAGCTCTTCGGAGTACAGCCCGCCCTCGGGTGTGCGGTGCTGGGTGTGCCGCTTCGGCGGGATGGTCCCCGCTCGGCGGTAGTACGCCATAGGTTCGCCTCCTGACCGTCCGGCCAATGTAGTTCACGCTTTTACTATCTTCGGTTCAGACTAGCCCCCGAGCCGCGCGTCGGGTAGTGCCTAGCGGCGGCTTCGGGTGTCGGACCCCGCCCGGCCGGCGATCAACTTGCCCAGCAGCATCACGAGGATCCGTTGTTCTTCCTCGGTGAGGGCGGCGGTCCAGCCGAACTCGCGCTCGTTGTGCTCGCGGAAGACCGAGACCATCTCGTCGTGCCCGGCCCGTGTCAGCGACAGCTGGACCGACCGGCCATCCCGGGCGTCCGGAACGCGGTCGAGCAGCCCGTCCGCAACGAGCGGCTTCATCAGGTTCGACACAGCAGCCCGGCTCATCCCGGTGAGCCGGGCGGCGCTCTTGGGTTCCAGTGGCCCGGCCAGCCAGACCACAAAAAGCAGCCGAAAGGCCGACCAAGACCGCCCACGCGGCCGGTGCACACTGGCCTCGAGGTCATAGGTGACCAGGTCCGAGGCCCGGTTGAGGGTGAGCAGCACCTCGGTGGCCAACTGGTGACGAAAGCCGTATTCCGTGGCGAGCCGCCGGTTGGCCAGCTCGACGAACGACCAGAAGTCCAACGGCTCTTCCATCAGAGCACCTTAACAAATAGTCAAAATCACAACCGGTTGCGCAGGTGGAGCGGAGCACCCCACCGCCCACCGAAGCCCGCACCCACCACCCACCACCCACCGCAGCCCAGACCCCCCGCAACCCCGATCCGAAGCCAGAACACGGCCGGAAGTGCCGGGTCAAGGCATCTTTCCCGCCTTGACGCGGTGCTGCCGGCCGTAGTCACAATCAGGCGTCGGGGTTGCGAAGAAAATCACCCCCGCAAAAAACTCCCCCGAGAACAACCTCAACCCCGAGCCAAAATCTCCGAGAGCCCATGAGCCTCCCGCAACAACAAAGCCCCCAACTGCGGAACCCGCTCACTCCCAAACCGATGCGCAACCCCAGTCAAGCTCAAAGCCCACCGCGGAGAACCACCCGAATCGAAAACGGCAGCAGCCAACCCCCAGCTACCCTCGACGACAAGCCCAGGATTCACCGAATACCCCCGAATCCGAGTAGCCGCAATGTGCCGCCGAATCTCACCGACATCGTGCTGAGGTCCGTAAGCAGCAAGATCCACGCGCCCCAGGTAATCGTCAACCTCCCGATCCGGAAGATGAGCCAGAACCACCATCCCCGCCGAAACCACCCCCAACGGAAACCGAGCCCCCTCGAACAAAACATGACTCCGAATCGGAAAAGCCCCATCCTCCCGGATCAAGCAGATAGTCTCCTCCCCCCGCCGAGCCGAAAAGAACGCACTCTCTCCCGTAGCGAGAGCAAGCCGCCGGACAACAGGCAAAGCGGCCTCGGTGACGTCATAACGCCGAGCAGCAGCCACCCCGAGGAAGTACAACTCCGGCCCCAGCACCCACCGATCACCATCCCGCTCCACCATCCCGACACCCTGCAACGACATGAGCAGCCGATGCACGGTAGGCCGGGGCAACCCCGCCTCCCGGGCCAAAGCCGTAGTCGTGGCACCCCCGGGCTCATGAACGGCGACAGCCCGCAAAGCCCGATGGGTCCGGCCGACGAGATCTCCAGGAGCGTCCACTCAGTGAACACTACCCCACCCGAATCGACCACGACACGAACAATCCGCAGGTAGACCGCGTTCACTGGTTGACCACAAGGCCACCCCAAAGGTCTGATGACGGTCATGGACAAGGTGATCGTGTCGGCCGCGCAGGCCGTCGCCGACATCCCCGACGGCGCCACCCTCGCGGTCGGCGGCTTCGGGATGTGCGGCGTGCCCGCCGTTCTCGTCCACGCGCTGTTCGAGGCGGGGACGACGAACCTCGAGGTGGTCTCGAACAACGCCGGCGTCGACGGCTGGGGGCTGGGCATCCTCCTCGGCGCCGGCCGCCTGCGCCGCGTCGTCGCCTCGTACGTCGGGGAGAACAAGGAGTTCGCGCGCCAGTACCTCGGCGGCGAGCTGGAGGTCGAGCTGACCCCGCAGGGCACGCTCGCCGAGCGGCTGCGCGCCGGCGGATCCGGGATCCCCGCGTTCTTCACCGCCACCGGCGCGGGCACCCAGGTCGCCGACGGCGGCCTGCCGTGGAAGTACGACGCCGCCGGCAACGTCGAAAAGGCGAGCCCGCCGAAGCAGAAGCAGAGCTTCGACGGCCAGGAGTTCGTCCTCGAACGCGCGATCGTCGCCGACTACGGCCTGGTCCGCGCCTGGCGCGGCGACCGGCACGGCAACCTCGTCTTCAAGGACGCGGCCCGCAACTTCAACCCGCTGGCCGCCATGTCCGGCCGCGTCACGATCGCCGAGGTCGAGCAGCTCGTCGAACCGGGCGAGCTCGACCCCAACGACGTCCACCTGCCGGGCGCGTACGTGCACCGCGTGGTGGCGCTGACGCCGGCGCAGGCCGCGGACAAGCCGATCGAGAAGCGCACGGTGCGCACCGGAACGGAGGCTCGCTGACATGGCGTGGAACCGCAACGAGATGGCCGCCCGCGCCGCCGGCGAACTGCGCGACGGCGACTACGTGAACCTCGGGATCGGCCTGCCGACGCTGGTGCCCAACTACGTGCCCGACGACGTCGAACTCGTACTGCAATCGGAGAACGGCATCCTCGGCGTGGGGCCGTACCCGGAGGAAGACGCCGTCGACCCGGACCTGATCAACGCGGGCAAGGAAACCGTCACGGTCCGCAAGGGCGCGTCGTTCTTCGACTCGGCGTTGTCCTTCGGCATGATCCGCGGCGGCAAGATCGACGCCGCGATCCTCGGCGCGATGCAGGTTTCCGCGGCGGGCGACCTCGCGAACTGGATGATCCCCGGCAAGATGGTCAAGGGCATGGGCGGCGCGATGGACCTGGTCCACGGCGCGAAGAAGGTGATCGTGCTGATGGAGCACGTCGCCCGCGACGGCTCGCCCAAGATCGTCGACGAGTGCACGCTCCCCTACACCGGCCGCGGCGTCGTCCAGCGGATCATCACCGACCTGTGCGTCCTCGACGTGACTCCGGACGGGCTCTCGCTCGTGGAGCTGGCTCCGGGCGTCGACTTCGAACAGGTGCGGAAGCAGACGGAACCGCGGATCCGCGTTTCCTGACCCAGGGCGGGCCGAGACTCAACCCCGAGCGGACCTCGCGCGTGTGAACGGCGGCAACCACCACGGCAGTGTTGATTGTGTGGTGGTTTCTGAGTTATTCCGTTTGTCCGTGTTCCGTGTTATGTTCGATTTTCGAGCCCACGGTTGTGCTTCCGCCCGAGGAGTCCGATGCGCCGTCTCGCCGTCCTGGTTCTCGCCCTTCTCGGTACGATCCCGGTGGCGCCCGCGGCGGACGCCGCCGTCGCGCCCAAGCCGCCGCCGCTGTCCACGCCGTGGACGTCGCAGGTGAGCACCACCGACCCGCTGCCCGAGTACCCGCGGCCGCAGATGACGCGGCCCGACTGGCAGTCCCTCAACGGCGAGTGGGAGTTCCTCAACCCCGCCACCGGCGCGGGCGGCAGCGTCGACCGCTACGCCGCGCCGCCGCTCGGGCAGACGCTGCCCGAGCGGATCCTCGTGCCCTACCCCGTCGAGTCGGCGCTGTCGGGCATCATGCGCAACGACAACCGCGACCTGATGTTCTACCGCCGCACCTTCACCGTGCCGCAGGCGTGGGCCGGCCGGAACGTGCAGCTGCACTTCGGCGCCGTCGACTACGAAGCCACCGTGTGGGTCAACGGCGTCCAGGTCGCCACGCACAAGGGCGGCTACGACCGGTTCGAAGCCGACATCACCGCGCGGCTGAACGGCGGCACCAACGAGATCGTCGTCCGCGTCTACGACCCGACCGACGGCCGCGGCGAGAAGCAGCCCGTCGGCAAGCAGGCCAACTCCCAGTCCAGCATCTTCTACACGCCGTCTTCCGGAATCTGGCAGACCGTCTGGCTCGAGCCGACCGCGCCGACGTCGATCTACTCCGTCGACATCTACCCCAACCTGGCGAACAACACCGCGCGCGTGCGGGTGTTCGGCCGCGGTGACGTCGGCGGGTACTCCGTGCTCGCCGAGTCGATGACGGGCGGCGCCGTCGTCGGCAGCGCCACCGGCGGCTTCACCGAGTTCTCCGTACCGGTGCCGGCCGCGCGGCGGTGGTCGCCCGACGACCCGTTCCTCTACGACCTGCGCGTCTCGCTGCGCAACTCCGCCGGCGCGACGGTCGACCAGGTCGTCAGCTACTTCGGCATGCGCGAGGTCGGCACGAAGAACGTGAACGGCACGCTGCGCCCGACGCTCAACGGCGAGTTCGTGTTCCAGATCGGCACCCTGGACCAGGGCTTCTGGCCGGACGGGCTGTACACCGCGCCGACCGACGCGGCATTGGCGTCCGACCTGCAGAAGCACAAGGAACTCGGTTTCAACATGGTCCGCAAGCACATCAAGGTGGAGCCGGCCCGCTGGTACTACTGGGCCGACCGGCTGGGATTGCTGGTGTGGCAGGACATCCCGTCGACCCCGACGGCCGACAGCAACCGGACACCCGCGCAGATCGCCGAGTTCGAGACCGAGGCGCGCGAGATCGTCGACGAACACCGCTTCTCCCCCGCCGTCGTGACCTACGTGCCGTTCAACGAGGGCTGGGGCGAGTGGAACCTCGACGAGACCAGGCGCGTCACGACGAACATCAAGAACCAGGACCCGACCCGGCTGGTCAACGCGCACAGCGGGTTCAACTGCTGTGTCTCCAAGGGTGACCCGGGCACCGGCGACATCATCGACTGGCACGTGTACACCGGCCCGGACGCGCCCCGGCCGTCCGGGACTCGCGTGTCGGTGCTCGGCGAGTTCGGCGGTCTCGGCCTGCGCAACCCCGGCCACGAGTACAGCCCCACCGGCGGATTCTTCGCCTACGAGCAGATGGCGAGCGCGGCGCAGCTGAACGACCGCTACACCGGCATGGTCCGGGACGCGAAACAGCTGATGACTGCCAAGGGCCTGTCGGCGTCGGTCTACACCGAGATCTCCGACGTCGAAGGCGAGTACAACGGCCTGCTCACCTACGACCGGCGGGTGCAGAAGGTCGACACGGCCCGCGTCCGCGCGGCGCACGCCGACCTGATCGCCGCGTCGAAGAACCTGAACGCGGCCGTGCCGCTGACGCTCGGGCACGTCCGGTCGTTCCGGGTGACCACACCCGGGTTCACCGACCGGTACCTGCGCCACGCCGATTCCTTCGCCCGCACCGACGTCCTGACCACGGGCAGCGCCGACGGACCGCGGCAGGACGCCTCGTTCCGGACGGTCGCCGGGCTGGCGGACCCGCGCTGCTACTCGTTCGAGTCCGTCAACTTCCCCGGGAAGTTCCTGCGCCACGCCGACAACCGCGTCCGGATCGACAGCGACACCGGCGGCACCTTCACCGCGGACGCCACCTGGTGCGACCGGCCGGGGCTCGCCGCCGGCGGGACGTCGTTCGAGTCGCTGAACCTGCCCGGCCGGTACCTGCGGCACTACAACGAAGCCGTGTACCTGGCCCAAAGCGGTGGTCCGAACCCGTGGGACACCGCGACGAGCTTCGCCGCCGACGCGACGTGGAACGTCTCGGCACCGGCGCTGTGGCGCAGTTCGGTCGCCCTCGCCGTCAACGCGCGGCAGTCGCTGCGGGTGACGACGTGGGGCTACACGGACCGGTACCTGCGGCACGCCGGCGGCCTGGCCTACACCGAGGTGGTGACCAGCGGCAGCAGCGCGTTGCTCAAGCAGGACGCCACCTACACCGTGCGGCGCGGGCTCGCCGAGTCCTCGTGCTACTCCTTCGAGTCGGTGAACTACCCCGGGCAGTTCCTGCGCCACCAGGACGGGCGCGTCCGCAACTCGCCGGACGACGGCTCGGCCCTGATGCGCGGGGACGCGACGTTCTGCACCCGGCCGGGCCTCGGCGGCACCGGCGTGACGTTCGAGTCGCTCAACATCCCCGGCGCGTTCCTGCGGCACTTCGACTCCGCGGTCTACATCGCCTCGGGCGGCGGCACGGGCTCCGACCGGCCCCAGACGGTGACCGCCGACAGCAGCTGGACCGTCTCGGCGCCCTGGGCTCCGTAAGCCCGGGAAGGTCCTGACCGGTCCGGGAAACCCGGTGTATTTCCGGACCGGCCCGCGGCTCCGTCCCCGGTGAGGGAAGGGGAGAAACCGTGGGCGTCGTGCTGCTCGTTCTCGTCCTGGTGCTGCTGGTCGTGCTGCTCACGCGCCGGCGCCGCCGCAAACGCACCGCGGCGGTGCTGGCCGGGCCGCCCGGCGGGGTCCCGGCGTTCCGGATCGTGACGCTGGGCCTGCAGGGCTCGGGCAAGACCCTGCTGCTGACCGGGATCTACCGCCGCCTGCAGACCCCGGGCGACCGCGGCTTCTACCTGCGCGTGCCGCACGAGCAGCTGATCGAGCTGAACCGGTGGTACCGCAAGGCCGCCGACGTCCAGGAGGAGTGGCCGCGCGGCACGACCCGCGGCGAGCTGCGCGAGTTCGAGTTCAGCGTGATGGCCGACGTCGGCGGCGCCACCGAACCGGTGGTCAAGCTGGGCTACCTCGAGTACCCGGGCGAGCTGCTGACCGACCCGGACGCGCCGGGGTCGACCGCCCAGGCGACGCTGCTGCAGGCGATCGCCGGCGCGGACGCGCTCGTCGGCATCATCGACGGCTTCCGGCTGCTGCAGGCCGACCAGGGCGACCAGCGCGGCACACTGATGCTCGAAGCGTCCCTCGACGCGATGATCAACGCGATGCTGCCGGTCCGCAGCCCGATCGTCTTCGTGATCACCAAGTGGGACCTGCTCGACCACCTGCACCCGGACGAGAACGAGCGGCTCCGGATCGTGCGCGACCGGCTGATGGCGACGCCGGGCTTCGCCGACCTCGTCAAGGTGCACAGCGCCCGGCGGATCGTCCGGCTGATCCCGGTGACCGCGGTCGGGCACGACTTCGCCGTCTACGCCGACGGCGTGGTCCGCAAGAAGCCCGAGGGGCGGTTCCGGCCGGGCAACGTCGAGGCCGCGTTGTCGGTGGTGGTGCCGGACATCCTGCGCCAGACCGAGCTTTCGCTCGACCGCGCCACCCGCGCCGAGCTGCTCGCGGCCGCGCAACGGCGGATGCGGATGGGCCCGGCCGAGGCGCTGCGGACGCTCGGCGCCCACTTCACGGCGCACGCGGCGCGGGTACTGGCGTCCGCCCTCGGCGCGGGCCTGGTCGCCGAGTCCGGCCTGATGCTGCTGCTCGACACGCTGGGCCCGCGCGACGACCCGGCCGAGCGCACCGACCGGATGGCGAGGCTCGGCGAGGCCGACCGGATGGCGGAGCACTACGTCCAGGCGCGGCGGCGGGTGGTCGGCGAGCTGCAGCGGCAGGTCGCGGTGCTCGAGGCGAAACTGCCGGTGTCCCGCCTGGGCGGCGACCGCTGGGGCGACTGGTGACGGGCCGCGCCTGGCCGTTCCTGATCGCCCGCGGCCGGCGGCGCGGCTATTCCGCGCTGCTGGTCCCGGGTTTCCTGCGGGAGCACGGGTTCCTGGAGGCGACGGCGACCCCGCTGGACGAGGTCCCGTCGCGCGCGGCGGCGACGCCGCACGGCGTGCTGGTCTGGGCCGAGCACGCGGTGACGACAGCGGAGGCCGGCGGCGAGCCCCGCGACGAGTACGGCCGCCCGCTCGTGCTGCTGCACGGTTTTCTGTGCCCCGAAGGCGATCCGGTGGCGGCACCGGCCGCGCTGACCCGGACCGACGCCCTCGCTTTGTCGGTGTACCAACGGTTCCTCGCCGATGAGGAGGGCTTCCGGGCCGAGCGTTCGGAGCCGTTCGCGATCGAGGTGGCCGCGGTGGCTCGTCCTCGGTTCCCGTCGCGAGTCTCGCCGCCGGCCGAGCCCGCGCGCCCGGTCCGCGGCCTGGTGTGGGCGGGAGCCGGGGTGCTGGCCGCGGTGGGCGTGGTGATCGCGGTGGTCGGCTTCGCCTCGGCCGGCAGCGACGAGGTCCCTCCGCCACCGCGGTGCACCCGCGACGTCGTGGCGTTGACGACCACGCCGACCACCGGGGCGGCGACGTGCGTCCGCGACGGGACGACCGTGCGGTATTCGCTCCCGCCGTCGGATCGTTGAGAACCGCGGCGGGGATTCTTCAGCCCTCCGGCAGCTGACGGCGTTCGCGCAGGCGGGCCAAGTCCTCGCGCACCTCCGTCGGCAGCAGTTCCGCCATCTGCTCGGGACGCAGCGGCAGGTCGAGCAGGCTGAGCTTGACCCGGCTGCGCCGCGCGTGCCGGCCGGGATCGAGGCGCACCACCTGGGCCGCGTCCGGGCGCAGGGTCGCCGTCAGCGGTGTCGCCGGGTCGAGGGGCCGCCACGCGTTGCCGTCGACGCGCAGCATCGGCGGCGCGCTCCGGGCCGCGCTGCGCAGCGTGACGACGTCGCGCGCCGGCAACACGATCGAGCGGCTGACCCCCGACATCGACGCGACCGGCGTCACCGCCAGCACTTCCGCCGCCGGCGAGATCACCGGGCCGCCGGCGGCGTAGTTGTAGGCGGTGGAACCGGTCGGGGTGCTCAGGATCAGCGCGTCGCAGCGGTAGTACCCGAACTGCGCCCCGTCGACCAGCAGGTCGACCTCCACCGTCGCGCCGGGCTCGGCGCCGCCGACGACGACGTCGTTGAACGCGACCACCGCCGCGTCGCCTTCCTCCAGCGCGACACAGCTGTGCGGCTCGATCTCGAAATCCCCGCTGTGCAGCCGTTCGAGCGCCCCGGCGAGCTCGGCCGGCGCGATCTCGACCAGGAAGCCGACGTTGCCGTAGTTCACCCCGAGCACCGGCACCGGCCGGTCGACGGCCAGCCGCATCGCGCCCAGCATCGTCCCGTCACCGCCGAGGCTCACGACGGCGTCCACCCCGGCCGCGAACTCGGCGTCGGAAACCACCGGCACGCCGGCCCCGACCTGCGCCGCGTCGGTGTCCCGGACCACCAGCTCGACCCCATGACGCGAGGCGTACGCGACGAGCACTTCGACCGAATCGTGCACCGGCTTCCGCGGGTGCGCCACCACCCCGACGCGCGTGATCTCGGAACCTGCCATGAGATCCATTGTGGCCGTCCGGTGATCGGCACGCCCGGCCGAGCACGCCCACGGCCGCACGGGCCGCGGTTCCACCCGACCAGAGCTCTCCGGAACCCTTCCGGCCGCACTAAAGTCGGGCCATGAGGCTTCTGCCCGCACTCGCCGCCACCGTCTTGCTCGCCGGGTGCTCGGCCGGGGTCGGCGGCAGACCGTCGCCCGCCCCGGTGATCCCGGTTCCCCCGACGTCCGGCGCTCCCGCGGCCCCGCCGCACAAGCTGGAGATCAAGATCGAGGGGACGGCCGTCCTGACCAAGCTGACCTACACCATCGACGGCGAAACCACGGAAGAGAACAACGTCAAGCTCCCGTGGAGCCACACGTTCGACTTCGCGCCCCACTCCGGCAAGCACGTCTACAACATCGTCATGCGCTCCGCCGGCGGCGACGTGGACGCGACGGCCACAGTGGACGGACAGCCCTGGGGCCGGAGCAGCGGCAGCGGAGACGGCGAATCGACCCAGTCGCTCAACGGCGACTTCAGCGACTGACCCGCACGTCAGAGCTCGCGGACCGACTCCGTCTCGAACGCGGCCAGCACGACGCGCGCGGAGCAGCGGCTGTGCCCGGCCGCGGTCGACGGCTTCCGCCGCACGACGACCTCGTACCGCCGGGCTCCCCCGGTCACCAGCACCTTCCGGACGTCGCCGCCGGGTTCCTCTTCGGTCGCCAGTACCGCGTCGAGCCCGCGCAGGCCGGTGCGGCCGCGGATCTCGATCTCGGCGAACTGCGACCACGGGCTCTCCGCGGAGGTCCGGCCGCGCAGGTTTTCCAGGCGGACGTTGCCGCTGAGCGCTTCCTTGGCGACGAGCTCGGCCTCGGTCACCGCGAGGCTGCCGTGGAGGTAGCCGTCGGGGACCGTCAGCAGGTTGCCGGCCCAGCGGTCGCCGCCGACGTGGCTGACCTCCCAGACCTGGCCGGGGTGGTTCTGCGCCAGCCCGGTCACCACCGGACGCCCGAAGACCGCGCAGCACATGTCCTTGCTGCCGTGCGTGCAGACGAGGAACAGCGGCCCGGACACCGGCTCACCGTGCCCGCCGCGGCCCGCGGCGACGGCTTCGAAATCGAGGCCGGCCAGGTCGGCGGCGTCGAGCCGTTCGAGCCAGCGGTGCCCCGGCCGGCCACTGGCGACGTAGACCGTGCGCGGGGCGCCCGGCACCAGCGCGTGGCGGCCGGGCTTGCGGATGAGCAGGGGCCGGAGGCCGGCGTCCCGGGCGGCCTCGAGCCGTCCGGCGGGCAGCGCCTCGGCCAGCACGTCCTCGAGAGCGTCCGGGCCCCAGGAGCCCGGCTGCTCGATGAGCAGCCACGACGTCATGCGCGCGGCGGTCCCGGCGGGCTCGCCACCGAGCTCGCGCGTCAGCGCGGCGCACGCGGGCGCCGCGGTCGGGCCGGGAGAGCAAAGTCCCGCCTCAGCCATGAACCCTGACTTAGGCATGCCTAAGCGTACCCGAATTCTCGCGCGTCAATCCCCCTGATGTGACCGGCTCGCCGACCAGGCACCCGATCGTGCGCCGAACGGTCACCGACCGGGCCGGGGTGACGTCGCTGCGTCACCCCGGCGGTCGTCACGCTCTCGCCACGAGCCCCTGGGTGACCAGCTCGCCCAGCAGCGCCCGTACGGTGGCCCGGTCCACGCCCGGCGCGGCGTCGGCCAGCACCTTGAACGGCTGCGGCGTGCCGCCCAGCAGCGCCGCCAGCACCGGCCGCGCGGGCGCCGCGAACACCAGGCGCTTCCCCGCGGCGACCAGGGCGACCGTGCCTTCCCCGTCCACCAGCGCCGCCCGCGGCGCCAGCAGCCGGACCTCGAAGTCGTCGTCCGGTGGCAGCAGCTCCGCCGTCGCCGCCCACGGCAGGCCGACGCGGGTCTGCGCGGGCGCCTGGGCGTCACGGTCGGCGAGGAAGCGGTCGACGAGGTCTCCGGCGGTCAGCTCGGCTAGCCGGCGGCGCACCGCCTCGGCCCGCTCGGCCCGCACCTCGGGCCCGGCGAACCGGGGCAGGTCGGCCCGGAACAGCTCGTCGGCCCGCAGCTGGTCGGCCAGCCACGCCACCAGGTCCACGCCGGTGGCGGCGTTGAACCCGATCGTCAGGTGCAACGACTCCTCACCGACGGCGGACACGTCGTGCCAGTGCCCGCGCGGCAGGTAGAGGACGTCGCCGTCTTCCAGCAGGAAGTCCTCGTACGGCTCCCCCTCCGGCCGTTCCGGCAGCTCGACGTCCCGCTGCAGCGGCGAACGCCGGGTGACGCCGTGCAGGCGCCAGCGCTTGCGCCCGGAGAGCTGGATGATGAACGCGTCGTGGTCGTCCCAGTGCACGTCGAAGCCGTGCGTGGTGCCCCAGCCCGCGTACAGGTTGACCTGGATCCGCTCGCGCAGGTCGTGCTCGAGCCGGCTCGCCAGCTCCCCGACGCCGTCGACCAGCTCGTTGACCGAGTCGACGACGAGCGTCGCCCCGGCCCGCAGGTGTTCGGCGAAGGGCGCCGACAGGACGCGCGGCACGAGGCCGTTGCGCCGGGTCGACACCATCTCGGTGTAGGTGTGGGCGGGCACGACCTCGCCGTCGAGGGCGAGACGCAGCCGCGGGAACTCCAGGCGGTGCTGGCGCAGCACCCGGTCCAGCTCCGGCCATGGGAGGAGGTCGGCGAACCGGCCCTTCTCCCCCGGGAACCGCCGGGGCGCCTTCCCCAGGACATCTTCGAAGAACCGGCCGGCCTCGAGCGGTGCCACGAGGCCGGCCAGTCCGGGAATCTCCGTCATGGAGCGGGACGACCGCTAGTCGTTGCCGTCGTTGTCGGCGACCGCGCCATTGGCCTTGCCCCGGTCCACCGCGGCCGTCAGCGTCTCCACGCCGAGCAGCAGACCACTGGCGGGCATCTCGGTGGGGGTTGTGGCGTTTTCCATCCGGACCCTCGCAAACGTCGACGACAGGGATTCCCACGCTACGTCAAGATCCGGCGATCGGGCATAGGTCATTTAGGTAGTCCGAAACCGCCGGCCCGTCACCGGCGTCGGAGATGACCGCGACGCAGCCGTCGGGCCGGATCAGCACGAGCGTGGTGCCGGACGCGCCGTAGGCGGTGGCGAGGTGGCCTCCGGTGTCGGCGATCTCGCCCGGGCCGTCCGGTCGTCCGACGACGCGGAAAGTCCTGAGCCCGGGTGGGAACGTCGCCGGCCCGCCCCCGAAGTCCAGGAGCGTGAAGCCGCCCCCGCGCGTCAGGTCGAACAGCCGGCGTTCGCCGTCCACCGTCGTCAGCCCGGTCGCGTCGGGAGCACGGTCGCCCGCGCGCAGCGACGCGGTCTCGTCGCGGTCGTCGCGGGCCAGCGCCGACCCGCGATAGCCGATGCCGAGCTGCGTCGTGGCCGCGTCGCGGCGGAGCGGGATGCCCCTTCGCTCCATCGCTTCCGCGAGGCGCGCGTCCGAGAGCGCGAGCACACCCTCCGCGACCGGGCGCCGCTCGGCCTCGTAGCTGTCGAGCAGAGCCGGCGAGGCTCCCTTCGCGACCGCCGCGAGCTTCCAGCCGAGGTTGTGCGCGTCCTGGATGCCGGTGTTCATCCCCTGGCCACCGGCGGGCGAGTGGATGTGCGCGGCGTCGCCGGCGAGGAACACGCGGCCCTCGCGGTAGCGGTCGGCGAGCCGGACGTTGGCGCGCCACAGCGACACCCACTCCGGCTCGTCGAGCCGGATGTCGGCGCGGCCGCTGCGCCGCTCGAGGATCGCCCGCAGGTTCGCGAGCGCGAGCCCGGGGTCCTGCCCCGGCGCGATGCTCGCCTGGAACTGGAAGGCGCCGGTCGAGGGCAGCGGGCAGAGGCTGACGAAGCCTTCCTCATGCCGCCACAGGTGCCAGGCATCGCGATCGAGGCCGCCGGCGTCGACGTCGGCGACGATCATCCGCACCTTTTCCCGGGTCTCGCCCTCGAACGCGATCCCGGCCCGCCCGCGGACGGTGCTGTGGCCGCCGTCGCAGCCCACCAGCCAGGACGCCGTGACCGTCTCCGCCACACCGTCCGCGACGAGCACGGCCGACACGCCTTCGTCCGACTGGTCGAAGCCGTCGAGCGCGGTGCCGAACTCGACCGCGCCGCCCAGCTCCGCCAGCCGCAGCCGCAGCGCTTCCTCGACGCGCCATTCGGGCGTGATCAGGCTCGCCGGGTACGGGATGTCCGGGCGGTCCCCGAGTGTCTCGGTGCCCCCGAGCGTCACGCGGCCGTCGGGAGCGGCCGACCGGATCGGCATCGCCGTCCGGCCGTGGGCGAGGACGCGATCGACGACGCCGAGATCGTCGAACACTTCGAGGGTGCGCGGCTGGACGCCCTTGCCGCGCGAGCCGGGCCGCGGCCCGGGGGCGGCCTCGACCAGGCGGAACGGGACGCCGTCGCGGGCGAGCTCGCAGGCCAGCGTGAGGCCGGTCGGGCCGGCGCCGGCGATCAGCACCTGGGTCGTGGTCATGGTCAGCCCCCGTCAAGAAAGGAATCACTTTCTAACCAGGCTAGGCCGACTTGCCGAGAAAGGAAACCCTTTCTATCGTGACGGGGGTGACCTCCGAGCCCGTCCGCCGCCGCCGGCACGGCAAGCAGCTGGAGGCCGAGCTGCTCACCGCCGGCTGGGACGAGCTGGTCGAGACCGGGTACGGCCGCCTGACGATGGAGTCCATCGCCGTGCGCGCCCGCACCAGCGAGGCCGTGCTCTACCGCCGCTGGGCCAACAAGGACCAGCTGGTGCTGGCCGCGATGGAGCACTACCGGAACGCCCACCCGGTCGCGGACCCCGACACGGGCACCCTGCGCGGCGACCTGCTCGCCCAGCTGGCCGCGGTGAGCGAAACCCGGGCCCCGTTCTTCGCCATTGCCGCCGCTACCGCGTTCTCGGGACTGCTGGCCGGCACCGGCCTGACCCCCGCGCAGGTCCGCGCCGAGGTCATGGGCGAGGAGGTGCTCCCCCACGCCCGGGCCGTCTACCGGCGCGCCCACGACCGCGGCGAGCTCGACCTCGGCCGCGTTCCCGCCGCGGTGCTCGACCTGCCGTACGACCTGGTGCGCCACGACCTCCTCATGGAGCTCCGCCCGCCGGAGCCGGCCCGCATCCGGGAGATCGTCGACGAGCTCTTCCTGCCCCTCCTGCGGAACCACCGGGCGGGCCGGACGTCCTGGGAGTGATCCCGTTCTTTCGCACGAAAGGACCCGCGGATGTCCCTCTTGACGAGCCGGGTGCCGAGCGCGGACGAAGCGATCCCCGAGGAGGCGGCCGGCAAGCCGCCACGGCGGTGGCCGCTCGTGCTCGTCGTGGCCGCCCTGCTCGCCGAGATGGCGATCGCGATGATCACGACGGCCGTCGAGCAGTCCCCGACGATCGACGAGCCGGTCTACGTCGGCACGGCCGTGGTCTACCTCGACCAGCACAGCCTGCGGTACAACCCGGAACACCCGCCGCTGGGCAAGCTGATCATCGCGACCGGCCTCGCCTTCACCGGCGCGCACCTCGACCCCGGGTTCACCGGCGACCAGACGCAGCTCGGCCGGCACGTGCTGTACGAGTCGGGCGACGACCCGGGACGGCTGATGCTGGCGGCACGGCTGCCGGTGATCGTGCTGACGCTCCTGTTCGGACTGGTCGTCTTCGCGTTCGCCCGCGAACTGACGGGCCCGGCCGGCGGGGTGACGGCACTGGCCCTGTACGCGTTCTCACCCGACGTCATCGCGCACGGATCGCTGGCCACGCTCGACGTTCCGGTCGCCGGGTTCCTGCTGACGTCGGCCTGGCTGCTGTGGCGGGCCCGGCGCCGTCCCGGTCTTTACGTTCCCCTCGCGGGGCTCGCCTTCGGCGCGGCCGTGGCCACGAAGATGAGCGCGCTGGCGGCGGTTCCGGTCGTGCTGCTCCTGGTCGTGCTGTCGGTCTGGCACGCCCGCCGCGGCATCGGTCCACAAAGGACGCTCCGGGTACTCGGACTCGGCGTGGCCGCGGCGGTGTCCTTGACCCTGCTCGCGGTCGCCGTGGTGTGGGCCTCCTACCTCGTCGTGGATCCGCGGCTGCACTGGACGCCGCCGCCGGACCTGCCGGCCGACCACGGCTTGCGCGCGCTCGTCGACCGGCTGCCGCTGCCCCGGCCGTACCTCGACGGGATGCGCGTCCAGTTCGCCTTCGAAGACCGGACGTGGAGCACCTTCCTGCTGGGCCGGTACCACGCGGGTGCACTGTGGTACTACCTGCCGGTCGCGCTGCTGGTGAAGACTCCGCTGGCCACGCTGGCCCTCGGGCTGGCCGGCGCGGTCGCGCTGTCTGCGGTCCCGCGGCTGCGCCCGGCGGCGCCGTACGTCCTCGTCCCCGCGGCGGTGCTGCTGGCCGCGGCGATGACCAGCACCCGTGACCTCGGGGTCCGGTACGCGATCTTCGTGCCGATGTTCCTGGCGGTCGCCGCGGCCGGCGTGGTCGCGGTCCGATGGCGGTGGGCACACGTCGCGGCGGGGGTACTCGTCGTCTTCGCCGCGGTCAGCTCGCTGCGGACGTTCCCCTACTACCTGCCGTATTCGAACGAGGCGTTCGGCGGCCCGGCACGGACCCACCTGAGCCTGCACGACTCGAACGTCGACTGGGGCCAGGACCTGGGCGGGCTCGCGGACCGCCTGCGCCAGGACCACCCGGGCGAGCGGGTCTGGCTGGTCTACAAGGGCAGCGGCGTGCCGTCCGCGTACGGCATCGACGCGGCCGACCCGCTCGCCGTGCCCCCGGACGAGGTGCACGGCCTGCTCGCCGTGTCGGACTCCGCCATCGCCAAGGCGGACGACCGCTTGACGGCACTGATCTCCGGCAGCGCCCCGATCGACGAGGTCGGGCACTCGATCACGCTCTACCGCCGCCCGTGACCCGCCGCCATTTGCCGTCTGCAAATTGCAGATTTTGATAGGCGCTCAAGTGAGCGCCATTGCAGAAAATGAATACCGAAACGTATTTCGGACCCCGCGAACAAGTCACGAGCTGAAATGAAAAGTTGCTCCGAACGGTCGTATTTGAAACTGGCGCGGACACATAACGTCACAGGCCTGCGCGAGCGACCGCCGGATGGCCGAACACAAGTCCCCGACCGGTCGATTGTGGACATAGCACGTGATCGCACTGGAGGACGGCTTTTCATGACGATCGATCTGGCCTTGAAAGAAGCGATGAGCATTCCCGGCGCCGTCGGCGCGACCCTCGTCGACTACGACAGCGGGATGTCCCTCGGTTCCCTGGGCGGTGGCGACTGGCTCGACCTGGATATCGCGGCGGCCGGCAACACCGAGGTCGTCCGGGCGAAACTGCGCGTCATGTCCTCTCTCGGGTTGGACGACAGCATCGAGGACATCCTCATCACCCTCCACCGCCAGTACCACCTGATCCGGCCGCTGTCGGCCCGCGGCAACTCCACCCTGTTCCTCTACCTGGTGCTGGACCGCGAACGAGCGAACCTCGCGCTCGCCCGCCACAGCCTCAAGCGCATCGAGACCAGCCTGTCCGTATGACGAGTGCCGACACCCACAGCCAGCCCTCCCGCGCCCCGCTGCCGGTCCGCAAGCCGGCGCCGGAAAGCACCGGTCCCCCGCCGGACCGGGCGGCCCGGCGCCCGCCACTCGACCCCGAACGGATGCTCGAGGCGTTGCGCGAGGTCGCGGACCAGGTCGACCAGGTGGCCGGGCTGCTCGTGGCCACCCACGACGGCCTGGTCCTGGCCGACGACACCAAGGCCGTCGAGGCCGACAGCGTCGCCGCGATGTCGGCGGCGGCCATCGGGCTCGCCGCGCAGTTCACCGCGCAGGCCCGGATCGGCGAGTCCCGCAGTGCGCTGTTCGAAGGCAGCTCCGGCTACGTCTGCGTGTTCCCCGTCGAAGGGTCGCTCCTGCTCGTCGTGTTCGGCCAGCCGGACATCACCATGGGCCTGTTCACCCTCGCCGCCAAGCAGGCGCTGACGCTGCTCCGCAACCGCCTCCCGGCGCCGGGAGGGTCCCACCGGACGCCGCCACCGCCGGAGTGACGCCCGGCCTCCTCCCCCGGTCTCGGATGACTCGTTCAGGACCTCGCGAGCCCTGAACGGGTCATTCACGACGCCGGGTGCGCGGTCGCCGACTTCACCGGCGCCGACGCCGATCGGCTGGGCCGGCTCACCGGCCTGGTCGCCGTCGGCGTGGTGACGTTCGACCGCCCGGCTTGGCGATCACCCGGGCAGGCGCGCGTCCGCCGTTCCGTCGACGTCCCGGCGTGACGCCTCGCCGAGAGTGCCGCTGATGTAGCGCAGTTCGCCCATGCGCAGGTCGTCGTCGGTCAACGGCGGCAGGTCGTGGGCGGCGAGGAGGTCGCGCGTGGTGACCGCGTTCAGCGTCCACCCGCGGGCGGCCAGGTAGGGACCCGCTTCGTTGCGCTCGCCGAAGAACCGCAGGCGTGCCATGTCGGTGTCGAACCCGTGCTCGCGCCAGAGTGCGGAGATGCCGTCCAGGCGTTCCTTCGTCCTGTCCTCGGCACCCGGTCGTGGGTTGGGCCTGCTTTCGGTGGCCACCCGGCTGCCCGGCGCGCTGAGGGCGGTGACGGTGTCCAGCAAGCGATCCTGCGCCTCGGGCGGCAGGTAGCCGAGCAGTCCTTCGGCGCTCCACGCGCTCGGCCGCGCCGGGTCGAACCCGGCGGCGCGCAGGGCGGCGGGCCACTCGTCACGCAGGTCGGCCGCCACCACCCTCCGGTCGGCGGTGGGCTCGGCGCCCAGCTCGGCCAGCGCGCGGGTCTTGAACGCGACGACCCGCGGCTGGTCCAGCTCGTAGACGACGGTCCCGGCCGGCCAGGGCAGCCGGTACGCGCGGGAATCCAGCCCCGAAGCCAGGATCACGACCTGGGCGATGCCCGCGTTCGCCGCGTCGAGGAAGAACTCGTCGTAGAACCGGGTGCGCACCTTGGCCCCGTCGATCGCCACCTGGCCGACCAGCTCGCCGGGCGGCAGCTCACCGGTCGCCAGCCGGGTGAGGAGATCGATGCCGACCGCCCGGACGAGCGGCTCGGCGAAGGGGTCGTCGATGAGCGGATCGGTGCGGGTCGCGATCGCCCTGGCCATCGCGGCCATGGTCGCGGTCGCGCCGACACCGGCCGCCAGGTTCCCGTCGGAAGTCATCAGCGGACCGTAACGGCCGCTCCGCGCGGCCTGGCTAAAGTGAGAGCCGTGACCGCCCGTTTGCCTCGCCACCGGCGTCCCGCGGCCCGGATCCTCGACGCGGCGCGCGCGGTGTTCGTCACCGAAGGCCTGGACGTGCCGGTCCGGGAGATCGCCCGGCGCGCCGGGGTGGGGCCCGCGACCGTCTACCGGCACTTCCCGGCCAAGGAGGCGCTGGTCGCCGCGGCGTTCACCGAGCAGGTGCGCGCCTGGCGGTCCACAATGGACGAAGGGCTGGCCGATCCCGATCCCTGGCGCGGGTTCCGCGTCACGGTCCGGAAGCTCTGCGAGCTGCAAGCACGCGACCACGGCTTCACCGCCGCCTTCAAGTCCGCGTTCCCGCGCACGCTGGACTTGACCGCGATGCGCGCGGCTTCGCTGACCTCCGCGGCCGCACTGATCCGCCGCGGGCAGGAAACCGGCCACCTGCGCCCCGACGTCGGCCTGGCCGACCTGAACCTCGTGCTCATGGCGAACACCGGCATCCCCGCGAGCACCCCGGCGGCCCGCGGGCGGTTCGCCGACCTCATGGTGCGGGGATTCCGGGCCCGCTGAACCTCAGCCGTCGGCGAGGCGCTGGATCACCGTGCTCAGCCAGTCCTGGAGTTCCGCGGGGTCGCCGAGTTCGGATCGCAGCACGCGACGGCGGGTCGAGACGCCGAGCACGAACGCGTCGATCGCGGCGGCGCGACGACGCGCTTCCGCGTCGTCCAGGCCGCTGTCGCGCAGGTAGCGGTGCAACGGCTCCAGCGAGTGCGTGTCGAGGAACGCGGCCAGGGCCTCCGCCGCCTCCGGGCGTTCGCCCGACGCGCGTTGCAGCACCAGCAGCGGGTCGTCCCCCGACTCGCCGGACCAGCGCCGGACGATGCTCGCCGCGAGCCGCGCGCCCAGCTCGGCGCGGTCGCCGCCGAAGGAGTCCTCGACCGGGATCTCCACCCGGGTCGCCGCCAGGAAAAGGCCCTCCTTGCCGCCGAAATAGCGCGTGATCAGGTTGGGTGACACGCCGGCCGCGTCGGCCACGCCCTTGACCGTGATCGCCGTGTAGCCGTGCCGGGCGAACTGGCGTCGCGCCTGTTCGAGGATCCGCTGCCGGGTGGCCGCCGCGTCGCGCGAAGTCATGTGTACGAGCATACACATCATGTGTATCGTCGTACACATGATGGATGAACTGCGGGAAAGACTCCGGCGGACCCGGCGGGTCACGCTCCCCTGGAGTGCCGACGAGACGCGCGGCATCACCGGCACCCGGCTCGACGAGCTGCTCGCCCGCTGGGCCGGCGGGTACGACTGGGACGTGCACGAGCGCCGCATTCGCGCGCTCCCCTGGGTCACGGTGGGCGGCCTGCGGGTGATCCACCAGCGGTCCGCGGATCCCGGCGCCCCGGTCGTCGTGCTGCTGCACGGCTGGCCGGACTCGGTCCTGCGCTTCGAACGCGTCCTGCCGCTGCTGGCGGACGCGCACGTGGTGGTCCCCGCGCTGCCGGGCTTCCCGTTCGCGGCGCCGCTCACCGCGCCCGGCATGTCGGCCGGCCGCATGGCCGAGGTCGTCGCGGACGCTCTCGCGGAACTCGGTTACCCGCGCTACACGGTGTCGGGCGGCGACGTGGGCGGCACCGTCGCGGAGGCCCTGGCGGGCAACCACCCGGACCGGGTGGCGGCACTGCACCTCACGAACGTGGCCCCGCAGCGCGCGCTCACGGCGGACCCGGCGGCGCTCGGCCCCGACGCGGCCGCTTACCTCGCCCAGGCGGCGCGCTGGTTCCGCACCGAGGGCGGCTACATCGCCGAGCAGTCCACGCGGCCGAACACCTTGGCGGTCGCCCTCGGCGACTCCCCCGCCGGGCTCGCGGCGTGGATCGCGGAGAAGCTCGAATCCTGGTCCGGCGCATCGGCCTTCACCGTCGACGAGCTGCTCACGTGGATCACCACCTACTGGGTCACCGGCACCATCGGCACGTCGTTCACGACCTACACCGAACCGGTCGCCCTCCCCTCGCTCCTCGAGACGCCGACCGTGCTGTCGGTGTTCCCGCACGACATCAAGCCGGAGCCGCGGAGCTACGCCGAGGCGTTCTTGAACATCCGCGAGTACGTGGAACACCCGGCCGGCGGCCATTTCGCCGCGTGGGAACAGCCGGAGGCTTACGCCCGCGACGTGCGCCGGGCGACCGAACTGGGCGGTCACACGGCGGGAAAGCAGGCCGAAACCGACCGGCCTGCCGCGCCCCTGACCGGCCTCGCGGAGATCAACCACCGGCCGTAGCGAGCCGGTCGGATTTCGTGACCGCCACCACGACGGGAACCTCCCGGGCCCCAGGTCCGTTTACCCTACCTACGGCACCGTAAGTTACGGTCGCGTAGGTACGGAAGGACGCCCCATGCCGGTTCCGGAAAGCACGCGCCTGTTGTACGAACTGGAAGGGACGGTCGAGGAGAACCTCAACCGGCACCTCGCCGCCGCCCAGGAGTGGATGCCGCACGAGTACGTCCCCTGGAGCCAGGGGCGCGACTTCGCCGAGCTGGGCGGCGAGGCGTGGGACCCCGAGCAGTCCCGGGTCAGCCCGATCGCGCGGACGGCGCTGGAGGTCAACCTCCTCACCGAGGACAACCTGCCGAGCTACCACCGCGAGATCGAGCGCGCGTTCGGCCGCGACGGCGCGTGGGGCACCTGGGTGCACCGCTGGACGGCCGAAGAGGGCCGCCACGGCATCTGCATCCGCGACTACCTGCTGGTCACCCGCGCCGTCGACCCGGTCGAGCTGGAGCGCATGCGGATGGAGACGATGCAGGCCGGCTACGACACCGGCGACAAGCCGTTGCTGCAGGTTTGCGCGTACGTCTCGTTCCAGGAGCTGGCCACCCGGATCTCGCACCGCAACACCGGCCGCTACACGCAGGACCCGCTGGCCGAGCGGCTGCTGGCCCGGGTGTCCACGGACGAGAACCTGCACATGGTCTTCTACCGCAACCTGGTCAAGGCCTCGCTGGAGATCTCCCCCGACGCCATGATGCGCGCGATCACCGACGAGGTCGTGTCGTTCGCGATGCCGGGCGCGGTGATCCCGAGCTTCGCCAGGAAGGCGGCCCTGATCGCCAAGGCGGGCATCTACGACCTGCGCATCCACCACGACGACGTCGTCCAGCCGCTGCTGCGCTACTGGAAGGTGTTCGACCTGACCAACCTCGGCCCGGTGGGCGAAGCCGCCCGGGACGAGCTGGCCACCTTCCTCAAGGCGCTCGACGCCCAAGCGGCCCGCTTCGAAGAACGCCGTGACGCCGCCGAGGCCCGCCGCAACAAGATCAAGAACGGCTGACCCGGCTCAGGCGGACGGCTCTCCGAGAGCCTTGAGCAGCAGGCGGTGCAGGGTCTCCTGTTCGCCGGGGCTCAGCTCGGAGAGCAGTTCGCCGGTGACCGCGGCCGAGACGTCCTCGACCTTCGCGACCGCGGCCCGGCCGGCTTCGGTCAGGGTGAGCACGTGCCGGCGCCGGTCCTCGGTGTCCCGCTCCCGGAGCACCTGACCCGCCGCTTCGAGGCGGTCGAGCACCTTCACCAGGTCACTGCGGTCCAGCCCGAGGCGGTCGGCGACGCGCTGCTGGGCCAGCGGGCCGAACTCGCCGACGCAGACCAGGACGTAGAAGTCGCGCAAGGCCAGCCCGGACCCGGCCAGCGCCGCGTCGATCCGGCCGACCCCGCTGCGGTGCAGCCGCCCCATGAGGTAGGTGGGCCAGCGCAGCAGGGCACGGGGACGAGGGTCGGTCACCCGCTGATCCTATGCCGAAAAAGCGGGTTGGCACAATTGTAGGAACTCCCTACAGTAAGTCTCATGAACGAAACCCCCGTCGCCCTCGTCACCGGCGCGAGCCGTCCCCATGGCCTCGGCTTCGCCGTCGCCCGTGAACTCGCCACCCGCGGCTACCACGCCGTCCTCGCCGGCCGGGACCTCGACCGGACGCGCGCACTGGCCGGGAAGCTCGTCGCGGAAGGCCTCACCGCGTCCGCGGTGCGCCTCGACGTCACGGACCCGGCCGATGCCGCGGCCTGCGCCGAGTCCGTCCGCTCGACCGCCGGCCGGCTCGACGCGCTGGTCAACAACGCCGCCGCCATGCCCGACTTCACGACGCTGTCGGTGCTCGACGCGGACCTGACCGAGGCCCGCACCGCCTACTCCGTCGACGTCCTCGGCGCCTGGGCCGTCGTCCAGGCCTTCCTGCCGCTGCTGCGCGCCGCCCCGGCCGCCCGGATCGTCAACGTCTCCAGCGCCGCCGTCACGCAGATCGCGGCCGGGACCACCGGCGTCCGGTCGCCCGGCTATTCACTGGCCAAGTACGCGCTCAACGCGCTGACCGGGTCGCTGGCCGCCGAACTGCGCGACACGGGGATCTTGGTCAACGCGGTCGACCCCGGCTCGGTCGCCACCCACCCCGAGCGCGGTGACGACGCCGACGACCGATCGCCCGCGGAGGCCGCGCTCGGCGTCGTCTGGGCGGCGACCCTCCCCGCCGGCGGCCCGACCGGCGGGTTCTTCCTCGACGGCCGGCCCGTCGCGGGCTGACGTTGCCCGCCCGGGACAGCAATCGCCGGATTTTCGGGCAGCCGGCTCCCAGCGCGATCCGTCGCTGCTACTTTTCGCTCAGGCTTCCTTGAAAGTTTGACGAGAGTTTGCCGGGGCGTCGGAAAGGTCGCGAAGTGGGCAACCCGCTGGTCGCGGAGACCAAGGACTCCACCAAGGCGTACTCGGGGATTTCGCTGCTGGAGTCCGCGAACGATCTGAAGTCGGCCATCGAGAGCGGCGACTGGGCGTCGGTCGCGATGGGCGCCGTCGGCACCGCGCTGGACGCCCTGTCGATGGCGATGGATCCCTTCGGCGCGATCCTCGCCGCCGGGGTCGGCTGGCTGATCGAGCACGTCGGCCCGCTCAAGGAAGCCCTCAACGGCCTGACCGGCAACGCCGACGAGATCGCCGCCCAGTCGGAGACCTGGAAGAACGTCGCCACCGAGCTGGGCAGCATCGGCCAGGACCTGACCGGCATGGTCAAGACCGACATCTCGTCCTGGACCGGCACCGCCGCCGACACCTACCGCCAGCGGGCCCAAGACACCGTCACACTGCTCGAAACCGCGCAAAAGGGCTGCGAAGGCGCCTCCAGCGGTGTGAAGACCGCCGGTGAAGTCGTCGCCGCGGTCCGGGCGCTGGTGCGCGACATCATCGCCGAGCTGGTCGGGCACCTGATCAGCTGGGCGCTGCAGGTGATCTTCACCCTCGGCATCGGCATGACCTGGGTCGTCCCGCAGGTCATCGGCGCCGTCGCGAAGACCGCGTCGAAGATCGCCGACCTGGTCAAACGACTGGTCACGGCCCTCAAGGCGCTGGTCCCGCTGCTCAAGCGCGCCGGCGACCTGTTCGGCGACGCGGCCAAGGCGTTGAAGAACATCAAGCCGGGCAAGGCCGCGCCGCCGCCCAAGCACGCCGACATCAAGGGCAACCCCAAGGACCTCGGCGGTCCCAAGGGCAAAGGCGATCCCGACGCGCCGCCGCCCAAGACCGACCCGCCACCGAAGAACGGCGACGACAGCACCACCGCGTCGGGCGCCAAAGGCGACCCGCCCCCGAAGTCCGACCCGCCGCCCAAGACCGATCCCCCGCCGAAGAGCGACCCACCCGCCGACGGCCCGCCGACGGCCGACCCGCCCGGGGGAACACCGAAGGGCGGCCCCGACGGCGGCGGCAAGCCGAAGGGCGACCCCAAGGGCGACGGGCCGCGCGACCGCGCGGTGCCGGACGACAAGAAGGTCTGCGTCTCCGACCCGGTGGACGTCGCCTCCGGCGAGGTCGTGCTCACCCAGGTCGACCTGACCCTGCCGGGCGAGGCGGGCGACCTGGTGCTGTCCCGCACGCACCTGTCGTCCTACCGCGCGGGCCGGTGGTTCGGCCGCTCGTGGGCGTCCACTTTGGACCAGCGGCTGGCGTTCGGCCGCGACGAAGTCCGGTTCTACGCCGAGGACGGCATGGTCCTCGTCTACCCGCTGCCCGCCGGCGACCAGCCGGTGCTGCCGTTCGAAGGACCGCGCCACCCGCTGCGCCGGACCACCGGGGGCTTCCGGTTGTCGGCAGGCCGCCGCGACCTGGTGTTCGCGGACGGGCGCGGCCGGGAGCTGCCGCTGACGCTGATCGAGCAGGGCGGTTCCCGCACCACGATCCAGCACGACGCGAGCGGCGCCCCGCGGCTGCTGCGCCGGGACGACGGCACCGAGATCAGCATCGAATCGGGCGCGGGCCGGATCACCGCGCTCGGCGTGCCCGGCGGCGCGCCGGTCGTCCGGTACGGCTACAACCGGCTCGGCCAGCTGACGCAGGTCGCCGGCTTCACCGGGCGCCCGGTGAACCTCGACTACGACGTCGACGACCGGATCGTCGGCTGGCAGGACCGCGCCGGCACCTGGTACCGCTACGTCTACGACGCCGAGGGCCGCTGCGTCCGCAGCGTCGGCGCCGAGCGGTACCTCAACGGCACGTTCGCCTACGACACCGAGGCCCGCACGACGCGGCACACCGACGCGCTCGGCCACACCTGGACGTACCGGATGAACGAGGCCGGCCAGCTCGTCGAGCGGACCGACCCGCTCGGGCACACGCGCCGGTACTCGTGGACGCGGTACGACGACCTGCTGTCGCAGTCCGACGAGCTGGGACGGATCACGTTCTACGGCTACGAAAACGGCACCCTGGCGACGGTGACGCGCCCGGACGGTTCCGTGGTGCGGCTGACGCCCACCGCGACCGGCGAGGTGGAGCTGCGATCCGGCGACACCCGCGCCGTGACCGCGGAGTCCGATCCCTACGCCGCTCTCCCCGGCGTCTCCACCCGGCTGCGCATCGACGGCCCGGCCGACGCCCTCGGCGACGAACCGGTGATCACCGCGGCGGCACGGCCGGGCGACCGCGACCCGTTCGGCAGGCCCCGGCTGGTGCACACCGCGTCCGGCGGCGCGGCCCGGCTGGGCTGGACCGCCGAAGGACAGCGCTCGTGGCGGATCGGCCCCCACGGCGAGCGGGAAAGCTGGCGCCACGACGGCGAAGGACGCGTCGTCGAGTACCGCGACGCCGCCGGACGGGCGACCCGGCGCACGTACGGCCCGTTCGGCCTGCCGATCGAGGAGTTCGACGCCACCGGCGCGCGCACGGCGTACCGGTACGACGCCGAGCTGCGCCTGGTCGCGGTGACCGACCCGCGCGGCCTGACCTGGAGCTACACCTACGACCCCGCCGGCCGGCTGGTCGAGGAGACCGACTTCGACGGACGCCGGCTCGGCTACGACTACGACGAGGCCGGGCAGCTGCGCCGGATGACCAACGGGCTCGGCGAAGTCACCGAGTACTCCTACGACCCGCTCGGCAACGTCGTCGAGCGCCGCACCGCCACCGGGGTCACCGGGTACGCCTACGACGCGCTGGGACAGCTGAAGTACGCGATCGACAACGACTCGGTCCTGGAGATCGTGCGCGACGAGCGGGGACGCGTGCGCGAGGAAACGGTCAACGGGGTCGGCGTGCGCTGGACCTACGACGCCGCGGGCGTCCACCGCACCACGGTGTCCGGTTTGGACAGTGAGTGGCGGTACGACGGCGACCTCGCGACGTCGCTTCGCGTCGCGGGCCACGAAATCGCGTTCGAGTACGACGACGCCGGCCGCGAGACGCGCCGCGTGGTCGACGGCACGGAGGTCCTGCGACAGGTCTTCGACGCCGAAGACCGGCTCGCCGAGCAGGTGATCGCCGGCCTGGGCCGGCGCGGCTACACGTACACGCCGGACGGGCGGCTCGCCGCGCTCGACGACACGCTGCCGATCCGGTTCGGGTTCGACCAGGCCGGCCGGGTCACGGAGGTGCACGCGCCCGAAGGCGTCGAACGCTTCGCCTACGACGCGGCCGGCCGGCTCCTGCCGCCGGCCGGGACGTGGTACGGCCACGACCCGCAGGGCCGGGTGACCAGCCGGGTGCGCGCCACTCCCGCCGGGCCGGAGGAATGGCGTCTCGTCTGGGACGAGCTGGACCGGCTGATCGCCGTCATCGCCCCGGACGAGTCGTTCTGGACCTACCTCTACGACCCGCTCGGCCGGCGGTTCGCCAAGCGGCGCTGGGCACTCGGCGACGACGGCGCGCCGCGCCAGACGGCCGAAACCTGGTTCGTCTGGAGCGGCGCCGAGCTCGTCGAGGAGATCGAGCTGACCGACGACGGGAAGTCGCGCGTGCTCACGTGGGAGCGTCACCCCGGCGACGGCAGGCCGGTTGTCCAGGTCGAGCAGCGGGGTTCCGAAGTGCGGTTCCACACGGTGGTCACGTCGCCCGCCGGCACGCCGACCGAGCTTCTCGGCGCGAGCGGAACGGTCGACTGGCAGGCGCGCACGCGCTTCTGGGGCGAACTGCTGCCGTCGACGACGGGCACCGCGCCGATGCCGCTGGCCTTCCCCGGCCAGTACCGCGACGCCGAGACCGGCTTGCACTACAACGTCTACCGCTACTACGACCCGCGGACGGGGCGGTACCTGAGCCAGGACCCGCTCGGCCTGGCCGCGGCGCCCGACCCGGCGGGCTACGTCGAGCAGCCGCACCTGCGGAGCGACCCGCTCGGCCTGGTGCAGAGCCCGTGCGGCAAGACGGGCGGCCCGAAGGCGCCGGACAACCCGGCGGGCGGCGGCGACGCGGCGAAGCTCCCGCCGGGGGCCAAGAAGCCGGACGGCTTCGGCGAGTTCCGCGACCCGGACGGCAAGATCCGGCCCCACAACATGACCGACGAGCAGTACGCCAAGTTCTCGAAGAAATGGGACGAGATGATGGCGCCGGGCAAGGACAAGTCGTGGTTCTGGTCGGGCGGCCACATCAAGGACTCGGAGTTCTCCAGCACCCCCGTGTGGGGCAAGAACGCCGACCCGTCGAAGCCGAACTCGCACCTCTACGACCCGGCCACCGGCAAGAACATCACGGAGTCGCAGTACCACGGCTCGATCGAGAACCCGGCCATCGACATGGCGAAGAAGAACGGCGGCAACACCCTCGAAGGCATCCTGAAGGACAACGGCGTCGAGATGCCCAAGTTCGCCGACAACCACCCGAACGGCGAGAAGGTCTGGAAGGACGCGTCGAAGGCACTGGCGCACAACGCGGAGGGCGACGTCCACATCGCTTTGCCGAACACGCCGGGCAAGTCGAGCGGCTGGCCCCACCAGGGCGACGAGCTGGGCTCACGGCGTCCCAACAACGTCTTCGACATGGACGAGTTCCCGATCCTGCGGCAGAACCCGAAGGTCGGCAAGGTCATCGCCCACGACACGGACTACCCGGACGCGCCGCCGGTGGTGATCTGGGACCGGGCCACGCGCTGAACTCAACCGATCCGGGGGCCGGGGCGTGAGAGGGGCGTCCGCACTGCCCGCCGGAGAGGAAACCATGGACCAGAACAGTCTTCCCGAAGACCCGATCGGCCCACCGGTGCTCGGCCAGGCCGCACCCCGGGGTGCCGTCCGCGCCCAGGCGCTGACCGGCCACCACGCCCGGAACGACGGCTTCGGCACGCTCAGCACGTTTACCACCATCAGCGCGCGCATCGAAGACAGCTGACCGCCCGCCCGCCGCCGCACCCCGGTCGGGCGAGCACGGAAAGGGACAGAAGGGACGGGCTTTTGTCACTTTGAGATGAGCCAGGAGTGAGCGACCTACCGGATTCGGCGCCGTGGACCTAGCGTGGACCTAGCCGAGACGGCAACCGGGGCTCGCCTGAGGAGAGACGATGCTGGGCACGCTCGACCTCGAGGTGGCGGCGGAGCCGCACTACACGCTGGTCACCGTGACCGGCGGGCTGCACCTGGGCAGCTACCGGCGCCTGCGCGACGGGCTGCTGGAGATCGCGGCGGACGAGCCGGAAGCCGTGATCGCCGGGGTCGACGGCCTCGACCTCGACGCCGTCGCGCCGGTCGGGGTGTTCGGGCTGGTCGCCCGGCGGCTCGGGACGTGGCCGGGGATCCCATTCGCGCTGGCCGGCGCCGCGAGCCGGACCCGCGCGCTGCGGGAGCACGGGATCCACCGCCAGGTCGCGATCGGCGAAGACGTCGGCAGTGCGGAGCGCGCGCTGTGCAAGCCGTCCCGGCAGCGGACCGAGCTGGTCCTCCCCCGCGGGCTCGAAGCGTCGGCCGTGGCGCGGGCGGCCGTGCGCGAGGCTTGCGCGCGGTGGGAGGTACCCCAGTTCGTCTACGACGGCATCCTCGTCGCGGGCGAGCTCGCGACCAACGCGGTCCAGCACACCACCTCCACCGCCACCCTGCGCCTGGACCTGCGGCGCGGCCGCCTGACGATCGCGGTCCTCGACGACGATCCCCGCCCGGCCGTGCTGCTCCCCCGCCCCTGGCCGGGCGCCGCCGGACTGGGCCTGCACATCGTGGCGCGGTCGGCGGAAGCCTGGGGCTGCAGCCCCCGGTGGTCCGGCGGCAAGGTCGTCTGGGCGCTGCTCACCAGCGAGCGGCACACCGGCGAGCCGGACTGAGCCGCCGCGCGGGGCCGGCCCCGGGGGTTGACCGGCCGCGCCGCGGGGTAGCCGACTTCGGAACGGCTCCGCGCCGGAGCCGTCAGAAGGCTGAGCGGAGCGTGGTGGCCGTGGCCGATTCCTTCCAGCCGGAACGCCTTCTGGTGGTCCGGACGCACAGTGCGCCCGGGGTCGTCGTCCTCGCTCTCTCCGGTGAGCTCGACGCGGGCACGACCCCCAAGCTCGCGCAGGCGACCGCGCGGGTCCTGGCCGCCGAACCCCGGCCGGAGGTCCTGATCCTGGACCTCTCCGAGCTGAGGTTCCTCTCCGTCGCCGGGGTCCGGCAGGTGCGCACCGCCCACGACAGCACCGGCGCCGACCGGCTGCGCGTGGTGACCGGCGAACGTCCCGTCGTGCGGGACTTCCTGCGCGCGACCGGGTTCGACGCGGTGCTGGACTGCTACCGCACCCGGGCCGGGGCGATCGCCGCGGGCAGCCGCGCCGACTTCGTGAACCGCGCGGAAGCCGTCTGGAACGCCGGCTAGACGCGCGCTGGGCGAAAAGTGCCCCCGGGCCGGTCACGGAGACGCGGGTATCCCCGGCGCGGCGCCGTCGTCTGATCCGCTGGAACCGGGCCGGGCACATGAGCGACTATCTACTCGTGGACTGCGCACTTTTCCGGGAATCGCTTTCGGCCGCGATGGACGGCGAGACCGGCCCGTTGCCCGAAGCCGAAGTGGAACGCCACCTGCGGGGCTGTGGGGCGTGCCGGGCCTGGCAGGACCAGGCCCGGCGGCTGCGGCGCTCGATGCTGCGCCAGGCACCCGCGGTGCCCGACCTCACGACCGCGATCCTCGAGCGGGCGCCCCTGCCGTCCCGGGAGAAGTGGGCGGCGCGGGTCGCGCTGGGGCTGGTCGGGCTCGTCCAGTCCGGGCTCGGGTTCGCCGAGTTCCTGGTGCCGGGAGACACGCACGCCGGCGCGGTCCACCTGAGCAACGAGAGCGCGGCGTGGAACCTCGCGCTGGGCATCGGGCTGCTGTGGGCGGCTTTGCGGCCCCGGACCGCCGGGGCGCAGCTGCCGCTGGTGGCCGGCTTCGCGCTGGTACTGGGGGTGGCGTCGGTGATCGACGTGTCCGACGGCCAGGTCGGCGCCGGGCGCCTGCTGACCCACAGCCTGCTGGTCGTGGGACTGGTGCTGATGTTCGTGGTCCACCGCGAGCAGCGGCGCCGGCCCGCGCCCGCACCGTTGAACGCCGACGCGCTCGGAACGGACGACGAGGTGCGGCTGCCGGAGCACGACGCCCCGGCGCCGCTCGCGCCGGTGCGCAACCGGTTCCCGCGCAGGCCGGCCAGCCGGCACCGCGCGGCTTGACGGCCGGCCGCCTCGCTCAAACCATCGCGAGCAGCATCACGGTGGTCCCCAGCCCCATGAGAGCGTCGGCCCCCACCCGGCCGTCCGGACCGGCGGCAGCGCGACGCGCACCCCGTCGATCGCCCGGGCCGGGAACGCCAGAAGTGCAGGCGCAGCACCAGCGGCCGGATCGCCGCCCAGGTGAGCCGTGGCCGCGCCGCGACCGGCTCGGCCGTGCGCTCCTCGCTCCGGTCGATCGACATTCCCGTCCGCGGCGGCCGCCGCTCCAGGAGAGTTCGACCGGCAGCCGCGTCCGGTTCCCGGGATCCCGGAGCCCCGGCGCGTCAAGCCGTTCCACCCGGCGGGCGCGCTTCGCTTCTTCGCGCGCGGCACCGACAATCGCGCCATGACGATCCAGCCGGAACGCCCCGGGGTGCTCGACGTGACCATCCGGATCGACCTCACGGGCCCGGCCCGCGACGCCGCCCTCGTCGCCACCCGGCTGGCGGCCGCGCTCGACGGACTGGCGAGCGTCGACGTCACCCCGGCCCGGCGCCCCGCGGCGGCCGCACCTGCGGCTCGTGCCGGATCCCGTCCTGCACATCGAAACCGGCTCCCGGCGAGCGATCCTGCTGGGCAGGCACCTCGAGCTGACGCGGCTGGAGTTCGACCTGCTGCGGTTCCTCCGCGCGCACCCCGACCGCGTCTTCACCCGCACCGCGCTGAAGACCGCGCTGTGGCCGCGGCAGGACGGCAACGACCGGACCGTCGACGTCCACGTGCGCAAGCTCCGGGCCAAGCTGGCGCCGCACCTGGACCCGATCACGACCGTCCGCGGGATCGGCTACCGCTTCGAAGGCACGGCGCCGGTCGCCCTGACCTGAACCACGTCAGTCCTTTGTGGACTCCTCAGCCGACGATCCGCCGGAACTCTTCCCGTTCCCGCGGCGACAACGGCACGCTCGGGACGTCGGTCACCGGGCGCGGAACCGGCATGGACACGCCGGGCCCGAACGGCGGGACCGGCACCCACCCGAATCCGGTGAGGGCCCTGGCGAGAGCGTGGACCATCCGCTTCATCGTGCACCCCTTCCGCCGTCAGGACATTCTCGGTGCCGCGGGACCACGGCCCGCCGCGAAAGCTACTTCTCGTGCAGCTCGATCGCGTTCCCCGCGGGGTCGGCGAGGAACGACTGGCGCGCGGTGCCGACGGGCTTCGGATCGCTCACCTCGAAGCCGTCGGCGCGCAGCCGGCGGACCTCCGCGTCGAGGTCGGCCACCAGCACCGCGAAGTGCTGCCCCCGCGCCGGTCCCGGCGCTCCTTCGATGAGGTGGAGCTGCTGGTCGCCGACGTCCAGCCAGGCGCCGGGCCCGAGGGTGCCGGGGCGGGCGGCCGAGAGCCGGAAGCCCAGCACGCGCGTGTAGAAGCCGACGGCCCGCTCGAGGTCGTCGACGACGACCGCCACGTGGTGGATCGCTGGCATAGCTGGGTTTCCGTTCTGCCCGGCCGGTCCCCTCCGCCCTCAGCATATATCGCTTGCGACGCCTCCCGGGGTCCCGCAGACTGGCGGCCGCCGCCCGCCTGACGACGGGGACGCACGGCGACCGTCGGGCGAATGGGTGGTTCATGGTCGATGTGATCATTGCCGGGTGCGGGCCGACCGGCGCGATGCTGGCCGCCGAGCTGCGGCTGCACGACGTCCGGGTGCTCGTCCTGGAGAAGGAGACCGAGCCCGCGTCGGTCGTCCGCATTGTCAGCCTGCACGTCCGCAGCCTCGAGCTCATGGCGATGCGCGGACTGCTCGACCGCTTGCTCGAACGCGGGAGGCAGCGCCCGGTCGGCGGAATCTTCGCCGCCATCCCCTCCCCCGCGCCCGCGGACCTGGATTCCGCGTACGCGTACCTGCTGGGCATCCCGCAGCCGGTTGTCGATCGGCTGCTCGCGGACCACGCCGCCGGGCTGGGCGCGGAAATCCGGCGCGGTCGCGCGGTGGCCGAGTTCGAGCAGGACGACGAGGGGGTGACCGTCGAGCTGGCCGACGGCGAGCGGCTGCGATCGCGGTACCTCGTCGGCTGCGACGGCGCGCGCAGCACGGTGCGCAAGCTGCTCGGCGTCGGCTTCCCCGGCGAGCCTTCGCGGAATGACACGCTGATGGGTGAACTGGAACTGACGGCGCCGCCGGAGGAGATCGCCGCCAAGGTGGCCGAAATCCGCGAGACCGCCCGGGCGTTCAGCCTCGTGCCCTTCGGCGAAGGGGTCTATCGCGCCGTGGTCCCGGTCGCGGGAGCGGCCGAAGACCGCGCGGAACCGCCCACCCTCGAAGACTTCAAAGTGCAGCTGCGTGCCCTCACCGGCACGGACTTCGGCGCGCATTCCCCGCGCTGGCTGTCCCGTTTCGGCGACGCCACCCGGCTGGCCGAGCGGTTCCGGGTCGGGCGGGTCCTGCTGGCCGGCGACGCGGCGCACATCCACCCGCCCGCCGGCGGCCAGGGCCTGAACCTGGGGGTGCAGGACGCGGTCAACCTCGGCTGGAAGCTGGCCGGCCGGATCCGCGGCTGGGCGCCGGAACCCCTGCTGGACACCTACCACGCCGAACGCCACCCGGTCGCCGAGGACGTCCTGGTCAACACCCGCGCCCAGGTGGAGCTGAGCTCCGCCGAACCGGGGCCGCGGGCGGTGCGCCGGCTGGTCACCGAGCTGATGGGCTTCGACGAGGTGAACCGGTACCTGATCGAGAAGATCACCGCGCTCGGCGTCCGCTACGACTTCGGCACCGGCCCCGACCTGCTCGGCCGCCGGGTGCGCGACATCGAGCTGGGCGAGGGCCGCCTCTACGAGCGGCTGCGCCGGGGCCGCGGCCTGCTGCTCGACCGCACCGGAGGGCTGACCGCCGAGGGTTGGTGGGACCGGGTCGACCTGATCGCGGATCCCGCCGCCGCGTTGGAGGTCCCGGCGATCCTGGTCCGCCCCGACGGCTACATCGCCTGGGCCGGCGAGCACCAGCGTGACTTGGACGACCACCTGGCCCGCTGGTTCGGCGAGCCCATCCGCTGAGGCCGCCCCGAGTCGGGCTCGCTGCTCGAGGCGCAACCGACCAGGTCGCCGCGCGCCGGGTTCGACGCGGGCATCGCGCGGCACCCGCCCCGAGCCGGACTCACCACCACCGCAAGCCCCGGCCGACCAGGCCGACCAGGCCGATGCGGGTTTCGCGCGGCGACTGGCCGCCGAGACCGCCCGAGCCAGGCTCGCCACCACCGCAAGCCCCGGCCGACCAGGCCGATGCGCCGCGCGAAACCCGCGCGGCGACCGCCACCGGGGCCGCCCGAGCCAGGCTCGCCACCGGGAGCCCCGCCCAGGCCAACGCGCCGCGTCGACGTAGTCCCGGCTAGCGTGCGGCGTCGGCCGGCCGCGTCGATGTCGTCCCGGACGACCTCACTCCGATGCGGACCGAGGCAGCCGGATCCTGATCGGCCCCCGCCACTCACCGTCCGGGTCGAGGGTGTGACCTCGCTGGGTCAGCTCCACCCGGCCGGTCCGGGCGAGCGAGCGCGCCAGCTCCCGGGCCTGCGGCAGCAACGGCCGCCACTCGGCGGCCACCGCTCTCGCCGCGTCCGACGGGCACGTGCTGCTGTTCGCACCTCGCCCGGTGGCCAACGCGAGGATGGCCGCGCGCAGCCGGTCCTCGGCCGTGCCGGCCGTCAGCGCGATGCGGCCCTGGTCCGCGCCCGGGCCGCCGCCGTCGCGGATGCGCTCCAGTTCACGCCGCGGCGCGGACCGATCGGTCATGCCGTCAGGGTCGCACGGCTCGGCCGTCAGTGCGTTTCGGTGGAGTAGCCGCCGTCGATGGCGAAGGCGGCGCCGGTGATGTTGCCGGCCACCCGGTCGCTGGCCAGGAAGGCCGCGAGGTTCGCGACCTCGGCGGGCTGGGTGAAGCGGCCGGTCACCGCGTGGGCGGCGGCCTCCTCGGCGACCGACTCGGGGTTCGCGCCGGTGGTGGCGGCGATGGTTTCGGCGACGCCGCCGCTGCCGAGCCACAACCGCGTCGCGACCGGGCCCGGGTTGATCGCGTTGGCGCGGATCCCGTGCGGGCCGAACTCCTTCGACACCGACTTGGTGAAGTTGATCAAAGCGGCCTTCGCCGCGCTGTAGTCGATGACGCCGGGATCGGGCAGGCTCGCGTTGATCGAGGCGATCGTGACGATGCTCCCGCGACCGGCGGTCACCATCGCCGGCAGCACGGCTCGCGTGGCGCGGATCGCGCTGAGGAGGTTCAAGGTCAGCGAACGGCTCCACTCGTCGTCGGTGACCAGCAGGAAGCCGTTCGGCCTCGGCGTGACGGCACCGACGTTGTTGACCAGGACGTCGATCCGCCCGAACTCGGTCAGCGCCAGCTCCGCGAGCCGGCCCGGCCCCTCGGCGGTGCCGAGGTCCACGGCCAGGGTGTGCGCCTTCCCGGCCCGGGCGAGGGCATCCAGGTCCGGCCCGGGCTCGCGGGCGCCGGCCACGACGTGGGCCCCCTCGGCGGCGAGGGTCTGGGCGACGGCCAGGCCGATCCCCCGGCTGGCGCCGGTGACGACGGCGACCGCGCCGTCCAATCCGAGGTCCACGCGCCTAGATCCCGTGCTCGCGCAGCCAGCCGAGCACGGAGTCGGCGACCTCGCGCCAGCCGCTGTCGACGGTGAGCGAATGGCCCCGGCCCTCGAACTGCTTCAGCTCGGTGACGGCGGTGGAGTCCCGGTACTGCTTGAGCGTCGAACGGGTGACGACGTCCGGGACGGTGTGGTCCGCGGTGCCGGAGATCAGCAGGAGCGGGCCGCGGTCTTCGCGGTGCGTGTCGACCTTGGCCTGGGAGTGCATCACGAAGTTGGCGGCCGCGGCCTGGAACAGCGGCCGGGCCGGCGATGGGATGGTCCAGCGCCGGTAGAGCTCCGAGGACTCCTCGTCGGTCAGCGCGTTGCCGAAGCCGAACCGGAACTCCTTCTCGGTCAGCGAAACGGCCCGGTGCAGGTTGGCGGGGTTGCCCAGCGCCGGCAGGCCGGCCCGCAGCTGCGCCAGCGGCAGGGGCAGGACGCCCTTGATCTGCGCGGGGTCGATGGCGACACCGGCGAGGCCGATGCCCTGGCCCAGCAGCTTCTCGGTGATCAGGCCGCCGAAGGAGTGGCCGATGATCACCGGGGGCCGTTCGAGGCCCTCGATGATCGACGCGTAGTGGCCGGTGGCGTCGTCGATCGAGATGTCGGCGACGGCGTCCGGGTTCGCCCGGGCCTGTTCGACGGTTTCGGGCTCGTGCGGCCAGCCCGGGGCGATCGGCGCGTACCCCGCCGCCCGGAAGTGGTCGATCCAGGGGGTCCACGAGGTGGCGTGCAGCCACAGCCCGTGGATGAACACGACAGGGGTGCCCGGGTCGGCCATCGGATCCTCCAGTTGGTGCGAGCTTTCCCGAAGCCAACACGACCCGCGGCCCCGCCGTCCAAGACCTGTTGTGTACGAATCGATAGCCGCGGTGGCATCGTTGGCGCACTGCCTCACTCCCCTTCGCGCCGGAAGGCCCGCATGGACCTCGACCTCAGGCTGGTGCGGTACTTCGTCACCGTCGCCGACGAACTGCACTTCGGGCGGGCCGCCACCAAGCTCTTCATCAGCCAGCCGACGCTGTCCAAGCAGATCCGCAGGCTCGAAGCCGAAGTCGGCGCGCCCCATGTCGCAGGCCTCCTGGGCGTCGCGGGCCCAGTGGACGGTCGCTCCCCCGGCCTGCAGGGCGGCTTCGAGCGTCAGCAGATGCTCGTCGAGGCGACGCAGGGTGTTGTCCTTGATCGCCGCGCCCGCGAGACGCAGTTCCTCCCACTCGGCCACCTCGCCGACGACGGCCGCGCGCTTGGCGCGGATCGTGCCGGTGGCGTGGGCGAGGTTGCGGCGCAGCTGGGTGTCGGCAAGCGCTTCCCGGGCCGCGGCGGGGAAGGCCGGCATGCCGACGAACGTGGCACTCACGCGTCCCCCTCGGTCGAAGCCAGCACGTCGGCCAGGTGCAGCACGCGGACCCCGGAGCGCTGCCGCGACAGCAGGCCGCCGATGTGCAGCAGGCACGAGTTGTCGCCGGCGACGAGCACCTCGGCGCCGGTGGCCCGGACGTGCCGGGCCTTGTCCGAGCCCATTGCGGTGGACGTCTCGGCGTTCTTGAGCGCGAAGGTGCCGCCGAAGCCGCAGCACTCCTCGGCGGCGGGCAGGTCGACGAGGTCGAGCCCGCGCACTTTCCGCAGCAGGCGCAGGGGTTTGTCGGCGACGCCGAGCATGCGCAGCGAATGGCAGGTCGGGTGGTAGGTGACGCGGTGCGGGAAGTAGGCGTCCACGTCGGTCAGGCCGAGGACGTCGACGAGGAACTCGCTCAGCTCGTAGACCTTCGGCCCGCTCTCGGCCAGCCGGGGATCACCGGCCCGGCGCGCGACCAGGCCGTGCTGGTGGCGTGCCGAGCCCGCGCAGGAACCGGACGGCGTGACGATGTAGTCGTAGCCCGCGAACGCCCGCGCGAAGGCGCGCACCACGGGCACGGCCTCGTCGAGGTAGCCGGTGTTGACCATCGGCTGGCCGCAGCAGGTCTGGGCCTCGGGGAAGTCCGCGTCCACGCCGAGGCGGCGCAGCAGCCGGAACACCGCCTTGCCCGTGTCCGGGAAGAGCGAGTCGTTGATGCAGGTGACGAGCACGGCGACCTTCATGCGCGCCCTCCTGATCGAAACGTTTCAACTCCGCGTTCGGCGAAACTACTACGAGCCTGCTGAACAAGTCAACGCGGTCGTTTCTACGTTTCAACGGTGCCGGAACGCCGGGCGCGACCGAGCGCGGCGGCCGCGAACCCGGCCGCCTCGGCGAGCGCCACGAGGTCGTCGGCCCGAGCGGACGGCACGAGAACCAGCGGGTAGCAGTCGGACTCGATGTCGAGGACCGCGAGCGCGGTGCCGGTCCCGGCCAGCCGGTCCCCCGCCGCCTCGAGGAACTCGTACGTCGGCAGGTCGCTCTCCCCCAGCGACGTCCACAGCTCGTCCGTCCGCGGCGCGGAACGCAGCTCCCGCAGCCGGGCGGCGATCTCGCCGGGGGCTTCCTTCCAGTCGACTTCGGCCAGCAGGCCGTGGTCGGCCAGCGCGTCCACCAGCGCGATCCACGGCAGGCCGGGGAAAGGCTCGTCGATGCCGCGGTCGTCGAGCCGGTCCGCGTGCTCCAGCACGTAGGCGGCGGGGTCGTCGTGGGCGGCCGCCGCGCGGGCGGCCACCCGCGGGACGTCCGGTGCCAGCAGGGTGGCCACCGCCACGAGCGCGTCGCGAGCCGGTGCAGTCATCGATGTCCTCCGCGGGGCCGGGTGGTCGACCGGGGCATGATCGCACCTCGCCGCGGCGGGACGGCGCCGAGCCTCCGGATCCGCTGACCGGGACCTCACCGGTTCAGACCAATTTCGGCCGATCTGGATCGAGCAAGATCCCGCGGCCCTACCGGCCGCGCCCGGTCACGGGTGATCCTGGCCGACGGTCCCGGATCGACCGAGGGATGTGGTCATGAAACTCTCTTGTCTCGCCGTCGTTTTCGCCCTCTTCGCCGCGCTCATCGCGCCGGCCGCGCAAGCCGGTCAGACCGCGCTGCGGGCGGCCGATCCCAGCGTCCTCCGGGTCGGTTCCACCTACGTCGCCGTGCAGTCGTCCGGAGGCGGGATCGTCGCGCGGCAGGCCACCTCCCCCGACGGCCTGGCGAGCGCCCCCGCCCGGCGGATCTGGTCGGACAGCCGCGGCCGCGGCGAGGTGTGGGCCCCGGAGATCGTCCTCGACGGCGGCCGGTTCTACGTCTACTTCTCCGCCGGAACCGGTGCGGCGCACCGGATGTACGTGATCAGCTCCGCCGTCGCCGACAGCGGCTACACCGCCGAGACCCAGCTGGCGCTGCCCGACGGCAAGTGGGCCATCGACGGCACGCTGTTCACCTTCGGCGGGCAGCGGTGGTTCGTCTGGTCGGGCTGGGCCGGGGACACCAACGTCGAGCAGAACCTCTACCTCGCGCGGATGAGCAGCCCGACGACGCCGACCGGGGCGCGGTTCATCATCTCCCAGCCGCGCGAGAGCTGGGAACGCGTGGTGGGCAACCCCTTCATCAACGAGGCGCCCGTGCCGATCAAGGACCCCGGCGGGCAGCTGCACATCGCCTACTCGGCCAACGGCAGCTGGAGCGACCAGTACTGCCTCGCCGAGATCCGCCTGCGCGCCGGCGGCGACCCGACGTACGTCTGGGACTGGTACAAGTCGAACGGCTGCCTCTTCGGCTCCCACCGCGAGACGATGATGGCCGGCTGGGACCCGACGCTCTACGTCGACGGCCCGGGCAGCCACAGCTTCGTCCTGCTGAACGGCGACATCGCGACGAGCCCGCCCGCCGGGCCGAAGTTCCCGCTGATGTTCCACGCCGTCCCCAAGGGCACGCCGTACTCGTGGGCCAACCGCTACTGGTACACGGGATCGTTCTGCTGGTGGGGCTCGACGACGTACCGCCGCGCCAACGTCCCGGGCGCGACCACCGACACCGGCTGGAGCCTCAAGTTCTTCGAGTGAGCGGGCTCACCGGCGCGCGCTCAGGCCGTCGAGGATGAGGGCCAGCATCGACGCAGACCGGTCTTCCGGCCCCGAAGCGGCGCGCCAGAGTGCACCGGTGAGCTGCAGGAAGTCGCGGGGGTCGGCGTCGGGGCGGATGGTGCCACCGGCCTTGCCCGCGTCGAGCAGCCGCGTGATGGCGGCGATCACCGGGCCGTAGGTCTGCTCGGTGATCGTCTGGTGCGCGCCGGGGCTGAGCGCGTCGCCCAGGCCGTGCTTCTTCCGCATGGCCGCCACCAGCTCGACGGTCCACCGCCGCAGCGCTTCCAGCGGAGCCAGTTCCGCGAGCAGCTCGGGGACGGATCCGATGAGCCGGTCGACTTCGTCCTGGTAGATGGCCAGGACGAGCGCCTCGCGAGTCGGGAAGTTGCGGTACAGCGTGCCGGGCCCCACGCCGGCGAGCTGCGCGATCCGGTTCATCGAGACGTCACTCCCCTCGGCGAAGGCCTCGCGGGCGACCTGCAGGATGCGGGCCCGATTTTCCCGCGCGTCCGAGCGAACCATGTGCCGTCCTTGCTATCCGGAGAACTCTCCACTAACGTATGCGGAGAGCTCTCCGGAAGTCTAGACGCGCGTCGCGGCAAACTCCATTCCGATCTTTGCGAGGTTCTTTCCCATGGCTGAAGTACTGGTCACCGGCGGCTCCGGCTATCTCGGCAGCTGGTGTGTGCTCGCCCTGCTGGCGGACGGGCACACGGTCCGCACGACGGTGCGCGACCCGAAGAAGGAGCCCGCGGTGCGTGAGATGCTGCGCGCCGGCGGGGCGCCCGAGGACGCGAAGCTGACCGTGCTGCGGGCGGACCTGCGGCAGGACACCGGCTGGCGCGAGGCGGTCGAGGGGTGCGACTACGTGCTGCACGTCGCCTCGCCCACGCTCACCAGCGTGCCGAAGAGCGACGACGAGATGGTCGTGCCCGCCCGGGACGGCGTCCTGCGCGTGCTGCGCGCCGCCCGCGAGGCCGGCGTGAAGCGGGTCGTGCTGACCTCGGCGTTCGGGGCGGTGGGGATGGGGCACCCCGAGAAGTCGCGGGTGTTCACCGAAGAGGACTGGACCGATGTGGACGCGGGCGTCGCGCCCTACCAGAAGTCCAAGACGCTCTCCGAAAAGGCCGCGTGGCAGTTCGTCGCCGAGCACGGCGGGCTGGAGCTGGCCGTCGTAAACCCGGTGGGCGTGCTCGGACCGGTCCTCGGCCCCGACTATTCGCCGTCGCTCGGCCTGGTGCGGCGGATGCTAGACGGTGAGCTGCCCGCGTTGCCGAAGTTCGGCATGGGCTACGTGGACGTCCGCGACGTCGCGGACCTGCACCTGAGGGCGATGACCGACCCGGCCGCGGCGGGCGAGCGGTTCCTCGCGATCTCCGGGCGCAGCCTGTGGGTGCGCGAAATCGCGGCGATCCTGCGCGACCGCCTCGGCGACCGGGCCGCGAAGGTGCCCACCCGCGAACTCCCGGTGTGGACGGCGCGCGCCCTCGCCCGCGTCAACCCGGGACTGCGCCTCCTCCGCCCCCAGCTGGGCCGCAACTACGACGCCACCTCGGACAAAGCCCGGCGGCTGCTGGGCTGGTCGCCTCGCCCGATCGCCGACACCATCACCGAGACCGCGGAGAGCCTGCTCGCCCTGCAGGGCGCTACCGTCTGACCGACCGCTGGGGCCTGTATCGAAGTCGATCCCGGCAGGTCGTGCTGATTTGACGCTATTAGGGTCGGCTTTCGTTGTGGAGCAAGCGGTGTCCGGCAGACGATCGTGACTGCTCTGCAGGCCCTGGCCGAGGCGGGTTGACCACGAAGCTGCATCTGGGATGCGAGCAGGGGCAGAAGCCGTTGTCGATCGTGCTGACCGCCGGCCAGCGTGGCGACAGCCCGCAGTTCGTTCCGGTCCTGGCCGGGATCCGAGTGTCCCTCAAACGCCACCGCGCGGCCGCCACTCGCCACGACAAGCTCGCCGTCCGCTACGAAGCCACCGTCCACATCGCCGCGATCGACGAATGGCTCTGACCGACTTCGATACAGGCCCTAGGAGGGGGCCGAGCGGTCCGCGCCGGCGTGGTGTGGTCTCGGGATCCATCTCCACAGCGCCGCGGCCGCCGCGAACCCGACCACGCCGCTCGCCACGATCCCGGCGCCGAGGCCGGCCAGCGCCGTCACCGCGGACAGGATCAGCGGGCCCACCCCGGTGCCGATGTCCGCCAGCTCGTTCCAGATCCCGATGTGCGTCGGCCGCCCCACCGACGGCGACACGTCGGCGCCGAGCGTCATCACGATGCCCGACCCGATGCCGTTGCCGAAGCCCATCACCATGGCCGCCACCGTCAGCAGCCCGGCGCCGGCGGCGAGCGGCATCACGAGGAAGGACACGCCCAGCACGAGCGTCGCGGGCACGGCCACCCAGCGCCGTCCGTAGCGGTCCATCACCTTGCCGGCCGGGTAGAACGTCAGCGCGTCGACGGCTCCGGCGACGCCGTAGATGATCGAACTGGTCGTCGGCGACAGGCCGATGTGCGCCGCCCACAGCGGCACCACCGTCTGGCGGGTCTGGCGGATCGCCGACAGCAACAGGACTCCGGCACCGAGCGTGGCGTACACCCGCCACCGCTGCTTGAGCATTCCCCGCGTCGTCACCGCGGACGCGGCCGCCCGCTCGTCCGCGGTGACCTCCAGGTCGGGAACCCGCAGCACCAGGGCGCCCGCCGCGAAGATCGCGGCCAGGCTCACGTAGTACGCGCCGGGCAGCCCGGCGAACTGCATCGCCGTGGCCCCGGCGAACGGCCCGAGGAAGACGCCGATCCGCATGCTCCCGCCCAGCGTCGACAGCGCCCGGGCGCGCATGTGCAGGGGCACGATCTCGGTCAGGTAGGTCTGGCGGGCCAGGCCGTAGACCGCGGCGGCCGCCCCGATCAGCACGACCCCGCAGCCGTAGAGCAGCAGCGACCACGGCCCGTGACCCAGGTCGACCAGGCAGACCAGCAGGCCCGCGACCATGACGGCCGCCGCCACGAGCATCGACCGGCGTTCCCCGATCCGCGTCGCGAGCATCCCGGCCGGGATGTTCGCGGCGAGCGACCCGACCCCGAGCAACGCGGCGATCAGCGCGGCCGTCGAGGTGCTCGCCCCGCGGTCGATCGCGCTCAGCGCGATGACCGGCAGCACGGCTCCCTCGGACAGCCCGAACAGGGCGGCCGGCCCGTACGCCGCCGCGGCGACCGAGCGCAAGCGGAACTCTTCGACCATGTCCGACCATCATGCGCGACCGGAGCGGACGGTCCGGCACGCGAGTGATCTTTCTCGCTCGAACCCGCTCCGCACCGGGGCGTTTCGAACGCACCGCGTCAGCAGCTCCAGTGCATCCGCAAGGACGCGATGGCGTCCCACAGGCCGGCGTCGAAGTTCGCCCAGGCGCGGAACCGGTGGTGGTCCGCGCCGCCCGGCATCGTCTGGACGAACTTGCGCCAGTCCCCCTCGACCGGGTGCTCGGTGGCCAGCGAGCCCAGGACGCTCCCCCGCGCGTCGAGGAGGTCGACGTGCCAGATCACCCAGGCGCGGCCGGGTTCGGCGGCCACGGTGCCGTCGAAGGCGGCGGTCCCGTCGGGGAAGAGCGTCCACCGGGCGCCCGCGAAGATCGTGCAGTGCCCCCGTTCGAGCCTCCCCCACGTGAAGGCCCACGGCGTCCAGCCGGCGAGGCGCTCCGCCGCGGCGTTCGCCGTCGCCACGATGACCGACGGATCCATGTCACGCGCCTCTCGTCGAACTCGGCACCGGCGAAGGACAGAGACGCGGGCGGCGGCTCTGATACGCGTCAGCGGCCGGGCGTCGCGGGCAGCGCGAGCGACAGGGCGAGCGTGCCGTCGAGGAACATCAGCCCGCGGTCGCCGAACCCGCGGAAAACCTTTTCCACGGCCGAAACCGGCACCGTGAGACCGAGTTCGCGGTGCACGGCCGCGGCGGTCCGCGGGCGGTCCACACAGGCCAGGTAGACGTCGGCGAGCGTGTCGCGGAAGGTGTAGGTGCCGTGGGTCTCGGGGTGGCGCCCGTCGTAGATCTGCAGGAAGCCGGGGGCACAGCGGTACACCAGCACCGGCGGCTGCTTCGCCTCCCAGGCGGCCGTCCACGCCGCCACCGCGTCCGTCAAGGGGGTGTAGACCTCGGGTGGCAGCTCGTCGTCCGGTGCGTAGTCGAAGAAGTAGGCGACCCGGTCGATGTCCACCGTGGACGGATAGACGTGGCGGTAGCTGGATTCGGGCTCGCGCGCCCGCTGCGGGAACCGGCCGGGCTGGGTGAAGAGCGGGCTGAACCGCTCCAGCCACAGCCGGTTCGCTCCGGCCGGCGGCTGGAGGTGGACGAGGTGCGGGACGGCGGCCGCCTGCGCGGCGTACTCCTCGGCCGGCTCGCCCGGGAACCCCCACAGGATGTTCCAGCCGACGCCGATGCCGTAGTAGCGGGCCCACCGCAGGAGGTTGACGTTCTGGGCGGCGCGGACGCCCTTGTCCATCAGCCGGAGGACGGCGGAGCTCAGCGACTCCAGGCCCGGTTGCAGCTGCGTGACCCCGGCCCGGGCGAGCAGTTTCAGCTGCGCGCGGGTCAGGTTCGCCTTGACCTCGTAGAAGATCTGGTACTCGCGGCCCGCCTCGGTGAGGGCCGGCAGCAGCTCCTTGAGGTAGCCCGGTTCGAGGATGTTGTCGACGGCGTCGAACCGGAAGGTGCGGTAGCGGCGCGCCTGCTCGTCCAGCTCGCCGAGCACCCGGTCCGCCGACTTGGCGCGGAAACGCATCGTGGTCCCGTTGAGCCCGCAGAACGTGCAGTGGTGCTTGGCGCCCCACCAGCACCCCCGCGCCGACTCGAACGGGAGCGCGACGTGCTCGGTCGGCAGGCCGAGCCGCGCCGCGCGCGCGAAGTACTCGTCGTAGTCCGGCACGGGCAGCTCGTCGAGCCGCTCGTGCGGCGGCTCGGCGGGGGTGGCGACGACGTCGTCGCCGACCCGCCGGGCGACGCCGGGGATCACGCCCGGGTCGGTGCCGTTCGCGAGAGCGCCGAGCAGCCGGGGGAAGGCGACGTCGCCCTCGCCGAGCACGGCGAGGTCGACGCAGCCGACGGACCGCACCAGCTCCAGGCCCATCTCCCCTTCGAAGTTGGCCCCGCCGAACACGGTGACGACGCCCGGATCGCGCGCTTTCAGTCGCCGGGCGAGCGCGAACGACGCCGCGTTCTGCTGGAACGTCGAGCTGAAGCAGACGACCGGAACGCCGTCGAGTTCGTCGGCGACGGCGTCGAGGTAGGCGGGAACATCCTGGTCGCGCACGGCGAGCAGCCGCTCCGGACCGTCCAAGTAGGACAGTTCGGCGCCGAGCTCGTCGAGCAGCTTCCCGTCGGGGTCCGGCGCGGCGTCGCCGAACGCCTCGACGGAGAACAGCCAGTCCCCGATCTGCCGCCCGCGGTGGTCGGCGAGCCGCCGGTAGTGGTCGAGCCCGACCCGCACGGCGAAGTCGAGGTTGGCGTGCAGGGTGCGCACGGGAAACCCGTGCTGCCCCGCGATCGCCTTGAGCAGGCCGAGCTGGATGGACGGCCGATCGGCTTCGAGGAACGGCATGGAAACGAGCACCACCGGCGGCGCGGTCACGGGCGGATCACCTGATGAAGCGAAGGTGCGCGGTCATGGCCGGCCCTGGCGCCGGATCGTATTGCAGGAGCAAATCAGCCTGTTCCGGCGTGAACGACCCGTCGAACTCGGCGATGTGCGTTTCATCGTCCTTGCTGGCGATCCACGCGAGTTTGACAATGCTGTTCAGCAGCAGTTTCTGCTGTTCGGTCATGCCGGACGTGCAGAGGTCAAGTGCCCCCTTGAAGCCCGCGAAATCCGTGTCTTCGGCATCGGTCATGGAACGCCTCCCGTTCACTCGCTATCACTGTCTACTTCGGACAACCTTTTCCGCACCTCGTCGGCGTCGGGGTGGGCGAGCCGGGTCAGGATGTCGTGGGCCTGCTGCCAGCCGGACCGGGCCGCGTCGACGTCGCCCAGCTCGCGGCGCAGGTTCGCGAGCTCGATGAGCACCCGGGCCTCGGTGACCACGCTTCCGTTGCGGCGGACCAGCTCCAGCGCCTTCTCGTAGCAGGCGACCGCCTCGGCGTGGTCGCCGAGCTGCTTGTGGGCGTAGCCGATGCTGTGCCAGCTCTGGGTCGCGCCCATGAGGTCGCCGAGCAGCGTCTGCAGGTCGAGGGCCTGCCTGCAGTACTCGATGGCCGACGTGTGCTTGCCGAGCAGGGTGTGGAACCAGCCGACCGCGTTGAGCGCCGTCGCCTGCCCGGCTTGGTGCCCGGCACCGCGGAACAGCTCCAGGGCCTGCTCGGCGTGCGTGAGCGCGCCGGTGATCTCCCCTTGCCGATCGAGCAGCCAGGCGAACTGGCGGTGCGCGTACGCCTGCCCGACGATGTCTTCGCGGGCGCCGTACAAGGCCAGCGCGGCCCGGAGGTCGCCGGCACCTTCGGCTTGCCTGCCGAAGCGGACGTGTATTCCCCCCAGGTGCAGGTGCGCGAAGGCCTGCTTCCGTTCATCCCCCAGCCGCCGCGCCGCACTCAACGCCGCGCTCAATACGTCGCTCTCGTCGTGCCAATGGCCGCGCATCGTCAAGAACCTGCGCAGCGCCCAGGCCAGCTCCCAGACCCGCGCGTCGAACTCGGCGTCGACGGCGACCGCCTGCAGCAGCACCCGGTGCTCGGTCTCGAACCACGTCAACGCCCGCCGCCGGTCGACGATCCGCTCGGCCTCCGCCCCTTCGGGCAACGGGGTCAATGCGGGCGGCACCTCGAGGCGCGGATCGAGGAACCCGTCCGCGTGATAAGCCGTGTGGGCGTAGTGGCCGAGCAGCCGGTGGACCGCCGAGTCCCGCTCGGGCGCGGTGTCCGACTCGTGCACCAGCTCATCGGCGTACGCGCGCAGCAGGTCGTGCATGGTGTAACGACCGGGTGCGTGCTCCGCCACCAGGTGCGCGTTCGCCAGCTCCGACAGCAGCACCCGTGCCCGGCCGGCGGGCAGGCCCGCGAGGCTCGCCGCCGCGCGGGTGCCGATGTCCGGCCCGTGGTGCAGCCCCAGGAGGCGGAACAGCCGCGCGGCCACGGGATCCAGCCGCAGGTACGACCAGGAGAACACCGCGCGCGGGTCGGTCGCGGGGTCGGCTCCGGCGAACTCGTCCAGGCCGCCGCGCGCGTCCCGCAGCTGGGCCGCCAGCGCAGCCAGGCTGAACGCGGGGTACGTCGCCGCGCGCGCCGCCACCACCGCCAGGGCCAGCGGGAGGTGCGCGCACAGCCCGATGATCTCGGCGGCCGCCGCGGGGTCGGCCGCCAGCCGCTCCGGGCCGATCCGGCGACGCAGCACCGCGTGCGCCTCGGCGTCGTCGAGCAGGTCGACGACCAGCGGGTGCGCTCCCTCCGTGACCAGGCCGGCGAGCTGGTCGCGGCTGGTCACGACGACCACGCAGGCTCGCGCGCCGGGCAGCAGCGGACGCACCCGCCCGGCGTCGCGGGCGTTGTCCAGCACGATCAGGACCCGCCGGTTCGCCAGCAGCGTCCGGTACAGGCCGACCTGCGCGTCCAAGGTGGTCGGGATCCGCTCCCCCGGGACGTCGAGCGCCTCGAGGAACCCGCGCACCGCGCCCGCCGGCGTCGTCGGCGATCCGGTCGGGTCGAAGCCCCGCAGGTTGACGTACAGCTGCCCGTCGGGGAAGTCGCGGGCGACCGAGTGTGCCCAGTGGACGGCCAGCGTGGTCTTGCCGACCCCGGCGGTGCCCGAGAGGACGACGGTCCGCGCGGCCGGCGCCGGCCCGCCGGTCACCTCGCCGAGCCGCCGCAGCGCGCTCTCGCGGCCCGCGAACCCCGGGGTGTCCGGCGGCAGCTGCGCCGGCGACGACGACGGTGGTGCCGCGGCCGCCGGAGCCGCGGACGGCAGCTCGCCCCGCAGGATCGCCTCGTGCAGCGCACGCAGTTCGGGGCCGGGGTCGGTGCCGAGCGCGTCGGCGAGCCGCTGCCGCACGACGGCGTAGCGGTCGACGGCTTCGGCGTCGCGCCCGGCCGCGTGCAAGGCGCGCATGAGCAAGGCTTCGAGCGGCTCCGCGAGCGGGTACTCCGCGGCCAGGTCGGACATCGCGGCGAGCACCGCGTCGGGCCGGCCGAGCCGCAGTTCGAGCTCACCCCAGTGCACGGCCGCGTCGAGCCGTCGCCGGTGCCAGGCCGCGCGGACCCCGTCGGCCCAGTCACCCTGGAGGCCGGCCAGCGGCGGGCCCCGCCAGACGACCAATGCCTCGCGCAGCGCGGCGGCCCGGTCTTCGTCGGTTTCCCGGACGTCATTCCCGCGCTCGACCAAACGTGCGAACCGGTTCAGGTCAACCGCGCCGGGATCGATTTCCAGCACGTATCCCGCGCTGCGCCGGGTGACGCCGGTCTTTGTGCCGGTCAGCTCGGTGACCTCGGTGAGCACCTGCCGAATTCGGCTCAGGTGGGAATACACCACATTGCGCGCTTCACCCGGCGGATCGTCACCCCAGACGCGGTCGATGAGCGTCTCGATCGGCACCGGGCGTCCGGCGTCGGCCGCGAGCGCCGCGAGGACCGCTTGCTGCCGCGGCGTCCCGACGTCCAGCGGCTGTCCCGCGACGCGTAGCTGCACCTCCCCGAACAGCAGGAACTCCATGCGGCGGACTCCCCGTGATCGACCCGTCCCGACCGGCCCCGTCGATGCTGCTCGCCCCGCAAGGTCTCTGCAAGGTCGGCGAGCAGGGCGTGGCGAAATCGTGAACCCGGGAACATCCCAGTCCGAGGAGGGGCCATGCACGACTCGCCGGTGCCATTGCTGGAAAATGCCGCCCGAGGTGCCGAATGGGCTTGGCGGGATATCGTCGACCGATATTCTTCGCTGGTCTTGTCGGTGTGCGCGCAGTATCGGATCGCCAATGCCGACGCGCAGGACATCAGTGGGGCGGTGTGGCTCCGGCTGGTCGTGAACCTGCCGCGGCTGCGCGAACCGGAGGCGCTGCCCGGCTGGCTGCGCACCACCACCCGGCACGAATGCCTGCGGCTGCTGCGGCACCGGAACCGGCAGGTCCCGACCGACGACCCGCTGCTCGGCGAGCTGTCCGAGCCGCAGTTCGACGCCGGGCTGATCGGGGCCGAACGCCGCGCCGCCGCCCGCAGCGCGTTCGCCCGGCTGCCCGTGCGCGACCGGGAGCTGCTGGCGCTGCTGTTCTGCGACCCGCCCAAGTCCTACCGGGAGATCAGCGAAACGCTCGGCATCCCGGTCGGCTCGATCGGCCCGTCGCGGGCGCGGTGCCTGGCCCGGGTGCGGCGCATGCCGGCGATCGCGGCGCTGCTCGCCGACGAACCGTACGACTGCGGTGGTCATGCTCTCCGGAGCGAGCGGGGGGCCGCTTGATACTCACGGGTGCTGGTTCTGGAACAGGAACTGGACGCGGACCGAGCCATCGAGCGGCACGACGACCGTCGCGCCGCTCGCCGACCACCGGTCGGCCACCAGGAACATCCGGTCCTTGCCGTGGATCAGCAGGCGCAGGTTCCGGTAGCGGTAGTGGAAGGTCTGCCCGTCGACGGACGGCAGCTTGGTCTCCTGGATGCCGGGGCTCCGGAGGAAGAGGCTTTCCTTGGTGTCGAGGATGACGCTGGGCAGCTTGTCGAGGCGGCTCGCCTCGTACATCGCGAGCCCGCGGCCGGACCACTGCGCGACGGTCGCGGTCGTCCAGAACGCGCTGACGGCGATCGCGACGTAGACGAGCGCGGCCGACACCCGGCGAAGCGGCGGCGACGCGGCGTCGTCCGGCGACCGGCCCAGCCGCCGGACGAACGAGCCGTACCGGAACAGCGTGCCGCCGACGGCGATCAGCACCGGGGTCACGAGCCCGTACAGCCGCCAGTCGCGCACGAAGGCGTACCCCGACAGCAGCAGGAGCCCGGCGGCGAGCGCGACCAGGCCGGCCGCCTGGCCGCCGCGGCCCAGCCGGGTCGCCGGCCGGGCGGAGGCCGCGCCCCCGATCCGCCGCCGGACGGCCGCGTGCACCGCGACCGCGCCGGCACCGACCGCGGCGAACACCAGCAGCGGCGTGAGCAGCGGCTGCGGGCTGCGCATGATGTAGTCCTGCGTACCCAGCCCGATCGTGTCGACGTCGACGCCGAAGTACTCGTACTGCGACCGCGCGGAGACGTATCCGAAGTAGAACAACAGCGCGCTGAGGAGGGTCAGCGGCGGGATGACGGCCTTGCCCGCGTCGACGAAGCGCTCGAACCGGCCGGGACCCTCCTCGGGCACCGAAGTCACCCGGTCGCCGTGGTTTCGGGCGTCGGGGAGTCCGTCTGGTCGGGCCCCGTCTCGTCAGTCGCCGTCTCGCCGGGCCCCGACGGCTGGGTCAGGGGGACCGAGCCCGGCTGGACCTTGCCGCGGATGTCCCGGCACGAGCAGAGGTCCTTGCCCGAGAGGGTCAGCCGGGTGGCACCGCCGGTCCCGAGCGCCCTCACGGCGACCGAGCACTGGTCGCCGTTCGCGTGGAACGTGTACCCCACGCAGGCGGCTTCCTCACCGCAGCCGCCGCCGGCGCTGAAGACACCCCGCTTGTCGAAGCCGACTCCGATGACCTGCACGCCCGAAGCGAGCGGGACGTCGGACAACCAGCCGACGGTGACGCACTGCTCCTGGGCGCCCTCGGGTCGCGTTCCCCCGCCGATCGGCAGCTGCGGGAGCGAAATCGCGACCCCGTCGTCGCCGGATCTCGGCGTCTCCGGGCCGGTGGGCTCGGTGCTCGGCGCCGACATCGTCGTCGGCTCCCCGGTGGTCGAGCCCCCGGTATCGGGACCGGCGGGGTCCGAGCACCCGGCGGCGAGCACGGCGATCAGGACGAGACTGCTGGTGCGGAACGGGTTCATCGCGGCACCTCCTCGTCGTGCAGAGCCGCGGGAGAGCGCCGTGATACGCCCGGCGCCGGGCGTATCACGCGTTGACCACCACCTCTTCGGGAACGCGGGTTCGCGTCGTGAACCAGACGACCAGGGCGCAGAAAGCCAGCGCCGCGCCCAGGATCGACGAGCCCGGCCACCCCGCCGTGGCGAACAGCTTCGTGGTCGCCGCCGCTCCGAAGGCCGAGCCCAGCGAGTAGAACACCATGTACGCGCCGATCGTGGTGCTGGGGCGGTCGGCGAACGCCGTCGTCAGGATGTGCTGGTTGCCGACGTGCACGACCTGTACCGCGAAGTCCAGCACCACCACGCCGGCGACCGGCACCACCAGCGACCAGCCCAGCTGCGCGAGCGCCGCCCACGAGCCGAGCAGCAGGGCCAGCGCGATGCCCGTGACCCGCCCCGCGTGGCCGGCGTCGCCCCAGCGGCCGGACCGGGCCGCTCCCCACGCCCCCGCGAGCCCGGCGAGGCCGAACAACCCGATCCGCGTTTCGCTCAGGTGCCACGGCTCGCTGGCCAACGGGAGGGCCAACCCGCTCCAGAGCGTGCCGAAGGACGCGAACAGGAAGAACGCGATCAGCCCACGGCTGAGGAACAATGGCTGGGCGAACAACCCGAAGAACGATCGGATGATCCGGCCGTAGGGCTCGGCGGCGGTCCGGACGTCCGCCGGCAGCGCGACGAGGCACAGCAAGCCGAGGAGCACCGCGAGGCCGGCCAAGGCGAAGTAGCTGCCGCGCCACCCCCACAGGTCCGCCAACGTCCCCGTGACGACCCGCGCGCCGAGGATGCCGGCCACCACCCCGGACGTCACGACGCCGAGGTCGCGTCCTCGCTCGGCCGGTGGCGAGAGCGACGCCGTGTACGCGACCGTCGTCTGCACCACCACCGCGAACATCCCCGCGATCGCGAGGCCGCCGAACGCCGGCCAGGCGACCGGGGCCGTCGCGGTGATCGCCGAGCCCACCGCCACCAGGCCCAGGTGCCCGGCGATCAGGCGACGGCGGTCGAGGCGGTCGCCCAGGGGCACCAGCAGGACCAGCCCGGCCAGGTAGCCCAGCTGGCCCACGGCCACGAACCAGCCGGCCGAGCCGCGCGGAACGCCCAGCGCGTCCCCCATCGGACCCAGGACCGGTTGCCCGGCGTAGACGCCGGCGACCGCGACGCCGCACACCACCGCCAGCAGCAGTCTCGTCCCGCGACCCACCACGCCTCCCGATTGGTTGCCATTTGCAACTCTTCGGAGAGTAGGTCAGAATGGTTTCATTACGCAACCCAGTGGAGCGGTGATGTGGACGGACCCGACCTGCCCGGTCGCGCGGACGGTGGACCTGATCGGCGATCGGTGGAGCCTGCTGATCGTCCGGGACGCGATGGACGGCGCGCGCTCGTTCACCGACTTCCAGCAGCGCACCGGCATCGCCCGCAACATCCTCGCCGACCGGCTCCGCAAGCTGACCGCGAACGGCTTGCTGACCCAGGTCGAAGCCCCGTCGGGCAAACGACGGCAGTACGCGCTCACCGCCGCCGGCCAGGACCTCTTCGCCGTGATCGTCACGCTGCGCCAGTGGGGTGAGCGGCACGCTTTCGAGGCGGGCGAAGCACATTCGGTCCTGGTCGACGAGCACGGCGCCGTCGTCCCGCCCGTCATCCCCACGGGCCCGGACGGGTCACCCCTGACCAGCGGCACGACCTCGGTGCGGAAGTGAGCCGAAGCGCTTGCCGAGCCACTCGGTGATCTCGGCGGCGGCCAGCTCGTTGCCCGTCGGCTCGCCGTCCGCGATGGCGCCGCCGAAGTGGAGGCCGCGGACCGTCGCCGTCGTCAGGTCGGAAGCGCCGAGGGATTCGATCATGCGCCGGGAGTCCGCCGGGAAGGCCGCCTGGTCGCCGGTCAGCTCGACGAACAGCGTCGGAACCGTGACGCCCGGGGCGCAGCGGACGAAGTCGGCGCGGGAGCTCAGGCCGGACCACGTCGACAGCCACGCTTCGGGCGTGGAGAGGCGGCCGAAGCCGACCAGGCCGTAGTCGATGAGGTCGGGACGCTTGCCGAACAACGAGCCGTACGGGCGCTCGCTCGGATCCAGCGAGAGGTCGACCGTGCGCGGGTCGGCGTCGGTGCGGAACACCGTGATGACGCGGGGAGCCAGCGAACGGCGGCGATCTTCGGCCCGGCCACCCGCCTTGAACGCCTTCCGCGCGGCCGCGGTACCGGCCAGGCAGGCGCGGGCGACCGCGTCGATGCGGGCGACGCGGTCGCGTTGCGCCGCGCGGTAGCGGTCGAGGAATTCCTCGGTGTAGGAGGAACTTCCGGGCGGCTCGGCGAAACCGTTGGCCGGGGAGTAGGGGTCGAGTTCCGGGACCACCGACATCGGGTCCGTCTCGTCGGCCACCGACGGGTCGATGCAGGCCAGCAGGAGCCGGCCTTGACCGGGGTGCGGCGCCAGGAAGACGACACCGTCCGGCACCGGCATCTCCGCCTCGGCCAGCCGGGTCGGCCGTCCGCCGGGCGTGGTTTCGACGCGGTCCGGGCGGGCGGCCTGCTCGCAGTAGTACGCGAAGAGCGTGCCACCGCCCGAGTGACCCAGCAGCACCCGGGAGTCGAAACCCCGCTGCCGCAGGAAGACCTGCCCGGCGGCGACGTCGTGCAACGCCTGCTCGTGGACCAGGTTCAGGTCGTTGTTGACCGAGCGCGTGTGCTGCGTCCACACCGCGACCCCGGCCCGCAGCAGCAGCGGGACGAGCGGGTGGTGCGTCAGGTCCTGGCGCGGGTGCATCAGGGTCACGACGGTGGTGGCACCGGCCACAGTGGACAGTATGCCCCGCACGGTCGCGCCGTCGGCGGTGGTCAGCTCGTGCGGGGTGGAGGCCGGCCGCTCCCCCGCGACGACGTACCGGCCGGCGCCCAGCCGCTCGCTCACACCGGCTCCACGCGCAGCGCGTCCTTGTCGTGCTGGGTGATCCGGCTGCCGCGGGCGACGCCGGCGATGCACGAGTACCAGACGGCGTGGCGGCAGCCGGTCGCGCGCCGGTCGACCACGATCGGCCCCGGCGCACTGATCTCGAAGTACGGCCCGATCCGGCCGACCGTGACGGCGGGGTCTTCGGCGGCGACCTTCGCGACCGCGGTGTTCTCCGGGACATCGAGGACGTACCACGCCGTCATCGCGCGGGCTCCCAGTCGGCCGCGTGCTCGACGATCAGCTCTGCCTTGCGCGCCAACAGCTTCCCGAACGTCGGCGCCGGTTCGGCGACGACGTCGAGCAGCGCGTCGATGGTCAGGTTCGCGTCCAGGTCCTCCTGGGGCGTCACCGGCCGCATCGCGCGGGTGATCTCGAACATGTAGCCGTTGGGGTCGTGGGTGTAGATCGACTCGATGGTCTCGTGCTGGATCTGCATCTCGACCGGCCAGTCGCTCGCGTCGAGCCGTCGCCGGTACTCCAGCAGGTCCGCTTCGTCGTTCACGTGGATCGCCAGGTGCCGCGACCGCACGAAGTACTCCGGGACGTCCTCGGCGAACCGCGCGTAGACGTCGCCCTTGGCCCCGGGCGCGCCGCCGACGCCGGGCTCGGCGCCGAAGTAGTAGAAGAACGCGATCCGGTCGTCGTTGCCGATGTCGAAGAAGAAGTGGATGAAGTCGGGGTGGTTCTCCGGGCCCCAGCCGGCCGCGCAGATCGAGTGCACGACCGGGAACCCCAGCACGTCCCGATAGAAGCGCACCGTGCCGGCGGGGTCGAAGGTGGGGAAGGCGACGTGGTCGACGCCCCGCACCCGGTGGTCCAGCTCGGTCATGACATACCTCCCGCGTTGTCGTGAGCTTCACGCTACGCGGGTGTCAACGCTTGAGTCAATATTCTGACGCCTGTGCCGAATGCCACTCAGACGTCGAGGATGCGCTCCAGGTGGTCGAGGTCCTGACGCAGCATCTTCAACGCCGCCGCCGGCCCTTCGCCGTCGAGAACGTGCTGGTCGGCGCGCTGCAACGCCCCGACGGCCATGTCCGCGAGCTGCTCGACGACCACTTCGGCGGTGTCGCGGCCGCCGGGGTGGTACCACCACGCCACCCAGTTGCACATGCCGAGCACGCCCAGCGCCGCGACGCGGGCGTCGACCGGCCGGAACCGGCCCACGCGCACGCCGTCCTCGACGACTCCGGCGATCGTCTTGAGCACGGCGCGGCGGCCCTCGTCGTAGGCCTCGGTGAGCGCCGCGGGCAGCTCGGCCTCCGACCGGATGAGGAGCCGGAAGCGCTCGGGCTGCCGGACGCGGCGCCCGACGATGATCTCCACGATGCCGCGCAGCTTCGCCACCGGGTCGAGGTCGCGCGCCACCAGCTCGGTCAGCTCCTCCAGGGGCCCGTTGGTGACCTCGGTGACGAGCTTGGCGAGCAGCTCTTCCTTGCTCTTGACGTAGTAGTAGAGCGCGGGCCGCGTGATGCCCAGAGCGTCGGCGATGTCCTGCAGGCTCGTGCCGGCGAAGCCGCGCTCGGCGAAGAGCCGGGTGGCGTGCTCGTAGAGCTCGTTCTCCACCAGTTCCCGCCGCGCGGTGGTCGCCTTTTCGCGGGACCCGCCCCGCGGTGTGCTGCCGCTCATCCTCGTGATGGTAGAGGTCCCGCGAGCAGCCGCCCGGCTCCCGGCAGCCGCGGCGCGAGGTTCAAGCTCCGCAGGAGCGCGTACGCGCCGGCCGTGGCGGCCGACAGCACCGGCAGCCCGAACTCGGTTTCGGCGGGCTCGACCAGGTCCAGCGAGGGCATCTGGACGCAGGCGGAGATCACCAGGGCGTCCGCCCGGGCGAGGTCCAGGCCACGGGCGGCGGCCAGGACGCGCGCGCCGGGGATGCACCCCACCTCCGCGTTGTCCCCGACCTCCAGAGCGGCCCAATCCACGACGTCGAAGCCCTCGGCCCGCAGGTAGGCGACCACTTCCTCGGCCAGCGGACGCAGGTACGGCGTCACGAGGGCGATCCGCCGGGCACCGAGCGCACGCAGCCCCTCGACGAGCGCCCCCGCGCTGGACAGGACGGCCGGGTGCGCGTCGCGAGCCGCCAGCTGCTCGGTGACGGCCTTCTCCGTGCGTTCGTGCTCCCCCGCGCCCTGCGCCATCACCGCGACGAGACACGCGTAGAGCAGCGCGTCGACCCCCGCGTCGGCCAGCTCGTCGACGCAGCGCTCGCGTTGCGCGTTCATCGCCCGCAGCTCCTCCGGCGACACCTGGTGCATGCGCATCCGGCTGCTGTGGAAGGAAAACACCGCGGAAGGGTGGCGGGCGAGCAGCGCCGGGATCTCCGTCTCGACGGTGACGTTCGAGCTGGGGACGACGAGGCCGATCCGGTGCGGGGTCACGGGGTTTCTCCTTGTTCGGTGGCGAGCTTCGCGGCGATCTCCGCCTGCAGCCGCTTCTTGTCCAGTTTTCCGACGAGGGTGCGGGGGATTTCGGGGACGACTTCGACGCGCTCCGGCCACTTGAACTTCGCCACGCCCAGCTCGGCGAAGTGCCGCCGGACCTCGGGCAGGTCCAGCGGCCCGCCGGCCACGAACGCGCACGTGCGCTCCCCCAGCCGCGGGTCGGGCATGGCCACGACGGCGGCCGCGGTCACGAGCGGGTGGCGCAGCAGGAGCAGCTCGACCTCTTCGGCGTTGATCTTCTCGCCGCCGCGGTTGATGACGTCCTTGATCCGGCCTTCGATCGAGACGTACCGCACGCCGTCGAGCACGCGCACCGCGGCGAGGTCGCCGGTGCGGTAGAAGCCGTCGGTGGTGAACGCGCGCGCGTTGTGCTCGGCGGCGTCGAAGTAGCCGCGCAGCGTGTACGGGCCGCGGCAGCACAGTTCGCCGATCTCGCCGTCCGGGACCTCGTCTTCGGTGCCCGGTTCGAGGACGCGTACTTCGTCCAGTTCGGACAGTGGGGTGCCGACGGTCGTGGCCCGCGCGGTCCGGGGCGCGCCGGGCCGGGTGGTGAGGAACAGGCCCTCCCCCATGCCGAACAGCTGCGCCGACCACAGGCCGCGCCGCTCGAGGTCGTCGAACAGCGCGGGCGGGACCTTGGTGCCGGACAGGACGACCTGGGTCAGCGCGGCCGCCGCGGCGGGGAACGCCGGGTGTCCGACGGCCCGGAAGTGCCCGTGTCCCAGCAGGAGGTGCGTCGCGGCTTCGCGCGCCAGCAACGGGAGCGACGCGTCCAGGTCGGCGGTGCCGAGGATCAGCGCCGCGCCGACGCTGTGCGGGCCGTGCAGCGCGCAGACGATCCCGGCGTTGTGCACGATCGGGATCAGGTGGGCGACGCGGGTTTCCGGCGTCCAGCCCCACGACTGCGCGTAGGCCACGGCGTTGTACCAGTACTCGGCGTGCAGCCGCGGGATCACCTTGGGCACGCCGGTGGTGCCGCCGGAGAGCTGGAACACCGCGACGTCGTCCGGGCCGATGCGCGCCTGGATCTCCTCGACGGTCTTGCGCGCGGCCCCCGCGTCGAGGTCCCGGCCGAGACCGTCGACGGCGATGCCGCGCGGGTCGTCGCCGAGCACCAGGACGTGCCGCAGGGTCGGGTGGTCGCGACCTTGCTCGAGCGCGAAACCGACGAGGTCGAACCCGCCGGTCTCGACGAGGTGCGCGACCGCGCCCACCCGGCGACTGATCTCGCCGATCTCGTGCCCGCGGTGAGCCGACAGGGTGCAGACGGGCACCAGACCCGCCTTGAGCACGCCGTACCAGGCGAGCACCGTGGCGAGCCGGTTGCCGGCCTGGAAGAGCACGGGGTCGCCGGGTTCGAGGCCGAGCCCGGCGAGGCCCGCGGCCAGCAGGTCGGTGCGCTCGTCCAGCTCGCGGAAGGTGACCCGGCCGTCGAGCGCGACGACGGCGTCACGGTCCGGGTGGGCCTGCGCGATCCGGTACAGCCGGTCGGCGATCGTGCGGGTGCCCCACAGGCCGCCGTCCCGGTAGGCGCGCACGGCGTCCGCCGGGTAGGCGACGACCTTGTCACCCCAGCTCATGCGGTCTCCTCGATGAGGTCGGTGCGGGCGCTGACCAGGCCCGCGGCCAGGTCGTCCCGCAGCGCCGCGGGTCCTTCCACCAGCACGATCCCACCGGCTTCGAGCCGCACGCGCTCGGCGAGGTCCAGCCGGGTGAGGAGAGCGTCGCGATCACCCGGTCCGGTGAACCGGAACCCGGCGGCCCCGCGCTCCCGCGCCGCACGAGCGCGAGCCACCACCGCGTCGCCCGCTTCGTCCCACGGATCCACGACCACGTCGTCGATCGTGACCAGGTCCGCGGGCGGCCGGTCCGCTCGATCCAGGACCCAGTCGACGAGCCCGTCCGCGGGCGGTGCCGTCCCGGCGTACTGGGTGAGCGCGGTCGCGACGAGGTCCGGGCTGGTGGCCGCGAAGCGTTCCAGGGGAACGTTCCCGGCGCGGGTCATGTAGGCGACCATCAGCCGCTCGACCGGCAGGTGCAGCCGCGCCGGGAACGACTCCCACCACAACCGGCTGCGCCGGGCCAGCTCCTGCAGCCGCTCGACGGCCGGGCGCCGGGCCGTTTCGTAGGCGGCGAACGCGCTCGGGAGGTTGTCCGCGACCCGAAGGGCGTCGACCAGGCCGATCGCGTCCTCCATGGCGAGCTTCGTGCCGGAGCCGATGGAGAAGTGCGCGGTGTGCGCGGCGTCGCCCAGCAGGACGGTGTTCCCGGCCGACCACCGTGCACAGTGGACGGTCCGGAACCGCAGCCAGCGCGTGCGGTTGCCGATCAGCCGGTGCCCGCGCAGAGGTTCGGCGAACGCGCCCTGCAGGTACCGCAGGGACACTTCGTCCGACGACGTGTCCTCCACCTCGTGGTCGAACCCGGCCCGGCGCCAGGTGGCTTCGTCGGTCTCGATGAGGAACGTGCTGTGCCCGGTGCCGTACGGGTAGGCGTGCGTGACGAACACGCCGTGCTCGGTCCGCACCGGCTCGAACAGGGCGTCGTCCAGCGCGAAGCCGGCCCCGCACCACAGGTACAGGCCCCGCCCGGTGCCGATCCGGGCCCCGAACGAGCCCTGCTCGCGGGTCGCGCTGCCGACGCCGTCGGCGGCGACCACCAGATCGGCGTCGAGGTCGGCGGCCGACCGGCGGCTCCCGAAGTTCAGCTCCACCCCGGCCTTCTCCGCGTGGCGCTGCAGGATCGAGAGCAGCTCGGTGCGGGCGACCCCGACCAGGCGGTCGTTGCGGACCCGGGCGACCTCGCCGCCGACCCGCAGGGTCATGTCGTGCCGGCAGCCCGCGGCGACCAGGTCGCGCAGGGTGTCGGGGTCGGCGGCAGCCAGCTTGCGCTGGGTGCCCGCGGCCAGCCCGACGCCGAACCCGAAGGTGGTGTCCGGCTCCCCCTGCTCGTGCACGGCGACTTCGCAGGACGGAAACGCGAGCTTGAGCAGTCGCGCGGCGTAGAGCCCTCCGGGCCCTCCGCCCAGCACCGCGACCCGGCGTGGCTGCATCCCGACCTCCTTGTTTGACAAGTTCGTCGACTATTTGACGTTATTGACGAGCGACCGTCAAGAGGGTTGACTCTTGTCACATGCGTTGAATAGTCTACGCCACAGTTAGTAGCTCAACCTGCGCAAAGGAGCGTGAGTCATGGCCTATGTCATCGGCGTGGACGTGGGCGGCACGTTCACGGACGCCGTTCTCGACGACGACGCCGGGACCGTGCTCGCCGCGAAGTCCCCCTCGACCCCGCCCGACTACTCCCAGGGCGTGCTCGACGTGCTCGGGCTGCTGGCCGAGCAGCTCGGCCGGACCCTGCCGGAGATGCTGGCCGAGACCCACCACATCGCCCACGGGACGACGTCTTCGCTCAACGCGCTGGTGACGGGCAACGTGCCGCCGGTCGGGTTCCTCACCACCAAGGGCCACCGCGACTCGATCTTCATCATGAACGTCGAGGGCCGCTACCTCGGACGCTCGCCGCACGAGCTGCAGAACGTGCTGGCGCAGAAGAAGGACCACGGGCTCCTGCCGAAACGGCTCGCGCTCGAGGTGACCGAGCGGGTCGACCGCGACGGCGCTGTCGTCGTCCGGCTCGACGAGGACGAAACCCGCGCCACGATCCACGCGCTGCTGGCCGACGGGGTCCGCGCGATCGCCGTCTCGCTGCTGTGGTCGTTCCGCAACCCGGTGCACGAACAGCGGATCCGTGAACTGATCCTCGAAGAGGACCCGGACGTCTTCGTCGCGCTGTCGTCGGAGGTGAGCCCGCGCATCCGCGAGTTCGCCCGCAACGCCACCACGATCATGAGCACGCAGATCGGCCCCGGCCTGCGCGACTACCTGACCACGCTGGAAGACACCCTGCGCGAGAACCGGCTTTCCGGGCCGCTGCTGGTGATGCAGAGCAACGGCGGCGCGGTCGCGGCCCGGGAGGCGCCGGCCGCGGCGATCAGCACCGTCGGGTCGGTGCTCACCGGCGGCGTGATCGGCTCGGTCGCGCTCGGCCGGCAGCTGGGGCACAAGGACATCATCTCCACCGACGTCGGCGGCACCACGTTCCTGGCCGGCCTGGTCGTCGACGGCGAACCGGTCCGCGACACCACGACCGTCATCAACCACCACCCGATCAACGTCCCCACCCTGCGGGTCGACGCGATCGGCTCCGGCGGCGGCGCGATCGCCTGGCTCGACGCCGGCGGCAACCTGCGCATCGGCCCGCACAGCGCCCAGGCCGTTCCCGGCCCGGCGTGCTACGGCAACGGCGGCACCGAGCCGACCAACACCGACGCCAACCTGGTGCTCGGCATCCTGCCCGAACGCGGGCTGCTCGGCGGCCGCAAGCCGCTGTCGCTGGAGCTGGCCCGCGAAGCGATCGACACGCACATCGCGAAGCCGCTCGGCCTCACCGTCGAGGAAGCCGCGGCCGCGATCTACACCGTGCAGAACGCCCAGACCGGCGACCTGCTGCGCAAGACCGTCGTCGAAGCCGGGCACGACCCGCGCGGGTTCGTGCTCTACGCGTTCGGCGGCGCCGGCCCGGCGCACTGCGCGGGCTACGCGGCCGAAGTCGGGTGCACCGAGGTCGTCGTCCCGCTCGGGCCGGTCGCGTCGGCGTTCTCGGCGTTCGGGCTGGCCTCGTCGGACATCGTGCTGGCGGCCGAGCTGTCCGACCCGGTGAACGTCCCCTTCGACCCGCATCGCGCCGAGCGCAACTTCGACCGGCTGGAACAGCGCGTCCGCGAAGGGCTGGACCGCCAGGGCCTGAAGTTCGAGAAGGTCGAGCTGTACCGAGAAATCGACATGCGGTACTCGATGCAGCTGGCCGAAGTCACGACGCCGGTCGTCGCGGGACCTCTTGACATGGCGGCGATCGAGGAAGCCGCCACCGGCTTCGAAGAGCGTTACGCGGCGCTGTACGGCAAGGACGCCGGGTTCCGCGAAGCCGGGATCCAGGCCATCACGTTCCGGGTTCGCGGCGTCGGCGTCCTGCCGTTCAGCCCGCGGCTGCCCGAAGTGCCGGCCGCGGACGCACCCGCCGCGCCGGCCGGCACGAGGCTCGTGTGCCTCGACGCCGCTCTCGGGTACGTCGACACCGCCGTCTACGACTACGGCGAACTCCGCAGCGGCCACGTGCTGACCGGCCCCGCCATCGTCGAGGTCCCGACCACCACGGTCGTGGTACCCGCCGGCTCCACCGGCACCGTCGACCACCTCGGCAACCTCACGATCAGGAGCGCCGCATGAGCATGCCCATTCCGGGTTCGGAGCAGTTCTCGAGCCGGCCCGTCGACCTCGGTGAGCTGCGGCGCTCGCTGCCGTCCACTTTGGACGTCCACAGTGTCACGCAGGACCAGGTCGACGCCCTCGACCCGCTGACCTACGAGGTCATCCGGCACCGGCTGTGGTCGGTCACCGACGAGATGGGCGAAGCGCTCAAGCGCATGTCCGGCTCGCCGATCGTCACCGACGCCAACGACTTCGACTTCGCCATCTCCGACGAGCTCGGCCAGGAGGTGCAGGTCGGGCTCTACAACACGATGCTCGTCGGCGCGGTCGACCTCGCGATCTACTGGACGCTGCGCAACCGCGCGGCGAACCCGGGCATCGAGGCCGGCGACATGTTCCTCTGCAACGACCCGTGGGTCGGCGGCGGGCTGCACCAGAACGACGTGATCGTCTACCAGCCGGTGTTCCACGAGGGCAAGCTCTTCGCGTGGACCAGTGCCATCGCCCACCAGCCGGACCTCGGCGGCGTCGGGCTCGGCTCCTTCTCCCCCGCCGCCGAGGACGTCTTCTCCGAGTCGCTCCCGACCCCGCCGGTGAAGGTGGTCCGCGACGGGCGGCTGCAGCGCGACGTCGCCGACCTCTGGGTCCGCCGCTCGCGCGTGCCGATGCTCGTCGGGCTCGACCTGCGCGCGAAGATCGGCGCGAACAACGTCGGCGCCGAACGCCTGCACGCGCTGATCGTGCAGTACGGCCCCGACACCGTCAAGGCCGTCATGAAGCGGATGATGTCCGACGCCGAAAGCCGCCTGCGGGACAAGCTTTCCGCGCTGCCGGACGGCTCCTGGTCGGCGACCGGCTACCAGGACCAGTCCCACGAAGGCGACCGCGGCCTGCACAAGATCACCGTCACCACCACCAAGACGGGCGACCACCTCACGTTCGACTTCACCGGCACCGACCCCCAGGCCGGCGTCATCAACTGCACGTACGCCGGCATGCGTGGCGGCGTGATGCTCGCGCTGCTGCCGATCCTGGCCGGGGACATCCCGTGGTCGGCGGGCGGGCTGATGCGCTGCTTCGACCTCGTCACCGAGGAGGGGACGCTCAACAACGCGACGTTCCCGGCGGCGGTCGGCCGCGGCCCGATCGGCCCGGCCTGGCTCACCGGCAACCTCATCGCGGAGTGCCTCGCGCAGATGCTCGACCGAGACGTCTCACTGGGCAAAAGTGTCCAGGCGACATGCTGCGGGACGTGGGACACCGCGGTGATCGCGGGTCTCGACGAACGCGGCGAGGCGCCGGCGCCGTTCCTCAGCATCATCATGGAGCCGATGGCCGGCGGCTACGGCGCGCGCCCGGACGCGGACGGCATCGACACCGGCGGCCTGTTCTGCATCCCGATGGGCCGCGTCCCCGACGTCGAGATGACGGAGTTCCTCTACCCGGTGCTGACGTTGTGGCGGCGTGAGGTCCCCGACTCCGGCGGCCCCGGGCGGCACCGCGGCGGGCTGGGCGCGTCGATCGCGATGACCCCGCACGGCACGAGCATCCCGATGGGGCTCGTGCTCGCGTCGGCGGGCAAGGCGATCGCGCAGAACGGCGGACTGGCGGGCGGTCACCCGGGCAACAGCGGCCTGGACGTCGTGGCGCGGCAGAGCCCGGTGGCTTCGCTGCTGGCGTCCGGGCGGATGCCGTCCACAATGGACGAGCTGGGCTCGTCTCTGGAGCCCGGGCAGAACTACGCGTCGAGCTACCTCGCGCCCGGCGAGGTGTTCGCGATGACGTGGCAGGGTGGCGGCGGCTACGGCGACCCCCTCACGCGGGATCCGGCCGCCGTTCTCCGGGACCTGCGGGAGGCCAAGATCAGCCCCGCGGCGGCCGTCGACGTCTACGGCGTCGTCGTCCGTGAAGGGGTCGTGGACACGGCCGAGACGACCGCCGAACGGTCCCGGCGGCGTGCAGTACGGCGCTCACGCTCGGCGGTGCCGGAGAAGCCGCTGGGCAAGACGAGCCTGGCCGGCGCCCGCCGTCTCGACGACAACCTGGTCGAGCCCGCGGACGGCGGCCTGGCCTGCGGCCACTGCGGCGAGCACCTCCGCACGGCGGACGGCGAACCGGCGGTGGCGGTGCACGAGGGCCCACCCACGGAGGCAGGCCCCCAGATCATCGCGGCGGCGGCCGACTACGTGGACGCCCCGGTGGTGTTCCGCCAGTACTGCTGCCCCTCCTGCTGGACGGCGGTGTACTCGGGCGTCGTCCCGGCGGACCACCCGAACTCCCTGCGGGCGCTCGGACATCGCACCACGGCGGCGGCCGTCTGAGCGGTCGGCCGGCCCGCCGTGCCCTTATCCGGGTATGGCGGGCCGGTCGTGTTCACGGGCCAGCAAGCCCGAAATCGTCACCGCCAGCGTCCGCCCGACCAGCTCGGTGAAATCGACCCGCATGGCGGCCACCGCCGGGTCGCGCTCGTAGGCCGCCTTCATCGCCTCCGATGGGCGGCTGTGCGGCCAGGCCGCCGCCGTCACGAGGATTGCCGTGGCCACCAGGTCGTACGCCTCGCGCTCGCCGAACTCGGGCAGGTGGCGGCGGATCACCGCGATCAACGACTCCATGGCGCCGAAGAGCGCGTGCTTGTGCTCGATCGCCGTCTCGGTGGAGACGTTGTGCTCCAGGACCGTCGCCTGGGAGCTGATCAGGTCGCACAGCACCGGGCGCCGGGCCAGTGACTCGGCCAGCTCGGCCGCCAGAGCGTCGCCGCGCTCGCGTGGGGTGCCTTCGGCCGGCGCCGAACCGGCCGGCGCCGAACCGGCCAGCTCGGCGATCCAGTCGCGCAGGTGCCCGTCCAGCAGCTCCAGCAGGACCGCCTCCCGCGACTCGACGTACCGGACGATGTTCGCCTTGGCCAGGCAGACCCGGCGGCTCAGCTCGTTGAAACTCAGCTTGGCGACCGGCATCTCGGTCAGCATCTCGTCGGCCGTGGCCAGGATCGCGCGCCGCCGCTCGGCGCGCTGCTCGTCGGTGCGGGCGCGCTTGAAGTTCACCTCCCCATCTTACGTACCCCCGGTACGTTGTCAACGAACCGCCAGTACGTTATCGTGGGTGTCGTAACGTACCAGCGGTACTTAGAGAGGTGTGCGATGTACCAGGTTCCTGACCAGCACGGAAAGCTCGCCGTCGTGACCGGCGCCAACAGCGGGACCGGCAAGGAAACCGCCCGGCGCCTGGCCGCGGCCGGCGCCGACGTGATCCTCGCCGTGCGCACCCCCGAGAAAGGCGACCGGGCGCGCCGCGACATCCTCGCCGAGCACCCCGGCGCCCGGGTCGAGGTCCGGCGGATCGACCTGGCCGACCTGGCGTCGGTCCGCGAGTTCGCCGACGGGCTGGTCGACGACGGCCGGCCCCTGGACCTGCTCGTCAACAACGCCGGCGTGATGACCCCGCCCCGCCGGCTGGAGACCGTCGACGGGTTCGAGCTGCAGATGGGCAGCAACTACCTGGGCCCGTTCGCGCTGACCGTGCGCCTGCTGCCGCTGCTGCTGGCCGCGCCGTCCTCCCGGGTGGCGACGATGAGCAGCGGCGTGGCCACCGCCGGCCGGATCGATTTCGACGACCTGCAGTGGGAACGCGGCTACCGCCCGAACGGCGCCTACGCCCAGTCGAAGCTGGCCGACCTGATGCTGACGCTCCGGCTCTCGGACATCGCGGCCGAGCGCGGCTGGCCGCTCCTCTCGACCGGCGCCCACCCCGGCTACACCCGCACCAACCTGCAGACCGCCGGCCCGGGCCTGGACGGCCGCGGCCCCGGCCCGCTCACCTCGCTGGCGTTCAAACTCGTGCCGTCGCAAGGGGTCGAGCGCGGCGCGGAGCCGCTGCTGTACGCGGCGACCAGCCCGGACGCGACGCCGGGCGGCTACTACGGCCCCCGCTGGGGACTCGTCGGCCCGGTCAAGACCGCCAAGCCGACGCGACGCGCGCTCGACAAGGCGGTCGCCGAGCGGCTGTGGACGGAATCCGAACGCCTCACCGGCGTCTCGCTGCCCGCCCACGCCTGACCGGTCACCCGCGCAGCGCCGGTCCGATCCAGCGGCGGACGAGCACGCGGATCCCGTCGTCGGTCAGCGCCGGCGTCGAGGGGTACTGCAGGTACGACAGGAACAGGCGCATGAGGACTTCCGCCAGCCCCTCGAAGTCCGCATCGGTGCGGACCCCGACGGCGGTCCAGTCCACCGGGACGTTCCGGAGAATCCTTGCGCCGTAGGAGAAAGCCAGCGGCGAGATCACCCCGACAGTGAAGAAATCGGCTTCGCCCGCCTGCAGGAGCAGACCCAGGTGGGGCTCGCCGGGCAACGTCCGGACCGCGAACACCACGGACTCCACGGCGACCTCGACCGCGCTGCCGAACGACGCCAGGTGGCGCTCCATCCGCCCGGCGAACTCCTCGACGCCGGCCAGGGCGACCGCGCGCAGGATGTCGTTGAGGCTCGGGAAGTAGCGGTAGACGGTCTGCCGCGTCACCCCGGCCTCGGCGGCGACGTCGGACAGGCTGGTCTTGGCGAGGCCGGCGCGGTCGAGGCACGCCGTCGCCGCGTCGACGATCCGGCGGCGTGCCTCGTCTTCGGTGCCGGGTGGGTTGCCCCGCCAGCCGTGGTGCCCCATGCGCCCCATCTTCCCCGACCGGACGGCGTCAGCCGGGAGCAGGGGCCCGCTCGTTCCGGTACAGCGCGACCAGCACGAGCCCGGCCGCGGCGAAGCACGCGAGCACGTAGGGAACGCTCCCGGCCGGGCCGTCGCCGTCCGCGGTCAGCCAGAACAACGCCAGCACGCCCAGGTAGGCGGCCGGGTAGACCCGCGCGAAGGCGGACGGCGGCGGGCGGTCCGCCCGGCCGGTGGCGATGATCCAGGCACCCGCGATCCAGACCAGGGCCAGCTCGACGCCGAGGATCCAGGCCTGCACGGCGGTGTCGCCGTCGAAGAGGCTCGACGGGATGCCCGCGATCGCCATCGTCGGCGGGGTCAGCACCCCGGCCACCACCGTGCGCCAGGCCAGTGACCAGCCGCGGTGGGGGCCGCCGGCCAGCCGCGCGACCAGGTAGGTCAGGGCACCGAACGAGACGGACGCGAACAGCAGCATGCTCGTCATCGGGACCGACGCCAGCGCCGGGTGGTTGACGATCCGGTTGCCCGGGTTCCACGCCCACCACTTCAGCCGTGGGCCGAGCTGGTCGAAGACCTCGTAGAACACCTGGCAGACGAAGGCGACGGCCACCGAGCCGGCAAGCGGGCCCCTCCCCCGGAAGATCCCGAGCGCCCGCACGACCTCGTAGGCGAGCTGGCTGAACGCCGGGTAGAACGCCACGATGTAGAGCGGCAGCCGATCCGCCATGAACTGCACGGTGAACTCGTTGTGGGCGAAGATGAAGCCGTACAGCTTGTCGAGCCCGAACCACTCCGGGAAGTAGAGCGGCGGCTCGGTGACGAAGAGGTAGACCAGCGAAGCCCACCACAGCGCCAGGTTGACCGGATCGCCCGCGCGGTACCGGCGGACGGCGTGGACCAGCGCGAAGACGGCCCCGCCGACGATGAGCAGTTCGAGCAGCGGCATCGTCCAGTGCGCGAGCGCCCAGGGCCAGCGGACCGAGACGACCGGGGCGACGTCGAGGCAGTCGAAGCCGAGCCCGCGGGTGAGGGCGTCGACCTCCGGCCCGCACGCCGCGGTCATCGCGCGGTCGCCGTCGAATAGTCCGTGGCGGGCGGTTCGGCCTGGGCGTCGAAGTCGAACGGGACCCGGTGCCGTCCCAGTGCCGCGCGGAAGCGGTAGCGCACGAGCCCGGCGAGGACGCGGGGGTTGCGCAGCATGTCCCCCAGCGACTCGTCGAGGTTGAACACCTTGGCGAAGTGCTCGTCGACGACGTCGTCCTCCCGGGCGGCCCCGACGATGAGGCTGAACGCGGGCGCGGAGACGGCCGCGAGGATCCGGCGCTTCCACTCGCGCGGCTTCTCGGTGCCCTCCGCGCACTCGTAACCCTGGTCTCGCGCCATCGCCAAGCTCCACGGCACGGCCAGCAGCTTCCGTTGGGCGGCAAGGAACTTCGCGAAGAACCGCGCGTCGAGTCCTCGTGCGCGGTCGAGGTGTTCGCACAGCAGCAACGCCGAACCCGCCGCGGAGCTGATGCCCTGGGCGTAGAACGGGTTGAACGCGCAGATCGCGTCGCCGACGAAGACGAGCCCTTCCGGCGGGGTGCGCAGGCGGTCGTAGCGCCGCCACTTGTTGCCCGTCGAGCGGGTCAGGTGGACTTCCGAGGTGGGCTCGCACCGGTCCATCGCGGCCGCGAACATCGGCGTCCGGACCCGCCGGGCCGTCTCGACGAACGCGTCGGTCGTGCGCGGCATCTCCAGGCCCCACGACCCCATGCAGGCGATGGCCCGATTGCCTTCGACCGGGAAGAAGTTGACCAGGTACTCGTGTTCGGCGGGGTGCTTGCCCTTGTCCGGCGTCGGCATGATCACCAGGTGGCGCCACCACCAGGTGGCGGGCCGCGGCGCCGGCAGCTCGTACCAGCGCGAGGTGTAGGTGACCTTGGCGTCGAGCGTGCGGACCTCGGGCTCCGGCCAGCCCGCGGCTACCAGCCAAGCGCTCACGGAGGAGCCGCGGCCCATCGCGTCCACGACGAGGTCGGCCTCGAAATGGCCGCTGTCGGTCTCGACGCCGGTGACCCGGCCGTCCCGCGTGGTCAGGCCGGTGACCGCGGCGCCTTCGCGGATCACGACGTTGGCCAGCTCGCGCACCTTGTCGCGCAGCACGCGTTCGATGAGGATCCGCGAGCTGTAGACCATGGTCATGGCACTGCGTTTGCGGGCCGACCAGCCTTCGCCGTCGAGGTAGGCGGCGTCCATGGACGGCATCAGGTGCAGCCCGCCGGCGGCGATGAGGTCGTCCTCGAAGCCGTCGAACAGCGCCCCGATCGCGCGCCGGCCCGAGTTGAGGAGGAAGTGCGGGTGCTTGCTCTGCGGCACTCCGCGGCGGTGCTCGGCTCCGGCGGGCAGCTCGTCGCGTTCGAGCACGACGACCTGGTCGAAGTACGGAGCGAGCGCGCCGGCGGAACACAGACCGGCGGCGCTGCCGCCGAGGACGACGGCGGTCTGGCCGAGCCGCATGCGGATCAACTCCCCACGTCGAATCATACAAAGTGACGACGAATGTATGAATGAGGGGGCGTGAGTGTCAAGGCTCCGATCGGAGGCGCGAAGCTAGGGCGCCGGCGGCGAACTCACCCGGAGGACGGTGCCGTCCGGGTCGAGCAGGCGCATCTCGTACATCCCCCACGGCCGCACGAACGGCGGCTCGGCGATGTCCGCACCGCGTCCGCGCCACTCCCGGAACAGCGCGTCGACCTGCCCGGCCGTGTGGACGTCCAGGTGCAGGCGAGTGGTGTGCGCGCCGGCGGTCTGGGTCAGCATGATCTGGACGCCGTCCCGCCCGACCAGCGCCGTTCCCGGCTCGTGCGGCTCGCCTTCGGTCAGGAACCGGGCCCGCGGATCGGACCACCGCCAGCCGATCCGGAAGCCCAGCAGGCCGCCGTAGAAGCCGAGACTGGCGCCGAGGTCACCGACCAGGAGGTTGGGCCGGCAGGCGTAGATCGCCGGCCCGGCGACGTGCCGGTTCTCCGCCAGGAGGCCGAACAGGAGGTCGTCGGTCCACTCGCCTTTGAGCCAGGTGTGCCGGCGCCGTACGCCTTCCCGGGTGAATCCGAGGCGCTCCAGCAACCGCGCCGACGCCGTGTTCCGCGCGTCGCACTCCGCGGACACCCGGCGCACGCCGGTGGCGAACACCCGGTCCAGCACGCACTGCACCGCTTCGGACGCGTAGCCGTTCCCCTGGTGGGCCCGGGCGATCGTGAAGCCCACCTCGGCCTGCTTCCGGTTGCCCGCCAAGCGGATCCCGACGTCCCCGACCAGGACACCGTCCCGCTCCACGGCGTACTGGAACCAGCCGGGCTTACCCTCCACGGCGGTGGCGAACTCGTGCACGAGCCGCCGGGCGGCCGCCTCCGGCACCGGTGCGTCCCACCCCTGGTAGCGGGCCACCTCGGGATCCGAGCGGTACGCGGTGAACGCGGCCACGTCACCGGCGGCGAAGCGCCGCACGACCAGCCGCTCGGTCCGGACCGGCAGGTCGCCCACGGCGGTCAGCGCGCGGAACCGTGCGAACCGCGGATGCGCAGCCCGTCCGACTCGATGATCAGCTCCGTCGGGCAGTCGTTCACGCCGACGCCGGCGAACCGGAACGGCTCGCGGCCGGCACCCACCAGTGTCGTCGTGCCGTTCTTCTCCTCGAGCCGCACCGTCCGGGGACCCGATCGGGTGTCGAAGACGTGCAGGCTGCCGAAGGAAGCCTCGAGATCCGGCCACGAACGGGGACCGCCCAGGACGACGGACGGCAGCGGCTGGGGCTCCCCGTCGAGGAGGACCTCCATCCGCCCAGACTCGCCGGTGTCGATCCGCAGGCCCGTCTGCTCTTCACTGTCGAGCGTGAGCTCGACGTACCCGCCGCGGGGGGCGGTTTCGCGGATTTCGAGCTCGCCGCCCGGCCGGACCAGGAACTCCGCCGGGTAGCGGGCCACGAGAGCCAGGAGCGGGTGGCGCAGGCCGTTGACGATGCGGATCGACTTCACCCGCTGCGCTGTCGATTCGGTCAACGGACAAACCCTTCGGAGTGGCTGGGGAACCGGCCGATCCTACCTCCGCCGCCCGGCTCTTCCGCGCAACCCTAGGGGTATCCGTAGGGGGATCGTGACGCTGGTGCGGAGTGCGCAACAACCCGCGCCGGCGGGCCGGGTCAGCGGCGTCCGCGGCCCCGCGTGCCGGCCGCTCGCCGCGGGCGCGGAGCGAGTTCGGGCGCGTCGTCGCCACAGTCGTAGTCATCGTCGTCGGAAGGCGGCGAGGTGTACGCCGGCTGCCGGAACAGGCTGCCGTACCGGTCGGCCTGGGGCGCGGTGCGCGCTCCGGGGCGGGATTCTTCGGTGACGGGGTGGCTGAACAGCGAACTGTCCATTGTGGAAGAAGTGATCGGGGATCCTTTCGAGGAAACCGGTGAAGACGGCGTAGTCGACCGTCGGAGCCGGTGGATGGAGGCCGAGGAAGGCGCAGGATTCGACACACTCGCGCACGAAGTACTCTCGGTCACCACTGAGCGTACACCACGCCTTCGCGGAGCGTGCCGGGACCGGTCCTGATCCACAGTGGACGCCGACGGAACCGTCCGGCTTCGCGGGGCGGGCAGGCTCCCCTGCGAGCCGCGTCACTTCCCCCTCGTTTCGCCTGACGCCGAAACCATGAGCGCCGCGGAACGCCCACCGCCACCGGATTGTCGGATCTCGTAGCCTGGCCGAAGATCTTGTGGAGGGAGTCCCGTGGTGGCAGGAGAATGGCGAGTGGTGTCCGAGCCCACCCCTGGGGTGACCCCGCCGCCGCCGTCCCCCGGCGACCACGGCTCGCACCCCGAACCCACGCCGTCGCCCTCCCCCGGGCCGCCGCCGAAGCGCGTGCCGCCCTGGGGAGAGCCGGACATCGGGGTGACGCCCTCCTGGCTGCGGCAACGCGCCGATGCCTGTGACGAGACCGCCGTCGCCGTGAACGCCTTGCGCGGTGCGGCCGACGACACCTTCGATCCGCTCCGGCGGGCCGCGCCGGGGTGGGCGTTCGCCGGCAGTGTCGACGACATGCGGTCGCGGTGGGACGGGCTCAACGACCTCCTGCACCGCCGGCTCGCCGAGGGCGCGGAGAACTTCCGGCTGAGCGCCGACGCCTACACCGAAACCGACGCGGCGGGCGGGGAGCGGATCCGTGGTTGATTTCCGGCAGCTGACCGAACTCGACGTCGCCGGGCTGGAGACGTTCGCCGAGCAGTGGGCGCTCGTCCACCAGAAGCTCCACCGGATGCGCGACGCCTACGAGTCCGCGGTCGTGACACCGCTCGAGGACGGCGAGTGGGCCGGCAAGGGCGGTGCGGCCGCGACCAAGTACTGCGCCCGGATCCGCTGGGACTTCGACGCCGTCGACGCCGAGGTGACGGCGCTGCGCAAGTACATCGACGTCGAAGCCGACGGCAGTGAGGGCACCGCCGGCGTCAAGGGCCTCGAAGGTCACCAGCGAGCGGTGCTCGACCTGCAGCGGCAGGCGCGCGAACAGGGCATGACGGTCACCGCCGCGGGCCAGGTCACCTGGGACGACACGCCGGGCGTGTCGCCGGGGTACTTCGACGCGCTCGGCGAGCAGGCCGACATCGCCGACGGCCTGGAGAAGCAGATCCAGGCGCATCTCCGGCAGGCCACCGAAATCGACGAAGAGCTGGCCCGCAACCTCAAGGTCGTCTTCGGCACGCAGGACAACTTCGAGACCGAGGACCGCCGCTACGGCGTCCTCCCGCCGACCGAGCACGACCGCCGGGTCTGGAACCAGCTGCACAACGTCGTCCTGCTGGGGCTGGTCAAGCAGGGCAACGACCACGCGGCCTGGCTCCTGCAGCACTACCTCGACGGCGACGGCAAGACGGTCGAGGCGCCGGTGCAGGACATGCTCGACGACATGCCGTCGTTCCGGGACCAGGTCGGCAAGTCCGTGGCGGAGGTGGGCAAGGGCCCGGACGGCCCGTTCACGACCGGCTGGACGACGACCGCGCCGGACCTGGGGCGGGACGGGAAGGGCGGCCAGGACTGGTACTACTCGTTCAACCACTTCCAGTACCGCCTGGTCGGCGAGAAGCACGGCGACCAGGTCGACTACCACGTCGAGATCCAGAAGCGGTACGACTGGGGCATCCCGAGCGAGCACCGGCGAGACCTGGAGAAGGACTCACCGGTGCTGGACGTCGACTTCGAGCAGGCCGACATCGCCCACCTCAACACCACGGGCAAGGCGCGCGACTTCGACGTCATCGGCAGCTCGGGCCCGAAGACGGCGACCGTCTGAGCCCTTCAGGTGTATCACCAGGTCACCGCCGCGGTGTCCGGCGGGCGTAGCGTCGGGGACCATGGCACGGATCTTCGTCACCGGCTGCACCCAGGGCCTCGGCCGGCTCACCGCTGAAGCCCTCCTCGACGACGGCCACCAGGTCGTCGCCCACGCCCGGGATGCCGGCCGGGTCGACGACCTGGCCGCGCGCGGTGCCGACGTCGTGACCGGCGACCTCGCCGACCCCGGCCGGACGCGGGACGTCGCCGCGCAGGTGAACCGGCTCGGGCAGATGGACGCCGTGATCCACAACGCCGGGGTCATGACCGGCCCGTCCGTGCTCCCGGTCAACGTGGTCGCGCCCTACCTGCTGACCGCGCTGGTCGACACGCCCGCGCGCCTGATCTACCTCAGCAGCGGCATGCACCGCGGCGGCCGCGCCGAGCTCACCGGCCTCGATTGGTCCGGCGCCCGGCCGACCGCTTCCTACTCCGACAGCAAGCTGCTGCTCACGACGCTCGCGGCCGCCGTCGCCCGGCGGTGGCCGCGGGTGCGCGCCCACGCCGTCGACCCCGGCTGGGTCCCCACCCGCATGGGCGGCGCCGGCGCCCCCGACGACCTGCGCCTGGGCGTGTCGACCCAGACCTGGCTCGCGACGAGTGACGAGCCGGAAGTCCTTACGACGGACGGCTATTGGTATCACCGGCGCCGCGCCGCCCGGCACCCCTCCGCGGGTGACCACGACCTCCAGGAGCGGCTTCTCGACGCCCTCGCCGACCACACCGGGACTCCGCTCGGCTGAGGCTTCAGGAATGGGTCTCCATCGGGACTCCTCCGTTTCTCCCGGCTCGTCGACCCGTCCACGCTCGCAGCACGACGCCCGGCTTTTCCATCGCTCGCGGAGTGACGGAATCGCGCCGGGGCCTCATCATGGGACGGTGCCCGACGACCCGGAACGACCGCCCCGGCTCCGCGTCGACGCCGAGACGACGTTGATCCTGCGCGAGGCGTTCCACAAGATCGACGCGAACTACCGCAACGACCACTACGGCCTCTACGACTACGCCCGCGCCGTGATGAGCAAGATCGTTCCCCTGGACCACTTCTACATCGGGTTCTTCCACGGCGCGAACCGCGTCCGCTACCCGTACGGCTACGACGGCGGGATGTACACCGATCCGGCGTCGCACATCTACGGGCCGCACGGCCAGGCCGCCTGGCTCCTGAAACACCGCCAGACCTACCGGATGCAGTACGACAACGGTGCCGCGCTCAACGCCGGCGTCGCTTCCGGGGACACGAGCCGCGCTTCCGCCGACGCCGTCACCACCCCGCTGTTCCGCCGCGGCCGCGACGGCGAACCGGTGTTCGGCATGATGTCCATGCAGAGCTACCGGCCGGACACCTTCGACGACAACGCCGTGCGCGCCTTCGAATGGCTGGCCGACCTGGTGGCCCGCGTGCTGACGACCGAAGCCGAAGACGTGGACGCGCTCCGCCGCCTGCCGGCCGACGTCGAGGACGCGGCCCCGGTGGTCACCGCGGACCACATCGTCGAGCTCCTCTCGTCCCGCGTGGCGGACGTCCGGCAGCGGGCCCAGGACGCCCTCGGGCTTCCTGATGCGGATTCGCTGCGCGAAGCCCTGCAACGCATCGTCACCGACTGCCAGCAGCTCCAGTCGGACCTGGTCGAGCTCACGCTCGACATCGACAACGGGCCCGAAGAACATTTTCGGTCGCTCACCGCCGCCGAACAGGGCGTCGCGGTCCTCCTCACCAGCGACATGCACAACGAACAGATCGCGCGCGAGCTGGGAATCAGCCTCCACACGGCCAAGACCCACGTCCGCAACATCCTGGCCAAGTACCGGATGAGCGGACGCGCGGGCGTGGCCGAGGACGTCCGCAAGCACCTCGCCCGCTGACCGGTCAGACCGATCAGACCGGTCAGGCCGCCGCGCTCACCCGGGTGACGACTTCCCGCACGGTGGCGAGGGTTTCGTCGGGGTGGTCGAGGTGCACGCTGTGCGTCGCGCCCGGCCAGCACACGACCTCGCCGCCGAACGCGTCCGCGAGCCGCACGTGGCCCCGGCGCATCGCGGCGCCCGGCTTGCGGTCCGCGGTCACCACGACCGACGGCACGCGGGGCAGGTCGGCTTCCCGCAGGCCGCGGGACAGCTCGGTGATGCCGCGGACCGCGCGGGCCAGCACCGGGATGTCGAGGTCCGCCATCCGCAGCTGCGCGGCCTCGCAGTCCGGCCGCAGCCGCTGCCGTCGCGTGGACCGGACGACAGCGGCGCGCAGGATCCGCGGAAGCAGCGAGCGCAGTCCGGGCAACGCCGCGGCGCTTCCGAGCACGCGGGTCATGCGTTCCAGGACCGCGCAGGTGCGGGGGTCGTTGATCACCGTCGGGTCGAGCAGGACGAGACCCGCGACCTGCTCGGGGTGGGCGCGGGCCAGCAGCACGCCCACGGCGCCGCCGAGGCTCTGCCCGACGACCACCACCGGACCGCACCCGAGCCCGTCGATCAGGGCGCTCAGGTGGTCCGCGGCGCCGGCGAGCGTCCCCTCGGCGGCGGTGCCCGTGCCGGGCCGGTCGTGCACGATCACCCGGCACCCCGGGTCGGCGACAAGGCCTTCGACGAGGCCCGGGAAGAAGCCGTCACACGCTTCCGCGCCGCCGGGCAACAACAGCACCGGCTGCCCCGATGCGCCGTGAACCCGGACCCCGTCGATCGCCATGCGCTCTCCTCGTCACCTACGGAACCTCTTCGGATTGTGTCACAATCTGAAGAGGTTCCGTAGGTCAATGACTCACGCGCAGCCGGCGGAATCGGCGTCGAGCACCGGGTCCGTCACCGGACGGCCGCTGAACGGGACCGTGTCGTGGACGCTCAAGGCGCCGTCGCGAAGGGTGTAGACGGTGCGGGTGCCCGAGTAGGTGAGCTGGTCGACCGGGCGGCCGACGTCGTCGCTCTCGGCGGCGACCGTCGCGAAGGCGCGGCCCCCGTCCAGCGGCGCGCACTGGTAGCCCAGATGAGCGGCGACGCCACCGCCCTCGGCGACCGAGAACGGCTGGTCGTCCGGGCCGACGACCTGGCCGAGGTTGCGCCCGTCGAAGTGCAGCACGGCGAAGAACGTCGTGTTCGCGCCGATCGAGCGGGCGACGAGCAGCTCGGCCCGGCCGTCCCCGTTGAGGTCGGCCACGCGCGGCGCCTGGATCCCGAACCGGCTGTCCGCCGGCAGGTGGATCGAGGTGTACGTCCCGTCGACCGTGGCCGAGATCAGCTGATCGTCCTCTCCGACGAGCTGGGCGTTGACGGTCTCGATCTCCCCGTCGCCGTTCAGGTCGGCGACGGTGGTGACCGGGTCCGCGCCCGGCGCGGCCATCGCCGGCACGGCGGCGGCCAGGCCCAGCGCCGCGGCCAGACCGGTGATGGCGGCGGTACGGACGACTCCGATGCGGTTCATGAGATCTCCCTCCCGTTCGGTGATCTTTTCACCGAACGTGCTCCCATGGAGAAAGACGGCCACCTTCCGTGCTCGTGCAGCGGGAGTGCGATGTGCCACCTGAACGCAACCCGCGGAGAGCGCGTCAGCCTTGCCGGGACGGCCGGATGGTCAGATCCCCGATCTCGACGTCGTCGGGCTGGTCGATCGCGAAGGCGATCGCCCGGGCCACCGCCTCGGGCTCGATGCCGAGGTCGGCCATGGCTCGCCGGGCCTGCTCGCGCACCGCCGGGTCGTCGACGGCGTGGTCGATGAACTCGGTGCGGACGTAGCCGGGCGAGATCGACGTCGTCCGCGGCACGCCGTCGGTGCTCTCCTGCCGCAAGCCCTCCAGGAGGGTGCGGACCGCGTTCTTCGTCCCGGCGTACACCGCCTGAGTGGGGACGATCTTCAGGCCGGAGGTCGAGACGACCGTGACCAGGTGGCCGCTGCCCTGCCCGCGAAACACCGGCAGGGCCGCCGCGATCCCGTGCAGGACGCCCTTGACGTTCACGTCGACCATCGCCGACCAGCCTTCGACGTCCAGGTCGGCGACGGTGCTGATCCGGCTGACCCCGGCGTTGCCCACCAGGACGTCCAGCCGGCCGAACCGCTCGACGGCCGCGGCGACGAGCGCGTGGAGATCGCCGGGATCGGTGACGTCCACGCGCAAGGCGGTCGCCTTGCCGCCGCCGGCCTCGATTTCGGCGACCAGCCGGTCCAGCCGGTCGGTGCGCCGCGCCCCGAGGACGACGGGTGCGCCGAGCGAGGCGAGGTGACGGGCGGTCGCCTCGCCGATGCCGCTGCTGGCGCCGGTGATGGCGACGACCTTGCCGTGAATGGTCATGAAGATTCCCCGATCGAAGTGGACATCTGTCCGTTTAGCTTAGTGGACAGCTGTCCGCTTATGTCAAGCCGGCTTTGCCGGAGGCGGCTGACCAAATCGCGCAGGCGTCTTTCGGAGCAGCGGCGGCAGGACCGAATGCGGCCACGCTCTGCGCCATCCGTCGCTGCGAGGTCTCATCATCGTTACCGAGGGTGAGAAACTGGCCCTTCGAGTTCGCTCTGACGGAGTACGGGCGATCGATCTCGATCTGTCACACAGCAGGCCGTAACAGATCACCCATCCGGTCGATATCCCGATCGTGTCCGGATGACCCGGACCTTCACGAGGGGACCTTCTCACCATGTCTCGTCTCCACCTGGGAGCGCTCATCGCCACCGGGGCGGTCGCCGCCCTGATCTCCGCCGGTTGCTCGAGCACCGCCGGCACGCCGTCGCCGGCCGCCGCGTCGTCCACCGGCGCCCCGACGTCCGCGAGTGTCGAAGCCGCCTCGCTCGCCGGGTCGGAGGCCGGCTCCGCCGTCGCCGCGGCCGCGAAGCAGGCCAAGGCCGTGCACATCCGCGGCACGGTCGCCGAGGGCGGGAACATCAACCTCGACCTGCAGCTCAACCCGGACAGCGCGAGCGGCACCGTGGTGCAGGACGGTCTCGAGATCCCGGTCCTGCGCACCGGCGACAAGTACTTCTTCCGGTTCAGCCAGTCGCTGATCGACAAGGCCGGCATCCCGGCGTCGGTGGGCAAGCTCCTCAAGGACAAGTGGGTGCCCTCGACGTCCCAGGTCGGCGCGGGGATCGGCGAGGCGTTCAAGCAGTTCCTCGACTACAAGACCTTCACCGACAACACGGTCGGCCAGCTGGCGTCCACGTCGTTCAAGGAGGGCGGGCCGACCACGGCCGGCGGCGTCCCGGCCTTGACGTTCACCAGCACCGACGGCACCGCGACGGTCGCGGCCACCGAGCCGCACTACCTGCTGCGCATGCAGGCCCCCAAGAACGGCACGCTGGAGTTCTCCGACTGGGACAAGCCGACGACGGTCACCGCCCCCAAGGCGGCGGAGATCTACTCGGGCCCCGGCGCCTGAGCTACCGGCGTTCCGCCCCGGAGCCGATCGGTTCCGGGGCGGGCGGCACATCCCCGGATCGCCCGGCCACGACCGGAGCGAGGGCCGGCGTGATGTCCATGTGGACGCGGTAGTCGGTCACCCGGTCCCCCGCCAGCCGGATGACCGTCACGCACGGCAGCGCCAGCGGCGTGCCGTCGGGGGCCGCCGTCTCGATCGTGAAGCGGCAGAACAGCTGGTCCTCGCCCACTTCCGCGACCTGCTCGACGGTGTGGCGGACCCAGGGCAGCGCTCCCGCCGCGCCGGCCGTCGCCGCGGTGATCGCGGCGCGGCCGGTCAGCGGCTCGTCGTTGGCGAACGCGTACGTCGCGTCGTCGGCGAACCACGACGCGAACGACTCGGCGTCGCCCGCGTCGACCGCCGCGCACATCGCGTGGACCATCCGGGCGCGGTTCACCTCCGCAGCTCCAAGCCGTAGCGGGTCATCACTTCCGCGACGAGCTTCATGTCCCGGCCGGGCGGCAGCTGCGACAGCTCGCGGTAGTAGTTCTCCAGGCCGGGCGGCGAAACCACCGCGATGACGCGGGTCTCCTCGTCGAAGGGGTTGCGGAACACGTGCGGCACCCCGCGCGGCATCAGCAGGGAATCGCCCTGGCCGAGGACGTGCCGCTCGCCGTCGAGCTCCACCTCGACGCGGCCCTGGACGCAGGTGAACAGCTCGTCCTCGCGGGTGTGGACGTGGGTCGGCGGCCCGCCGAGGCCCGGCGGCACGACGTACTCGAACAGGGAGTACGCGCCGTTCGTGTCGGCGCCGGTCAGGCGGGCGTGGATCCCCAGCCCGATCGCGCCCAGGTTGGTGCCGTCACCGGGGTGGATGACGTGGTGGCCGGTCGCGGTGCTCATCGGGAACTCCTTCGCTACAGCGGGGTTTTCGCGGGTTCGGGGGTGTCCTTCAGCCGGGTCAGCACGGCCGGCGTGAGCGACCGGTAGGCCGCGGGGACGACCGGGTTCAGCCAGTGCGTGAAGCGGGTGAACCGGCCGATCTGGACGCCGAGGTCGCCGAGCACCTCGTCCACGTTGTGGATGGAGAACGGGATGATCTTGGTGCCGCGGCAGTGGTGCGCGCCGGTCGCGACGTCCAGGAAGGCCAGCTGCGCGACGACGTCGGCGCGCCGGGTCGCCTCGTCCGGCAGGGTGAGCGCGCCCGCGAGGTCGGCCGCGATCCAGACCGCCGCCAGCTCGGCGTTGAGCGGGCTGAAGAACGACGAGTTGTAGCCGTTGAAGTAGAGGCCCGGCGCGGCCAGGGGCTGGATCTGCCGGTACAGCAGGAAGTTCCCGCGCTCGTCGAAGAGCCGTTCCTGGACGGCGGCGGGCAGGAACGGGACGCCCTGGGTGAACCCGGTCGCGCAGACGACCAGGTCGGCGGGCAGCACCGTGCCGTCGGCCAGTTCCGCGCACGGGCGGCCTCCGGACGAGCACAGCCGCCGGATCACCTGGTCGCGGTGGACGCGGATCGACCCGTCGGCGACGCCTTCGAAGAACCCTTCGGTGGCCAGGCCGATCGCGTTCTTGACGATGTCCTCCATCCGTCCGCGCGGCACCAGGTCGTGCTTCGCGAGCCCGAACTGCCGCACCGACACCGAGCCGATCGAGTTGAGCATCGCGCGGCGAAGCCGGTTTCCGGGGCCGTGCAAGAACTTCTCGAACCCGCGCAGCCACCGGTAGCGGAACAGCGCCTCGCCGAGCCGGGTCAGCAGCAGCATCTTGAAGTTGAGCACGCCGGCGATCTTGCGCGGCACCTTCCACAGCAGCTGCCGGGCGATGACGTCGGTCGTCTCGGCCACTTCGCTGATCGCCACGGTCACGTCACACGCCGACTTGCCGTACCCGACGACGAGCACGTGCTTGCCCCGCGCGTCGGCGACGTCGTGGAAGTCCGGCCCGGCCAGCAGCCGCCCGCCCGCCGCCTCGAACTCCGCGCGGCCCGGGTAGTCCGGCAGCGCCGGCTCGCAGAAGACTCCGTTGGCGACGACGACGCGGTCGACCACCGAGGCCCCCTGCGCCCCGGTGGTCACCACCCACCGCGCGCCGTCCGGGACCACCGACTCGACGGTGGTCCCGAGCCGCAGGTGGGGCGTGACGCCGAACTCGTCGGCGTAGTCCGCGAGGTACTCCTGGATCTGCGCGCCGGTCGGCCACTCCGGGAAGTCCCCCGGCATCGGGAAGTCCGAAAAGGAGTATTGGGCCTTGGGGCTCTGGGTGGTCAGGCCCGGGTAGCGCCGGGTCCGGCTCCACACCCCGCCGACGTCCGGGGCCTTGTCGAAGACCTCGACGTCGTGGCCGGCCTGCAGCAGCACCTTGGCCGTGGTCAGCCCGGCCAGTCCGGCCCCGATGATCGCGACGCGCATGCCTGGTCCTCCTCGTCCGGCACGTCCGGGCCGGGTGGCCCGGCTCGGCGTGCGCCACAGCGTGGATCAGGCGGGGGCGCACACCCAACCGCGAGTCCTGGTCACTGGGACGGCAACTCCGGGCGGGCCACCGCCCACCGCCGGGCGGAGTAGGCGCGGCTGGCCGCCGCGGCCGCCATCCGCACGGCCGGGCCGATCCGGTCGGGCTGCACCGCGGCGCTGGGCCCGGTGACCGACAGCGCGGCGGTCACGGTGCCGGTGAAGTCGAAGATCGGGGCCGCGACGCAGCTGATGCCGGCGTTGCCCTCCTCCCGGTCGTAGGCCCAGCCCTGCTCGTGGACGACGGCCAGTTCGCGCTCCAGCGCGTCGGCACCGGTGATCGTGCGCGGGGTCCGCCGGGTGAGCCCGGCCGCCACCACCGACGCGACGACGTCGGCGCCGGACCAGGCCAGGATCGCCCGGCCGAGCCCGGAACAGTGCGCCGGGATGAAGCCGCCGACCTGGTCGAGCATCGGCAGCGGCCGGTGCCCGCCGATCTTCTCGACGACGAGCACCCGGGTGCCTTCGAGCACGCCGAGCTGCACGGTCGTCTTGGCCGCCGCGTAGAGGTCCTGCAGGTAGGGCAGCACGGCCTCGCGCAGTTCGTGGCGCACCGGCACCAGGCCGGACAGCTCGAACAGGCGGTTCCCGATCCGGTACTTCTCGCCGGGCTTGTCCAGCCAGCCGAGCTCGATCATCCGGGCCGCGGTGCGGTGCACGGTCGAGCGTGGCAGCCCCGAGCGCTCGACGAGCCGGGACAGCGTCAGTTCGCGGTGGGTCGCGTCGAAGGCGTCCAGGAGCGCGGCGGCGCGTTCGAGCGCCCCGGAGGCGGTGACGTCTTCGGAGTCCCGGGCAGTGGGACCCGTCCTTGGCCGGCCGGCGGTCATGGCCCGAATGTAGGTCACATCATGGAGAGCAACCAGTCTCATCCGAAACGCCGCCGGGTGGCGCTCGTCGGCGGCGGTGCCGGCGGCATCGGCTCGGCCTGCGCGGCCGCTCTGCTGGCGAGTGGCCACCGCGTGGTCCTCGCCGGCCGCACGGAGGCGACCCTGACGGAAACCGCCTCGACGCTCGGCGACGACGTCGGGCACGTCGTCTGCGACCTCGCCGACCCGGCCGCGGCGGCCGACGCCGTGGCCCGGGTACGGGACCGGCACGGCACGCTCGACGTCGTCGTGGCCAACGCGGGCGGGCCGGCGCCCGGCCGTGTCTTCGACGTCCCCGCCGGGCAGTGGCACCACGACCTCGACCTGCTGGTCCTCGGCCCGCTGTCGCTCATGCGTGCCGCGTTGCCCGCGATGGCCGAACGCGGGTTCGGCCGCGTCGTCGTGATCAGCTCGACGGCCGTGCGGCAGCCGCAGCCGGAGCTGGCCGCCTCGACGGTGCTGCGCTCGGCGACGACGTCGGCGGCGAAGCTGGCCGCCCTCGAGTACGCAGACCGCGGCGTCACGGTCAACTGCGTCGCGGTCGGGGCCACGCTCACCCCGCGGCGCCTGGAGATCGTGCGCAGCCGGGCCGGCGCGGCGGGCATCGACGTCGCGACCGCGATGGCCGAGGACCTCGCCGCCATCCCCGCCGGACGCGCTGCCGCGCCGCGGGAGGTCGCGGCCGCGGTGGCGTTCCTGGCCTCGCCCGAAGCAGGCTACGTCAACGGATCCGTGCTGACCGTCGACGGCGGCCGCACGGAATGCCCCGCCTGAACGGAAGGTGCGCCATGACCACGACCGGCCCCGGCTTCGCCATGACCGACTTCCTCGCGAGCATCGCCCGCACCGTGCGCCCCGGCGGCGAACGACCGCTGGTGGTGCACGACGAAGACCTCGAGGAGATACCGCCGGGCAGCGTCCCGAACCCGACGTCGCTGCGGATCGCCGGCACGCTGCCGACCGCGACGTTCGAGCTCTTCCGGCAGGTCATCCCGGCCGGCGAGAGCTCGGACCTGCAGCGCCACCACCACGAGACCGTCCACTTCGTCCTGTCCGGCGACGGCCACAGCGAGATCGAGGACGAGACCGTGAGCTGGACGACCGGCTCGTTCGTCTACACGCCGCCGTGGACCTGGCACCGGCACCACAACGACTCGGCCGGGCACCCGGTCGAGTTCCTGACCATCGAGAACTCGCGGCTGCTCGGCCTGTTCGGCCTGAACCGCCGGCAAAGTGCGGGATCGGCGACCCTCGCCGAAGCCCGTACCCGCTTCGACCACCGGGAGGACCAGTGACCAAGCCGATCCCCGAGCACGTCGGCATCTGGGGCGAGCTGGGCGAGCTCGAACACACCCTGCGCTACGTCGACGTGCCACTGGACGGACGTCCGGTGCGGACGCGGGTCCTGCAAGCGGGCGCCGGGCCCGACCTGGTCCTGCTGCACGGGACCGGCGGGCACCTGGAGGCCTACGCCCGCGACCTGGCCGGCCTGGCCCGCGACTTCCGCGTCACGGCCTACGACATGGTCGGCCACGGCTGGTCGGACCTGCCCGACCGGCCCTACACGATCGACGTCCTGTCCGCGCACCTCGTGTCCCTTTTGGACGCTCTCGGCATCGGGCGCGCCCACCTGTCCGGCGAGTCGCTCGGCGGCTGGGTGGTCGCGTGGACCGCCGCGCACCACCCCGACCGCGTCGACAAGCTCGTGCTCAACACGCCGGGCAACATCGCGAACAAGCCCGAGGTGATGGCCCGGATGCGCGACAGCACGATGGCCGCGGTGCTCGACCCGAGCGACGAGACCGTGCGCCGGCGGGTCGAGTTCCTGTTCCACCACAAGGAGCTGGTGACCGACGAGCTGGTGAACCTGCGCCGCCGGGTGTACTCGCGGCCCGGGTTCGCCCGGGCGATCGGCAACACGCTCGTGCTGCAGGACCCCGAGGTGCGCAAGGACTTCGCGTGGGACCCGTCCTGGGTGTCGAAGGTGAAGGCGCCGACGCTGCTGCTGTGGACCAGCCACGACCCCACCGGCGGGCTCGACGAGGCCGAGCTGCTGCTCGGCTGGCTGCCCGACGCGCTGCTGCACGTCATCGACGACGCCGGGCACTGGCCGCAGTGGGAAAAGGTCGACGAGTTCCTCGACGTCCACCGCGCCTGGCTGCTGACCGGAGAGGACCCGTCCTGATGGCCGGGATCGCCGGGTTCGCGGGCATGTCCCACAGCCCGTTCGCGACGTTGCTGCCGCCACCGGCCGAGGGCGGCCCGGGCGCGCGGTTCCTCGCCGACGCCACGCTGGCGCGCCGGGCGGTGGAAGCGCTCGCGCCGGACGCGATCGTCGTGATCGGGCCCGACCACTTCCACGGCAACTTCTACGACGTGATGCCGCCGTTCGTGCTGGGCGTCGAGCACGCGGTGGGGTTCGGCGACTTCGGCAGCACCGAAGGACCGCTGCCGGTCGCCGGGGAGCTGGCGTGGTCCGTCCACAACGGACTGACCGGCGCGGGGTTCGACGTGTCGCTGTCGTATTCGCTGACGGTCGACCACGGCATCGTGCAGACCTACGAGATGCTGACCGGCGGTACCACGCTGCCGATGGTGCCGATCGTCGTCAACACGGCCGCGCCGCCGCTGCCGACCTTGCGGCGGTGCGTCGCCTTGGGCCGGGCCCTGGGCGCGGCCCTGCGCTCGGCGGACTTTCCCGGCCGGGTGCTGGTGGCGGCGAGCGGCGGGCTGTCGCACTGGCTGCCGTCGAACGACCCCCGGCTCGTGGCCGGTGAACGCCGCTCGTCGCTGATCCACGGGCGCGCGGACGTCCGCGCGTTCGCCGCGGCCCGCGAACCCCGCGTCCGCGCCATGGGCGGCGACCCCGGCGCGCGCGTGAACACCGAATGGGACCGGTGGTTCCTCGACCGCCTGGCCACCGACGACGCCGAAGCGATCGCCGACCTCGGGCACGAGACGCTCGAAACCATGGCGGGCAGCGGCGGTCACGAGGTGCGCTGCTGGCTGATCGGCCAGGTCGCGGCGGCGGCACCGCTCGTCTGGACCAGCTACGAGCCGGTCCCGGAGTGGATCACCGGCATGGGCATCGGCACGACGTTCCCGGTCGCCTGATCGCGCGGGCAAGGACGGTTCCTGTTCGTGCCCTCGGCGTCGCCGCGATCTTGCCGCGCGCCTCGGCAGTGCGTTACGCCGGTAGCGGACCAGCGTGACATTCACCGAGGAGCGGCTCGTGAAGAAAATGCTCGCCGTCGTGGCCATCGTTCTGCTCGCTCTCGGCGGTTTCGCCGCGCCCGCCGCCGGGGCGAGCGGCAAGAAGGGTGTCAGCGCCAACCCGTACTCCGGCGCCGCGACCGCGTTGAAGGACGTCGGGGCGAAGTGGTTCTACACGTGGGCGCCCGATCCCCAGGGCATCGCCGTGCCCGCCGGGACCGAGTTCGTGCCCATGATCTGGGGCAAGGACTCCGTCACGCAGGACCAGCTCGACCGGGCCAAGGCGAACGGCCGCACTCTGCTGGGCTTCAACGAACCGGACCTGGCGGGTCAGGCGAGCATGCCGGTCGAGACCGCGCTGGACCTGTGGCCGCAGCTGCAGTCCACCGGGCTGCGGCTCGGCGCGCCGGCGGTGGCCTACGGCGGCGACGTCGCGGGCGGGTGGCTCGACCGGTTCATGAGCGGCGCCGCGGCGCGCGGGTATCGCGTCGACTTCATCCCGCTGCACTGGTACGGCGGCGACTTTTCGAGCGCGGCTTCCGGGCAGCTGCAGTCGTACCTGCAGAAGGTCCACGATCGCTACCACCTGCCGATCTGGCTGACGGAGTACGCCCTCATCGACTTTTCGGGGTCCACGCCGCGTTATCCGTCGTCGGCCCAGCAGGTCGATTTCGTCCAGCGATCCACGGCGATGCTCGAAGGGCAGTCGTACGTCGAGCGGTACGCGTGGTTCTCGCTGTCGACGTCCACGTCCCCGACCGGCCTCTACTCCGGCACGACCCCGAACGCGAGCGGCGTCGCCTACCGCGCGGTGTAGCCGCGTTCCTGGACGATCCACGTGTTGCCGTCCGGGTCGGCGAAGCCGAAGAAGCTCGCGTAGTCACGCCGGTCCGGGTCGGCACCCGGCGCGTAGTCCCCTTGCCAGTCCGCGGACTTCTTGTGGCGCAGCGCGCTGACCGGCACGTCGCGCCCGGCCAGTTCCCCGTGTGCCGCTTCGATGTCGGCCACCACCAGGTAGTGGTCCCGGGCCGAACCCGGGGCCGCGCCGGTCAGGCCGACCCCGAGCTGGATGGACGCCGCCGACCCGGGCGGGGTCAGCTGGACGACCCGGAAACCGTCGTTCGGCGCGTAGTCGACGTCGAGAACGAAACCGAGGGAGCGGTAGAACCGGACCGCCCGGTCGACGTCGGCGACCGGCAGCGTGAGGACCTCGATGCTGAACTCAGACAAGGGGTTCACCACCGTCGACGTTGAGGGAGACACCGGTCAGGAAGCCGCTGCCCAGCGCGAAGACCACGGCTTCGGCGATCTCTTCGGGAAGGCCGACGCGACGCGCCGGGCTGGTGGCCGCGCGGGCGGCGAACAGCGCGGCCTTCTTCTCTTCGCCGAGCGCGTCGTAGGCCCCGGTGTCGATGGTGCCGGGCGAGATCGCGTTCACCCGGATCGGCGCCAGCTCCACCGCGAGCCCCCGGGTCAGTGCGTCGACCGCGGCGTTCGTGGCGCCGACGGCGAGCATGCCCGCCGCGGGCTTGCGCGCGGAAGAACCCGAGAAGAAGACGAACGAGCCGTCTTCGGGCATGCGCGGCGCGAAGTGCTTCGCCAGCAGCAGCGGGCCGAGCACCTTGACGTCGAACGACCGGAGCACGACGTCGTGGGCCAGCTCGCCCACCGTCCCCCGCGCCCGGGCCGACGCCGTCGACACGACGTGGTCGACCTGGCCGAGCCGTTCGGCCAGGGCGGCGACGGAGGCTTCGTCGGTGAGGTCGACCGACGCGGTGGTGACGTCCGGATCGTCGTAGACCAGGGACTTTTCGTCGCGTCCGGCGACCACGACCGTGGCCCCGGCCGCGCGGGCGGCGAGCGTCACCGCGCGGGCGATGCCGCTGCCGCGGCCGATCACGAGGACCGTGCGGTCCTTCAAGGAAGTCATCTCAGTTTCCCTTCGGAGCAAGGAGTTCGTCGGGGTCCAGGCCCCGGTCGATGCCGTGCGGGGTGACGCTCTGCCCCGGTTCGAGGGCGAGCTTGCGGCCGTCGAGGGTCACGTCGACGACGTCCGGTTCGAACGACACGAACCCGGACACCCGCTCGACCTCGGGCCACGCCTCCGGGTACGACCACGCGGCGCGTTTGCCGGACCCGATGTCGAAGTAGCCCGCCAATCCCTTGTACGGGCAGAAGGTCTCGCCCTCGACCGGCGTCAGCGCCGTCAGGTCGATGTCCTCGCGCGGCACGTACCAGCGCGGCGCGAAGCCCGACTCGTAGAGCACGACCGGCCGCCGGGTCTCGGCGACGACGCGGTCGCCGTCGCGCACAACCAAGTGGCGTGCGGTCTGCCGGATGTCGATGCGGTGGTACGGGTCGGCCGCGTGGCCGACGATCCGCTCCTCCTCCTCGTAGAACGCGTCCATCGCCCGCCAGGCGAAGGCGACGCGGTCGCCCAGGACGTCGGCGTGGCCCGGGAGGCCGGTGTAGCGCCAGGCCGCGCGCGGGGCCTGCTTGTCGGCCGTCCAGACGGCGTACCACTCGGTCGGCCCGAGGTCGCGGTGCGTCGTCGTCCGGTCCTCGGCGACGAGCACGTCGTCGCGGACGTCGGCGAGCGGGAAGTACGCCACCGGGTACCGGCCGGGTTCGTGCAGCAGGACGACGTCCTCGCTGTCGGCCACCCACTCCCCGCCGAACCGCACGCGCATCCGCCGCCGCAGCGGCTCGGCGAACAGCAGCCGCTCGGGCAGCGGCTGCTCGACCAGGAAGTGCCCCACCCCCCGCGTCGCCAGTGGTCCTTGCTGCCAGGCCAGTCCCATGACCTCCTCCTAACCTTTTTAACTTTGTTTGATGGTTAGACATGGAAGCACCGGTAGGGTAACCTGTCAACAGTGAGTTTGGAGGTTAGGCCGATGACCGACGAGACACTGCTCCTCGATCTGCTGAACACGACCCCGGTCCGCGACGGCGCCCCCGCGGACGACCTCGCCGACGAGCGGGCGGCCCGGCAGTGGCTCGCCGACCACGGGCAACCGGCCGGCGGCGACGAGCACCGCGCGCTGCTGGAGGCTCGGTCCGCGCTGCAAGGGATCGTCCGCGGTCAGGCCGAGCCCCGCGCCGCCGCGCGGTTCGTCGACGACGTCACCTACCGGGCGGCCTTCGGCGACGACGGCGTCGAGTGGGTGCTCGACGTCCCCGCCGGCCGGTCCGCCGCCGCGCGGGCCGTGCTCGCCTGGGACGCGCTCGCGAAGTCGAGCCCCGGCCGGCTGCGCCCGTGCGCCAACCCGGAGTGCCGGCTCTTCCTGATCGACCACAGCAAGCCCAACAGCGCCCGCTGGTGCTCGATGGCCGTGTGCGGCAACCGCATGAAGGCCCGGCGCCACTACCAGCGCTCCCGTACCGCCGCGGACTGAAGGAGACGACCACGATGGCCCGCTTGGTGTCACTGAACGTCGGGATGCCGAAGGACGTGCCTTGGGAAGGGCGCACCGTCCACACGGGAATCTTCAAGTACCCCGTCGAAGGCCGCTTGCTGGTCCGCCGGCTCAACGTCGACGGCGACGGCCAGGGCGACCTGGGCGGCCACGGCGGCGAGAACCGCGCGGTGCTCGTGTACCAGCGTCAGTCCTACGAGCACTGGCGGCGGTTCCTCGGCCGCGACGACCTCGAAGACGGCCAGTTCGGCGAGAACTTCACCGTGGACGGCCTGCCCGACGACGAAGTGCACATCGGCGACCGCTACCGGATCGGCGAGGCCGAGTTCGAGGTCACCCAGCCCCGCGTCACGTGCTTCCGCGTCGGGATGCGCCTGGGCGAGCCGCGGATGCCATCGCTGCTGGTCGCGCACCACCGACCCGGCTTCTACCTGCGCGTCGTCACCGAAGGCCACGTCGAGGCCGGCGACGAGATCGTCCGCACCCGGACCGGCCGCCACGAGATGAGCGTCGCGGACATCGACGCGCTCCTGTACCTGCCAGGCCGCGACACCGAGGCGCTCCGCAAGGCCGTCGACATCCCGGCGCTCAGCCCCGGCTGGCAGGGGTCCTTCCGCGACCTGCTCGCGGCGAAGCCCGCGCCCGCGCCGAGCGGGTGGCGCGGCTTCCGGCCGTTGCGCGTCGCCCGGGTGGTGCCCGAAAGCCCGGCCGTGTCCTCGATCCACCTGGCCGCCGACGACGGCGAGCCACTCCCCCGTCCCGAGCCCGGCCAGTACCTCACGCTGCGCGTCCCCGGCGCCGGCGACCCCGCACCGGTCCGCAGCTACTCGCTGTCCGCGGCGCCGTCGGATGCCGAGTACCGCATCAGCGTCAAGCGCGACGGCGTGGTCAGCAGCTACCTCACCAGCCGGCTCGCGCCCGGCGCGCTGGTGGACGTCGCGGCACCCCGCGGCGACTTCGTCCTGGCGGGCGACGACCGTCCCGTGGTGCTGGTGTCCGCGGGCATCGGCGTGACGCCGGTCTTGGCGATGCTCCACGCACTGGCCGCTCGCCGGGCTTCGCAGCCGGTCTGGTGGCTGCACACCACCCGGACCGCGGCCGAGCAGGCGTTCGCGGCCGAGGCGCACCGGCTGCTGGCGAGCCTGCCCGACGGTCGCGAGCACGTCCGCTACACGACGGAAAGCGGCCGGCTCACCCGCGAAGTATTGTCCACTTTGAACCTGCCGCGGGACGCGACCGCGTACCTCTGCGGCCCGGACGCGTTCATGACGGCGATGCGGGAGTCCCTGGTGTCACTGGGTTTCGACGCCTCTCGCGTCCACAGTGAACTGTTCGGCGGGGTGTCCGCGATCAACCCGGGACTGACCGGCGTCGTCCGGAAGACCCCGCACGCCCCGGCGGGCGCGGCGGGAACCGGCCCGGCGGTGATGTTCGCGCGCAGCGGGCTCACGGTGCCGTGGAGCGAGGAGTACCCCAGCCTGCTGGAGTTCGCGGAGGCGTGCGACGTCCCGACGCGCTGGTCGTGCCGGACCGGGGTCTGCCACACGTGCGTGACGCCGGTGCTCTCGGGCCGGGTGGAGTACGACCCGGAGCCCCTGGAGCCGCCGGCGGCGGGCAAGGCGCTCGTCTGCTGCGCGCGGCCGCGGGAGGACGTCGTCTTGGACCTCTGATCAGCGGAGATCGAGCCGCATCAGCCAGCGGACCCGGCGGTCCGCCCGCGCTTCGGTCGCCCGGACCCGCTCGAACCCCGCCGCTTCGAACAGCGACGTCGTGCCGACGTGGGCCGCGCTCGAGCTGATGCGCGCGCCCTCCGGGTCGACCGGGTAGCCCTCGACCGCCGGGGCGCCGGACGCACGCGCGTAGTCGACCGCCCCGGCCAGCAACGCCGCCGACACGCCTCGACGCCGGTGCGACGAGCGCACCACGAAGCACACCACGCTCCACACCGGCAGGTCGTCGAGCGCGGGCATCGTCCGCGAGCGTTTCAACCGCTCCATGCGCGACCGCGGCGAGACGCCACACCACCCGACCGGCGTGTCCCCGTCGTAGGCGAGCACGCCCGGCGCGGGCTCGTCCGCGCAAAGGCCCCGGACGCGCTCCGCCCGCGCTTCGCCGCGCAGCGCGCTGTATTCGGCCGAAGTGACGCGGTAAGCGAGGCACCAGCAGGCGCGCTCGTTCCCGCTGGGGTTGAGGATCGAAGCGACGTCTTCGAAGTGCGAAGCGGGACGGACCAGGATCATGGAATCACCGTAGAATCCGATTCCCGACAAAGCCATGTCGGCTAGGGGGGCGCGCGTGGATCGGCTCGTCGGCTCCGGCCGCTACCCGGGGATGACCCAGCTGCACCAGGCCGTGCCGCTGGTCGAGCGCCAGCACGCCCTGATCGAGGAGATGCGCGCGCGGGCGCCCCGGTTCGTCACCGGCCGAGTGCTGGCCGAGCGCACCGGGACGACCGTGCGGACCGTCGAGCGCGACGTCACGCGCCTGCGCGAGGCGAGTGTCCCGGTCGAGGTGAAGCGCGGCGTCGGCGGCGGCTACCGGCTCTCGATGCCGGCCGTCGTGCCGCCGGTGACGTTCAGCCCGGGCGAGGTCGCGGCACTGGTCGCGTCCCTCGTGGCTCTCGGCCCCTACACCTCCGCCACGGCCCGCACCGCACTGGACAAGCTCCTGACGGCCTTCGGTTAGCCGATTTGTCGACTCCGGTCAGCCAGGCGGGCTCCGGCCGGACGGACGTGTCAGGCGTCGACGAACGTGACCGTGGCGCCGAGCGGCGCCCGGCCGATGCGGGACCGGTCCGCCGCGAGGTCCTCGAAGCCGATCGACAGGCCGCAGAAGAGCAACAGCCCGGGCGGCGGCGCCACGATCTCCGAGACGGTCCGGTGGAACTTCGCCCACGCCATCTGCGGGCAGCTGTGCAGCCCCTCCGCACGCAGGAGCAGCATGACGGTCTGCAGGTACATGCCGGCGTCGGACCACTGGGGCCGGCCCAGCTCGCGGTCGAGGTAGCAGAACAACGCGGCGGGAGCGCCGAAGCAATCCCAGTTCGCGGAAGCGGCCCGCTGCCGCGCTTCCCCGTCTTCGCGCGGGATGCCGAGCGCGCCGTAGCGGTGCTCGCCGAACTCGGATCGGCGTTCGCGGTACGGGGATTTCAGCGCGGACGGGTACATCTCGTACTCCGGCTCATCCCAGGGATCGCCCGCGGCCAGGCGCTCGCCGGCGCGTTTCTTGAGCTCGGCCAGCGGCGCGCCGGTCAGCACGTAGGCATGCCACGGCTGGAGGTTCGACCCGGACGGCGCCCAGGCCGCCGCGAACAGCACCCGCTCCAGCACCTCTTTCGGGACCGGCCGGTCGTCGAAGGCCCGCACCGCCCGCCGGCTCGTGACCGCTTCATAGACGTCGATCATCGGGATCACCTCGCAGACTTCGTCACGAACGAGAACGTATCATTCGATACGTTTGCTCGACCAGGCGAATGTCGGCGAGGTCTCACCGAGGGGGACCGGCTAGCGACCGATCCCGGCGCACTGGGCGTCCGCCGGCCCGGGGTGCCGGACGGCGACCTGACTTGGCTCAAGATCGCCGATCTTGGGTAGGGTGCTGGCTGTTGAGCTGCGGTTTCGTCGTGTGAACGGCGAAAATCTGCGCACTAAGCGGCCCGTTCCAGGGGTCTGCCCATCGCTTCCCGGTTACGGCTTCAGCGACAAGCCGGCCGCGCCGGGGTGGGGGATCGAGCGGATATCCGAGGCGTGGCGCGAGCTGATGGCCCGGCTCGGCTGCCGGCGGTTCGGCGCCCAGGGCAGCGACTTAGGTCCGGTCATTCTTCCGGCTGGTCCGCTGATGGTCACCCGTACTCGGTAAGCGGCTGGCTGAAGATCAACAAGTGCCCATCGGGTGTCCGTACGTTGAAGTCGCGCATCCCGTAGGGCCGGTCAGCCAGTGGCTCGACGATGTCGGCGCCGCGGGCGCGCAACTCGTCGTGACAGGAATCGACGTCGTCGACGATAACCGTCACCCTGGCCGGGCCGACGCTGCTTTCGGCGTACAGGTGGAACTCGGCGGTGTCGCGGATCACGGCCGCGTAGCTAGGTGGGGTCTCCCAGGTGAATATGGTGTCGAATCCGAGCACGTCCGTGAAGTACGACCGCGCTGCCTGCACATCTCGGCACGGCAGCACGGGAATCGCCACCCGCATGACCATTCCGTCACCTTACCTGCCTTTGACTCAAGATCGCTGATCTTGGGTAGGGTGCTGGCTGTTGAGCTGCGGTTTCGGACGAGCTCTTCGCGGCCGCCGAGCGGCACGGCTTCACCTGGAGCGTGCACCGCGCGCACCTCGTCCAGCCGCAGCGTCACCGACCGCCCGGTGAGCCG